>NZ_JACDCW010000036.1 GCF_013817345.1 Methylibium sp.
AGCAGCAGCATGGCGCTCCGAGGGGTTGGTGTCATTTTGAAACCTGGGCTTACGACAAACTGACTCGAAGCGGCCGCGTCGGCACCCTCGCCTCAGTGCTTACCCGCGACGCCCATGAAAAAGCGGCCCTTTCGGGCCGCTTCGGTGGAGAAATGCCTTTTCACCAAGCCTGCATTTGCAGGCTCCGAGCCGGCGGTCAGCGCGCTGCCAGGCGCTGCCAGGTTTCGACGACGGTGTCGGGATTGAGCGAAATCGAGGCGATGCCTTCGTCGGCCAGCCAGTCGGCGAAGTCCGGATGATCGCTCGGCCCTTGACCGCAAATGCCGACGTACTTGCCGGCGGCGAGACACGCCTTGATGGCGCGCGAGATCAACGCCTGCACGGCAGGGTCGCGTTCGTCGAAGTCGGCCGCCAACAACTCCAGGCCGGAGTCGCGGTCCAGCCCGAGGGTGAGTTGGGTCAGGTCGTTCGAGCCGATCGACATGCCGTCGAAGTGCTCCAGGAAGGCCTCGGCCAGGATCGCATTGCTGGGGATCTCGCACATCATGATGACCTTCAGCCCGTTCACACCGCGCTCGAGCCCGCGCTCGGCCAGCATGCCGACCACGCGCTCGGCCTGCTTCAAGGTGCGCACGAACGGCACCATGATCTCGACGTTGACCAGACCCATGTCGTGGCGCACGCGCTTGAGCGCCTCGCATTCCATTGCAAACGCTTCGCCGAACTCGGCGCTGATGTAGCGCGAAGCGCCGCGAAAGCCCAGCATGGGGTTCTCTTCCTCGGGCTCGTAACGCGAGCCGCCGATCAGCTTCTTGTACTCGTTGGACTTGAAGTCGGACAGGCGCACGATCACCGGCTTGGGCCAGAAGGCGGCCGCAATGGTGGCGATGCCTTCGGCCAGCTTGTCGACGTAGAACGCACGCGGCGAAGCATGGCCGCGCGCCACGGATTCGACCGCCTTCTTCAGGTCGGCATCGATGTTCGGATAGTCGAGGACGGCCTTCGGGTGCACGCCGATGGCGTTGTTGATGATGAATTCGAGCCGCGCCAGGCCGACTCCGGAGTTCGGCATCTGCGCAAAGTCGAAGGCGAGCTGCGGGTTGCCGACGTTCATCATGATCTTCACCGGACACACGGGCAGTTCGCCGCGCTGCACTTCAGTGATTTCGGTCTCGAGCAGGCCGTCGTACACGTAGCCGGTATCGCCCTCGGAGCACGCCACGGTGACCAGTGCGCCCTCGCGCAGGGTCTCGGTTGCATCGCCGCAACCGACCACCGCTGGAATGCCGAGTTCGCGCGCAATGATGGCCGCATGGCAGGTGCGCCCGCCGCGGTTGGTGACGATGGCCGAAGCCCGCTTCATCACCGGCTCCCAGTTCGGGTCGGTCATGTCGGTGACCAGAATGTCACCGGTCTGCACCTGGTCCATGTCGGCAATGCTTTGCACGACGCGCACGGGGCCGGTGCCTATCTTCTGCCCGATCGCCCGGCCTTCGGCCAGTACGGTGCCCTGCCCCTTGAGTCGAAAGCGCTGCTCGGCCTTGCCTTCGGCCTGGCTCTTCACCGTCTCGGGCCGCGCCTGCAGGATGTAGAGCTTGCCGTCACTGCCGTCCTTGCCCCATTCGATGTCCATCGCGCGGCCGTAGTGCTGCTCGATGATGATTGCGTACTTCGCCAGTTCGGTGACGTCGGCATCGCTCAACGAAAAGCGGTTGCGCTGCTCGTGGGCGGTGTCCACTGTGCGGACCAGCTCGCCCGTCTTCGCGTGCTCCTCGGTGCTCGCGAACTCCATCTTGATGAGCTTGGAGCCGAGGTTGCGGCGGATCACAGCGAGCTTGCCGGCCGCCAGCGTCGGCTTGTGGACATAGAACTCGTCGGGGTTCACGGCGCCCTGCACCACCGTCTCGCCCAAGCCGTAGCTGGAGGTGATGAAGACCACATCCTTGAAGCCCGACTCGGTGTCGATCGTGAACATGACGCCGGCTGCACCGAGATCGGAGCGCACCATGCGCTGCACGCCGGCCGACAGTGCCACGTCGTCGTGCGCATAGCCCTTGTGTACGCGGTAGCTGATGGCGCGATCGTTGTAGAGCGAGGCAAATACCTCGCGCATCTTCGGCAGCACCTCGTCGATGCCGACCACGTTGAGGAAGGTTTCCTGCTGACCGGCGAAGCTGGCGTCGGGCATGTCTTCGGCGGTGGCCGAGGAGCGCACGGCGAACGAAGCGTCGGCATTGCCTGCGGTCAGCGCGGCGAAGGATTCGCGGATCGCCGCTTCGAAATCGGCGGGAAAAGGCTGCGCTTCGACCCAGCCGCGAATCTGCGCGCCAGCCTCGGCAAGGGCGCGCACGTCGTTCGTGTCTAGAGCGGCGAGTCGGGCGCTGATACGCCCGGCGAGTCCGTCATGCCGAACGAACTCGCGAAAGGCATGCGCCGTGGTGGCGAAGCCGCCGGGCACCCGCACGCCCGAGGCGGCAAGCTGGCTGATCATTTCGCCGAGGCTGGCGTTTTTGCCGCCGACCGCCTCGACATCGGTCATTCTCAGGGTTTCGAGCGGGACGACCAGGGCGGTCGCATCGATGGTGGACATGGTGGGAAAGCTCCGGGAGGTGATGAAACCGGGTCGCCCGCGTCATGTCCCACGACATGCGGCCAGAAGGCTCGACGCTCACCGGCCGCGCGTACGCCGTTTTGTTCTTTTTGTGTCGGCGCGGGGCTCATGGTGTGGCAGCGGGCGAAAGTTGATTTAGATTGTACGGGCCCGATTCCGTGCGTTTCCTCTCACAGCCCATGCCCAACCGCACCGTGTTCTTCGTCTCAGACGGCACCGGAATCACTGCCGAGACCTTCGGCAATTCGATCCTGGCGCAGTTCGCCGCCAAGCCGCGCCATGTGCGCCGGCCCTTCATCGACAGCGCCGACAAGGCCCACCAGGTGGTGCGCGAGATCAACGGCACCGCCGAGCGCGAGGGCAAGCGGCCGATCGTCTTCACCACCCTGGTCGATGCCGAGCTGCTTGCGCTGGTGTCGCAGTCGCACGGCATGGTGCTCGACATGTTTCGCGCCTTCGTCGAGCCGCTGGAGATCGAGTTCGGCGCCAAGTCCAACCACCGGGTCGGCCGCTTCACCGACGCCTCGCAGAGCCAGGAATACACCGACCGCATCGAGTCGATCAACTTCTCGCTGGCGCACGACGACGGCCAGTCGTCGAAGAACCTCGATATCGCCGATGTGATCCTCGTCGGCGTGAGCCGTTCGGGCAAGACGCCGACCTCGCTCTATCTCGCCATGCAGCACGGCGTGAAGGCCGCGAACTATCCGCTGATCCCCGAGGACTTCGATCGCGGCGCACTGCCCAAGCCGCTGGCACCGCACCGCGCCAAGTGCTTCGGCCTGACCATCGCGCCCGAGCGGCTCGCCAAGATCCGCCATGAGCGCCGGCCCGACAGCAAGTACGCCTCGCTGGACAACTGCCGTTTCGAGGTGGCCGAGGCCGAGGCGATGATGCGCCGCGAGGGCATTGCCTGGCTCAGCTCGACGCACAAGTCGATCGAGGAGATCGCCACCACCATCCTGCGCGACATTCGCCCGGACCGGCTGGTCTACTGAGTCCGGCTTCCTTCACCGTCTGCCCCGCTGGCTCCGAGCTGCCTGGCCGGCCACGCGCCGGCTGCAGGCAGATCCGCCCGCCGATCAGCGCGATCGGGCGGCGCGTGTCGCTGCCGCTCGACGGAGCCGCCGCCATTCGTCGCCATTTCAGAGCAGGCGGCTCAGTGCCGGTGGGCTCGTGCCGGCGGTCGGAGCCGCGTCCGCAGGGTCCGAAGAATCGGCAGCCGCAGCGCTTTCATCTGTTTCGTCCGCATCGGCGATCAGGGCGTCGAGCGGCAGATGGGCACGCACCTGCGCCTCCGGCAAGGCCTCGACCGCGCGCAGTTGCCGATCGATCGCGCGGGTGCGCACGCCGGCGTCGTCGATGGTCCTGGTGGCCTCTTCGAGCTTCTTGCGGGTCTTGGCGAGCACGGCACCGAAACGGCCGAACTCGGTCTTGACGGCGCCCAGCACTTTCCAGACTTCCGAGCTGCGTTTTTCCAGCGCCAGGGTGCGAAAGCCCATCTGCAGGCTGTTGAGCATGGCCAGCAAGGTGGTGGGCCCGGCCAGCGAGACGCGGTGCTCTCGCTGCAGCAGTTCCATCAGTCCGGGACGGCGCAGCAGTTCCGCATACAGGCCCTCGGTAGGCAGGAACAGGATCGCGAAGTCGGTTGTGTGCGGCGGCGCTACGTACTTCAGCGCGATGCTGCGCGCCTCGTCACGGATGCGCACTTCGAGCGCCTTGCCGGCGGCGTCGGCCGCCTCCTTGTCGGCGCGGTCCTGCGCATCGAGCAGGCGTTCGTAGTCCTCGCGCGGGAACTTGGCGTCGATGGGCAGCCACAGCGGCGCACCGTCCTCGCTGCGGCCCGGCAGGCGGATCGCGAACTCGACCCGTTCGCTGCTGCCGGGCACCGTGGCGATGTTGGTGGCGTACTGCTCGGGCGTGAACACCTGCTCCAGCAGTCCGGCCAACTGCACCTCGCCAAAGACGCCGCGGCTCTTGACGTTGGTCAACACGCGCTTGAGGTCGCCCACGCCCTGCGCCAGCGTCTGCATCTCGCCCAGGCCGCGGTGCACCTGCTCGAGCCGCTCCGCCACCTGCTTGAAGCTTTCGCCCAGGCGCTGCTCGAGCGTGGCGTGCAGTTTCTCGTCCACCGTGGCGCGCATCTGTTCGAGCTTCTTCTCGTTGTCGGCCTGGATGCTTTGCAGCTTCGTCTCGACCGCAGCACGCATCTCGACCAGGCGGCGCTCGGTCGCGTCGGACACCGCGCGCAACTGCTCGCCCAGCGCATCGGCAAAGCGCTTGAGGCTCGCCGCCTGCTGCTCGGCCATGCGGCCCAGCCCGGCGTCCTGCGCCTCACGCGCGCCCTGCGCCTGCGTGCCCAGTGCGATCGTGGTCGCACGCAGCGTGTCGGCCAGCATCTGCTGGGTCGCCGCGAGCTGCGTGCGGAAACTGTCGATTTGCTCGTTCTGCGTTCGCGCCACATCGCCTTGCTGGGCGAACAGCGTCTGCTGAAAGGTCGCCAGCGTGATGCCAAGCTCGGTACGGGTTGCCGCCGAGCTGCGATCGATTTCGCTGCGCAGCATGTCACCGCTGCGCGCGACCTCGTCGCGCTGAGACTGGGTGCCGCGGCCGAGTTCATCGCGCAGTTCGCGCGCGAGCCGTTCGCTGGCGTCCCGCAGTGCGGCCTGCGTCGTTTCCTCGAAGCGTTGCCGGGCGCGCGCCTCGCCGCGGCGCAGCGCGAGCCAGGCAACCAGCAACAGATTCAGCGCGGCCAGGGCCAGCAGCGTGGGGAGCATCCAATCCATCGGCGGAATTGTCGCAGCGGCTTCAGCGGCGGCGAAGCAGGCGCAACGCCGCCTCGAACGCGCCCTGCAGCAGCAGCGCCAGCAAAGCGGCGGGCACCGCGCCGGACAGAAGCACCGCCGTGTCGTTGAGCGCGAGGCCGGCGACGATGCGCTCGCCGTAGCCGCCGGCGCCGATGAACGCGGCCATCGTCGCGGTACCGACATTGATCGTCGCGGCGGTCTGCACGCCGGCCAGCAAGGTCGGCATGGCCAGCGGCAGCTCGACGTGGCGCAGGCGCTGCCCGCGCGTGAGGCCCAGCGCCTGCGCAGCCGCCGACAGCTCCGAGCCCACGCCGACCAGCCCGGCATGCGTGTTGCGCACGATCGGCAGCAGCGCATACAGGAAGAGAGCGAGCAGCGCCGGCACGAAGCCGATGCCGCCGATCAGCACGATCAGGAACGCGAGCATCGCGAGCGACGGGATGGTCTGGATCACGCCGACCACACCCAGCACGGTCTGCGCCAGCGCCGGTTGCCGCCAGGCCAGCACGCCCAGCGGCACGCCGAGCGCAGCGGCCAGCGCCAGCGAGCCGAACACGAGCGTCAGGTGCTGGCCGGTGAGGCGCCAGAAATCCGGTGCCCAAAGCCGCTGCCAGAAACGCGCGCCGGTACTCTGCTGCGAAGGAGTGCGCTGCGCGGCATCGGCGACCGGCTGTGGTGCATCAGCGTCGCCTGGCTTCGGTCGCGCAGCCTCGCCGGGCTTCGACAGGCCGGCGACGAACTCGCGCGCCACCTCGGCATAGGGCCGGCGATCGAGTTCGACCGCCGCATTGAGCGCGATCATGCGCGGCGCGTCGATGCGCCCGGCCAGCGTCTGCAGCGCTGCGGCGTCGAGGCCGGCGCGCATCAGCAGCACCGCCTCGTAGGAGGGAAAGAAGCGGCGATCGTCGCGCAGCACGCGCAAGGCGCCGCTCGCCAGCCGGGCGTCGGTCGAGTAGAGGTCGATCACATCGACCTGGCCCTCGGCCAGGGCGGTGTAGGCCAGGCCGTGATCCAGACCGGCAGGAAACGCGAACGGCAGGCCGTAGGCACGACGCAGCGCCGGCCAGCCGTCGGTACGGCCGAGGAACTCGTGCGAGAGGCCCAGGCGCAGGCCCTGCGCGGCCGGGCGCTTCAGGTCGGAGATGGTTTCAAGGCCAAGGCGCGCTGCGTCGGCCTCGCGCAGCGCCAAGGCGTAGCTATTGCTGAAGCCCAGCGGCACGGTGGCCTTCAGGCCGCGTGGCGCGAGCCAGTCGTTGAGCTGGTCCAGCGAAGGATCGCCCTCGCGCTTCAGCAGTTCACGGACGATGGTGCCGGTGTACTCCGGATAGACATCGATGCTGCCGCTGGAGAGCGCCTGTTCGAGCACGGCGGTGTTGCCCAATCCGGGCCGATGCTCGGCCGGCACGCCGGCGCGAGCCAGCGTCTCGGCGACGATCGCGCCCAGCAGATAGGACTCGGTGAAGCGCTTGGAGCCGACCTGCACCGTCGCCGCCGATGCGCCGACGGCGGCTCCCAGCACGAGCAGCAGCGCGGTCGCCAGTCGCGGGAAAGCAAAGGGGCCACGCATCGTGGCCCCAGTGTCGCAGGCGTTCGCGGCCCCGGCCGCTCCGCTCACCGCTCCCGTCGGATCATGACGCGGCAATCGGGCTTCAGCGCATCAACGGGTCGTCAGCACCTCGGGATTCACCGGCGTCGGCGGAGCGCCGGCCTGCGGGCCGTGTCCGAGTGCCGCGATCAGGTTGTCGACGGCCAGGCTGGCCATTGCACGCCGCGTCGTGACGGAAGAACTCGCGATGTGCGGCGTGAGCACGACGTTGAGCACGTCCAGCAGGCCCGCATGCACCTTGGGCTCGCCCTCGAACACGTCGAGCCCGGCAGCGGCGATGCGGCCGGCCTTCAGCGCCTCGGCCAGTGCGGCGTCGTCCACCACGCCGCCGCGGGCGATGTTGGTGAGCGTCGCGCTCGGCTTCATCAAGGCCAGCTCGGCAGCGCCGATCGCATGGTGCGAGGCGGGCGAATAGGGCACGACCAGCACCAGGTGGTCGGCCTCGCGCAGCAGCGTGGCCTTGTCGACGTAGCAGGCCTTCACCTCGGCCTCGATCTCCGGCGTGCAGCGCGAACGGTTGTGATAGATCACCTGCATGCCGAAGCCCAGGGCGCCGCGGCGCGCAATCGCCTGGCCGATGCGGCCCATGCCCAGGATGCCCAGCGTGGTGCCGTGCACGTCGGGGCTCGCGAACTGGTCGTAGTGCCACTTGCTCCACGCGCCGCTGCGCAGGTAGCGCTCCGACTCCGCGATGCGGCGCGCCGCCGCCATCATGAGCGCGAAGCCGAAGTCCGCGGTGGTCTCGGTCAGCACGTCGGGCGTATTGGTAACGACGATGCCGCGCGCGGTGCAGGCGGCCACGTCGATGTTGTTGTAGCCGACCGCCATGTTGCACACGGCCTCGAGCGCCGGGCAGGCCGCCAGCACCTCGGCGTCGATGCGCTCGCTGCCGGTGGTGAAGGCGCCCGCCTTGCCTTGCAGCCGCTCGATCAGCTGGGCCTTGGTCCAGACTGCGTCGTCCGGATTGACCTCGACCTCGAAATGCGCGCGCAAGCGCTCGACGATGTCGGGAAAGGCCTTGCGGGCCACGAGAACCTTTTTCATGTCTTTCGTCCTGTTGATTGAAATCAGAAACAGCCGCCGGACCGCGCCTGGTTTACCGCGACATGCGCTGCGGCGAGATCCCAGGCCGCCTGGCCCACGGTCTTGAACACGGGAGCTGGTCCCGGCGCCCCCGAAACGTCGAGGTGATCGACCAGCTCGGTGACGCTCCCCCAGTCGATACCGGCTTGAATCAGATCACCGGCTTCGTGCCGGGCTCCGGGCAGCGCGTCTACCACCACGGCGCGCAAGCGCAGCAGCGAGGGCGGCAGCTCGGCCATGTGTGGCTGGAAAGCACCCACGCCGACGACCAGCAATTCGTCGCGCAAACCGTCGGGCAGTACCGGACGGGTCGCCGTGGTCAGCGTGACGACAGCGTCGACTCGCGAGAGGGCTTCATCGATCGATACCGCCGCTCGAAGCCGCACGCCAGGGCAGGACAGCACGACCGCATCGACGAACGCAGCCACCCGAGCTTGATCGCGGCCGACGACCTCTACGCGTTCGAGCCCACCGAGCTCCGCCAGCAGCCGTGCATGCTCGAGTGCCTGCGCGCCGGTACCGACGAGAGCGACCGAGCGCAGCGGCTGACGCGACAGCACGCGCAGGCCCAGCGCCGTGACGGCTGCCGTGCGGCGCGCGGTCAGCGTCGGGCCATCGAGCAGCATGAGCGGTTGGCCGTTCCCGGCGTCGGTGACCAGGACCAGCCCCTGGATCGTCGGCAGGCCGCATCCGGAGTTGTGCGGATGAACCGTCACGAGCTTGGTGATGGCGAGCTCGGCATCGGCAGCCGGCATGACGAGATAGCTGCCTTCAGCAGGCAGTGGCAACGCCAGACGCTCGGGTGCGTTCAGCGAGCCTGCACGGCGCGCACGCATGGCCTGGATCACCGCCTCGACGAGCGCCGCTGCGGGCAACAGCGCGCGCGTGGCGGCAGCGTCGAAGACGGGCAGGCTGGCGGTCGCCAAGCCGCCTCAATCGAGAAAACGCGCGAAGCTGGCGACGGGCTCGCGCTCGGTGACCAGCCTGTTCGCCACCGCGTCGGGGGCCGCGTGGCCGAGCGACATGCCGCACACCAGCATCTCTGTTTCGGGCAGCTGCAATTCGCGCTCGATCACCTTGTGAAACGGCGTGAAGGCGGCCTGCGGGCAGGTGTCGAGGCCCCGGCCGCGCGCGGCCACCATGATGTTCTGCAGGAACATGCCGTAGTCGAGCCAGCTGCCTTGCTCCAGGAGGCGATCGATGGTGAAGACGAGGCCGACCGGCGCATCGAAGAACACGTAATTGCGGCCGAACTGCGCATGCATGCCGGCCTTGTCGGTCTTGGCGATACCGAGCAGGCTGTAGAGATCCCAGCCGATCTTGCGGCGCCGGTCGATGTAGGGCGATGCCCACTGGCGTGGGTAATAGGCGTATTCCTCGCGCTGCTCGGCGAGCTGCGCCGGATCGTCGTGGACGGCAAGCAGCGCCGCGCTCAGGCGCGCCAGCGAGGCGCCGGTGAGCACCCTCACCTTCCACGGCTGGGTGTTGGTCCCTGAAGGCGCCCGCGCCGCGACGCGCAGGATGTCTTCAATAGTGGCGCGGGGGATCGGCGTCGGCAGGAAGGCGCGCACCGAGCGCCGCGAAGCAATTGCCGCATCGACGGCGGCGGTGCTTTCAGTGGGCACGGCGGCCAGGTCGGGGGGCGAAGAATGCATCGTCGAGTGGGCGGCAGGCAAGGTCATGGCCGCTGATTATGAGAGCCCGAGTCCGAGCGCCCGCGCCATGCACGAGCGCAGTGCAGCGCCGCGCGGTAGGTGGCGAGTTGCACGGCCACCGTGTCTTCGATGACGCGCCCGTAGCCGCCACCCATCGTCAACACCACCGGAATCGCCCGGTCGGCGCAGGCGGCGAAGACGCGCCGGTCGCGCTCTGCGAGCCCTGCGGCGCTGAGCTTCAGCCGCCCGAGGCGGTCACCCTCGTGCGGGTCGGCGCCGGCCAGGTAGAACACCAGGCCCGGAGCCGCGTCAGCGTGGCGAGCCCACAGCGTGGCGAGCGCGGCATCGAGGGCTTGCAGGTATTCGTCGTCGCGGCAGTCGTCAGGCAGTTCGATGTCGAGGTCGCCCGGCTCCTTGCGAAAAGGAAAATTCCTGGCGCCGTGCAACGAGAGCGTGAAGACGCTGGGGTCGTCGCGAAAGATCGCTGCGGTGCCGTTGCCTTGGTGCACGTCCAGATCGATCACCGCCACGCGCAGCAGCGAGCGCGGCATCGTCAGCGGTGTGCGGTGCCATTCCGCCTGCATCAGCCGCGCCGCCACGGCGATGTCGTTGAACACGCAGTAGCCCGCACCGCGCCCGGCCTGGGCATGGTGGGTACCGCCCGCAAGATTGGCGGCCACCCCTTCCCTCAATGCGGCCCGTGCCGCCGCAATGGTTGCGCCGACCGAGCGGCGAGACCGCTCGACCATGCGCTCACTCCAGGGAAAGCCGATCTCGCGCTGTAACGCCGGTGCAAGCAGGCCGCGCGTCACGGCCTCCACATAGGACGGTTCGTGCGCCAGCGCAAGCTCGCCGTCGCTTGCGACGGGCGCCTCGATCAGTCGCACTGCCGGCAGTTCAGCGGCGATGCGCTCGCGCAGCAGCGCGTACTTCGCCATCGGAAACCGGTGCCCCACGGGCAACGGCAAGACGAAGTGATCGCTGTAATACGCCTGCATCATGGCTCGGGCATTGTGCGAGTGCGCTGCATCCGGAGCACCCGGGCTGTCTTCCCGGAGAACGGTGTTTTTTACGCAATGCCCCTCTATATGGTGCGGCGCAGCAAAAAGTGCTTGCGCACGGGAAAACCTGCGTATACTTGCGTTATGTTGCAGTGCACCAATCGATTCCTTGCTGCAACCGACCGCAACCTCAATGGAGACCGAAAATGCTGACCACTGAACAACTGATGACCGCCCACAAAGCCAATGTCGAGACCCTGTTCGGCCTGACCTCCAAAGCCTTCGAAGGCATGGAGCAACTCGTCGCGCTGAACCTGCAAGTCGCCAAGGCCGGCATGACCGAAGCTGCCGACCACACCCGCGCCGCGCTGTCGGTGAAGGACGCTCAAGAGCTCCTGGCCCTGCAAGCCAGCCTGCTCCAGCCGGCCGCCGAGAAGGCCGCCGCCTACAGCCGCCACCTGTACGACATCGCTTCGGGCACCACCGCCGAAGTGAACAAGATCGCGGAAGGCAAGATGGCCGAAGCGCAGAAGGGCTTCATGGCCGCGGTCGACTCCGCCGTCAAGAACGCGCCGGCCGGCAGCGAGAACGCCGTCGCCCTGGTGAAGTCAGCGGTTGCCGCCGCCAACAACGCGCTCGAAGGCGTGCACAAGGCCGCAAAGCAAGCGCAGGACGTGGCGGAAGCCAACTTCCAGGCGATCAACACCAGCGCGGTCAAGGCTTCGCAAGCGGCCACCGCCAAGGCCCGCCGCTAAAAGCAGGACCGGCTCGGGAGCGATAGCCGCTGAGCCGCAATGCCGGATCGAGTCGCTCGTTCGACGTTTGAAGCACGGCGGAAATAACGCACAGCATCTCACCGTTGTCCGGCGCACCGACTGAAAAAGTTCGGTTCTGCCTCTTGAATTCGGGAGGCCGACGCAGTATCTGAAGAGAGTGGCCGGTATCACCGGCGCCTTTTCGAAAGCTTGTCTCCTCGGTACCTCGCGAACTCAGGTTCCAGGTACCTTTCGGCCCGGGGTTCGCCCCGGGCCGTTTTTATTGGCGCGACCGATGGGCATGCCGGGAGGCAGCCACCCTGCTTCGAGTTACCCCGCCAAACGGCGGCGTTTGAGCCGCCGTTATGCCGATCCGCGATAAGCAATCGATTTATCTGTCGTTCGCATTCGCGCATGCGCTCCGTACAGTCGAATCTCGGCAACTTTTTGCGGCAGCGCAGCAGTCCCCATGGATCTCATCGCAGTCCTCGTCGGCTTCGGCGTCGGCGCCATCGTCGGCATGACCGGCGTCGGCGGCGGCTCGTTGATGACGCCGCTGATGATGGGCGTCTTCGGGCTGCCCCCGGCAGTGGCGATCGGCACCGACCTGTGGTTTGCCGGGCTGACCAAGATTTCAGGCTCGGTGGCGCACTGGCGCCACAAGCACATCGACAACCGCATCCTGCTGCAATTGCTGGCCGGCAGCCTCCCGGCGGCCATCGCGATGGTCGCGCTGATGCACCTGACAGGCATCACCAAGGCCTGGGGCAGCGCACTGACGTTCTCGCTCGGCATCGCGCTGCTGCTCACCGCGCTGGTCGTGGCCTTTAAATCGACTTGGCACCGGCTCGGCCTGCGCCTGGAACGCTGGTTGCCGGAGAGGCGCAAGGCCGGCTGGACCGTCGCCTCGGGTGTGCTGCTCGGCGTGCTGGTGTCGATCACCTCGATCGGCGCGGGCGCCATCGGGGCCACATTGATCCTGCTGCTCCACCCGCGTCTGGAAACGCGGCGCCTGGTTGGTACCGACATTGCGCATGCTGTGCCGCTCACGCTCGTGGCCGCCATCGGTCACGCCACGCTTGGGCATGTGGACTGGGCATTGCTGGCCACGCTGCTGATCGGCTCGATCCCCGGCATCTGGGTCGGCGCCCAACTCACCCGCCGCATGCCCGAGCGACTGGTCCGCGGCCTGCTCTGCGCCTCGTTGCTGGGCGCCGGCTTCAAGGTCATTCACTGAAACTTTTCGGCAGACACGACGATGTACCAATACACCGACTTCGACCGCCGCTTCGTCCACCAACGCGCCGCGCAGTTCCGCGACCAGCTTGAGCGCAATCTCGCCGGCACCCTGGGCGAGGACGAGTTCCGCGCGCTGCGCCTGCAGAACGGCTGGTATATCCAGCGCCATGCGCCGATGGCGCGCATCGCCGTGCCCTACGGCGAGTTGAGCAGCCGGCAGCTACGCCAGCTCGGCAGGATCGCGCGCGAGTTCGACCGCGGCTACGCCCACTTCACCACGCGCCAGAATTGCCAGTACAACTGGATTCCGCTGGAACGTGCCGCCGACGTGATGGAGCTGCTGGCCGACGTGGACATGCACGGCATCCAGACCAGCGGCAACTGCATCCGCAACATCACCAGCGATGCGCTGGCCGGCGTGGCGCCCGACGAGTACGTCGATCCCCGGCCCTACTGCGAACTGATGCGCCAGTGGAGCAGCCTGCACCCGGAATTCGCCTTCTTGCCGCGCAAGTTCAAGATCGCGGTGACCGGCTCGGCCGAGGACCGCGCCGCGACCTACTGGCACGACATCGGCCTGCACCTGCACAAGAACGCCGCCGGCGAGATCGGGTTTCGCGTGCTGGCCGGCGGCGGCATGGGCCGCACGCCGATTCCTGCGGCGCTCATGCGCGAGTTCCTGCCCTGGCAGCAGATCCTCGTCTTCATCGAGGCGATCGTGCGCGTCTATAACCGCTACGGCCGGCGCGACAACATGTACAAGGCGCGCATCAAGATCCTGGTCAAGGCCGAGGGACAGCGCTTCGTCGATCAGGTCGAAAAGGAATTCGACGCAATCTTGAACCGCGACGTCGATGGCGACGCGCAGATCATTCCGCAGGCCGAGTTCGACCGAGTCGCCGCGGGCTTCAAGCCGCCGCCGGGCGTGGCGGCCCATGCCTCTAGCGGCGATGGCGCCCCGGCCGATCCGCCCGCCGCCTACCGACGCTGGCTCGAGCGCAACGTGCACGGTCACCAGCTCGCCGGCTACCGCGCGGTGACGCTCTCGCTCAAGCGCGCAGGCCTGGCCCCCGGTGATGCCACCGACGTGCAGATGGAAGCCGCAGCCGATCTTGCCGAGCGTTATTCGGGCAGCGAAGCGCGTGTTACCCACGACCAGAACCTGCTACTGCCCTGGGTGCGCGAGGCCGATCTTTACGCCCTGTGGCAGGCCGCGCGCGACGCCACCTTCGCCACACCCAACATCGGCCTGCTGACCGACATGATCGCCTGCCCCGGCGGCGACTTCTGCGGTCTGGCCAATGCACGCTCGATCCCGCTGGCCGCGCAGATCACCGAGCGCTACGCCGACCTCGACGAGCTCTACGACATCGGCGACATCGACCTGCACATCAGCGGCTGCATCAACTCCTGCGGCCACCACCACAGCGGCCACATCGGCATCCTCGGCGTCGACAAGGACGGCAAGGAGTGGTACCAGGTCTCGCTTGCCGGCACCGACGGCTCCGTGCTCTCCGGCGGCATGGGCAAGGGACAGGTGGTGGCGGGCAAGGTGATCGGCCCGTCCTTCGCCGCCGACGAGGTGGCCGACGTGATCGAGGCGGTGATAGAGACCTACCGCGGCGAGCGCACGGCAGCCAACGAGCACTTCATCGACACCGTCAAGCGGGTCGGCCTGGAGCCGTTCAAGTCGGCCGCCAATGCGGTGCGGCGCAGCACGGCGAAGACAGCGGAGGCCGCATGATGAAGTACATCGATCGCCATCGCGACGAGTGGCGCACCGTGGGCGGCGAAGACGGCCCGATGGTGAGCATCACGCCGGCCCGCGGGCAACTGCTCACCCTGCAGCAATGGCACGGCGTGCGGGCGCAATGGCCGGCCGATCTTCCGGTGGGCGTGGTCGTGCCCAACGATGCGGATATCGAAGAGATCGAGGCCGACCTGCCCCGCTTCGCCCTGATCGCGCTTCATTTTCCCAAGTGGACCGACGGCCGCGCCTACAGCCAGGCCCGGCTGCTGCGCACACGCTTTCGCTACGGCGGCGAAGTGCGCGCAACGGGCGAGGTTGTGGTGGACATGATGCCGCTGCTCGCACGCACCGGCTTCGACGCCGTGCTGCTGCGTGCCGGCGAGAGCCGCGAAGCAGCCGAGCGCGCCATGGGCTTCTTCCCCGCCCACTATCAGGGGGACGTGCGCGACAGCCGCCCGCTGTTCGCGCTGCCGCCGGGCGCCGCCGAGGAACTGGCTCGAGAGCCGGTGGTCGAGTTCAACAATCCGGGTGCCGCGATATGAGCCGGGTTGTTCGCTCATCGGCGTCGGGACGCCACACCGGGGCGCTCACGACATGAATGCCGTGGACCTGTACGCCCGCCGCACCCAGGGTTTCGACGCCGGGCTCGCGCGCACGGTCGCCTTGCTGAAAGACGCAGCCGCCGAGCACGCCGGGCACATCGTGCAGGCCACCAGCCTGGGCGCCGAAGACATGGTCGTCACCGACCTGATCGCTCGCCATGCACTGCCCATCGCCATCGGCACCCTGGAGACGGGCATGCTGCATGACGAGACGGTCGCGCTGATCGGCCGCATCGAACAGCACTACGGGCTGCCGGTCGAGGTCTATCGCCCCAGACAGGAGGCCGTGATCGACTTCGTGCGCAGCCACGGCGAGCGCGCCATGTACAGCAGCCTGCCGCTGCGCAAGAGATGCTGCGGCATCCGCAAGCTCGAACCGCTCTCGCGCATGCTCGGGGAGCGCAGCGCCTGGGTCACCGGCCTGCGTCGCGAGCAAAGCAATGCCCGCGGCGAAGTGCCCGAGCGCGATCAGGATGACGCTGGGCGCCTCAAGCTCAATCCGCTGGCCGACTGGACCTGGGGCGACGTGTGGCACTACATCGCCGCGCAAGGCGTGCCCTACAACCCGCTGCACGACGAATTCATGCCCAGCATCGGCTGCGCCCCCTGCACGCGCGCCATCGCGGTCGGCGAGCCTTTCCGGGCAGGCCGGTGGTGGTGGGAAGACGAGTCCGCCAAGGAATGCGGGCTGCACGTGATGCAACAAGAACAACCCGCCGTCTCGATGATCGGAGCACCGCAGTGAACGCCGCCCTGAAACCGAACCACCTGCTGCCCCACGTGGACCAGCGCCATCTCGACGCGCTCGAGGAAGAAGCCATCTTCATCCTGCGCGAAGTGGCCGGCGCCTTCGAGCGCCCCGCCCTGCTGTTCTCCGGCGGCAAGGATTCCTGCGTCGTGCTGCGGCTGGCTGAGAAGGCCTTCAAGATGCGTATGCAAGGCAGCGACTTCGAGGGCCGCCTGCCCTTCCCGCTGCTGCATGTCGATACGGGCCACAACTTCCCCGAAGTGATCGAGTTCCGCGATCGCCGCATCGCCGAGATGGGCGAACGCCTCGTCGTGGGCCACTTGGAAGATTCCATCCGCCGGGGGACGATCCGCCTGACTGAGCCGCTCGAGTCGCGCAACGGTCACCAGACGGTGGCTCTGCTCGAAGCCATCGAGGAGCACCGCTTCGACTGCCTCATCGGCGGCGCACGTCGCGACGAGGAAAAGGCGCGCGCCAAGGAACGCATCTTCAGCCACCGCGACAGCTTCGGCCAGTGGCAACCCAAGGAGCAGCGCCCCGAACTCTGGTCGCTCTTCAACACGCGCATCAAGCCGGGCGAGAACTTCCGTGCCTTCCCGATCAGCAATTGGACCGAGCTCGACGTGTGGCTCTACATCGCACGCGAGAACATTCCGCTGCCCAGTCTGTATTTCGCGCACGACCGCGAAGTGATCCGCCGCAAGGGCCTGCTCGTGCCGGTGACCGATGTAACGCCGCCGCAGGCGGGTGAAACGGTCGAAACCGCACAGGTGCGCTTTCGCACGGTGGGCGACATGACCTGCACCTGCCCGGTGGAAAGCGCAGCCGCCAATGCCGCCGAAATCGTGGCCGAAACGCTCACCGTCACTGTCAGCGAACGCGGCGCCACCCGCATGGACGACCGCACCTCCGAGGCTTCGATGGAGCGGCGCAAGAAGGAAGGGTATTTCTGATGAGTCTCTCAATCGCCCGATCGGCACGGATCGACCGACTCCTTCCCCCTCTGGGGGAAGACCGGGATGGGGGCCTCTACACCGCACCCCCCTCTCCTGACGAACTTACCCACCGCGCCCTGCGCTTCCTTACCGCCGGCTCGGTGGACGACGGCAAGAGCACGCTGATCGGCCGCCTGCTCTACGACAGCCGCGCCATCCTCGCCGACCAGCTCGACGCGCTGGAGAAGCGCGCCGCCGGCGCGCCGATCGACCTTTCGCTGCTGACCGACGGCCTCGAGGCCGAACGCGAACAGGGCATCACCATCGACGTGGCCTACCGCTACTTCGCCACCCGCCAGCGAAAGTTCATCATCGCCGACGCACCGGGCCACGAGCAGTACACCCGCAACATGGTCACCGCCGCCGCGGGCAGCGACGCGGCCGTGGTGCTGGTCGATATCACCAAGCTCGACTGGCGCACCCCCAAACCGCTGCCCGGGCACGCGGCGGCGCAGGTGGAACTGCTGCCGCAGACCCGTCGCCATTCGCTCCTGGCCCGCTTGTTGCGTGTGCCGAACATCGTGTTCGCCATCAACAAACTCGACGCGATCGATGCCGACGCCGAAGCGGCGTTCACGGCCGTGCGCGAAGCGCTGCTCGACTTCGCCGGGCAGGCCGACATCGACGTGGCCGCCGTGGTGCCCGTGTCGGCCCTGCGCGGCGACAACGTCACCACGCACTCCACCGTCTGGTCCTGGTACCACGGCCCGACGCTGCTGGAGCTGCTGCACCGCCTGCCCGCCACCGATGAGCGCCATGACGGCGCGCTGCTGATCCCCGTTCAGTACGTCTCCCGTCCCGGCGAACAGGGCACCGGCCATCGGCCGCGGACGATCTGGGGCCGCATTGCTCACGGCCAGGTGCAGGCGGGCGACACCGTGCAGGTGTTTCCCGGCGGCCAGACCGCAACCGTCACCGAAGTGCGGCGCGCAGGCGCGGTGGTCACGGGCTGCGAAGCAGGCCAGTCGGCCGGCTTGGTGCTCGACCGCCAGCTCGACGTTTCGCGCGGAGACTGGATTGCCAGCACCGCCTCGGAGGATGTGGCACCGCTCGCTACAACACAGCGCTTCGCGGCTACGTTGGCCTGGCTCGACACAGAGCCCGCACAGATCGGTCGCAAGTACTGGGTCCGGCACGGCCATCGCTGGGTGCAGGCGCGCATCACGGCGATCGACAGCGTTCGCGATGTGCACACGCTCGCCGACACCGACGCGCACCAGCTCGGTGTCAACGAGATCGGCCGCGTGCAAATCGAAACCCAGGCGCCGCTGCCGGTCGAGGCTTATGCCGACAATCGCATCGGCGGCTCGATGATCGTCGTCGATCCCGCCACCAACCGCACCAGTGGTGCCCTCCTCGTCGCATGAAAGCTTTCTTGCATCCCGTCGTCTTCATCGGTGCCGGCCCCGGCGCGGCCGATCTCATCACCGTGCGCGGCGCTCGCCGGCTCGGCGAAGCCGATGTCGTGCTGTTCGATGCGCTCACCGATCCGGCGCTGCGTGCGCTGGCACCGCGAGCGCGCTGGGTTGATGTAGGCAAGCGCGGCTTCTGCGATTCGACCGGCCAGACGCGCATCAACGCGCTGCTCGTCAAGTTTGCGAGCGAAGGCCTGCGCGTGGCGCGGCTCAAGGGCGGCGACCCCAGCGTCTTCGGCCGCCTCGAAGAAGAACTCCAGGCCTTGACCGAGGCCGGGCTGAGCGCTGAAGTCGTGCCTGGCGTCACGGCGGCCATTGCCTCGGCCGCTGCCCTGCAGCGCCCGCTTACCCGGCGCGGCACAGGCCGAAGCGTGAGCCTCACGACGGCGATGACGCGCTCAGGCAATCTGCAAGCCGGGCGCAGTGCCGACACCGAAGTCTTCTACATGGCGGGCCGCCAGCTCGCCGCCCTGTCGCGCCGGCTGCTGGACGCCGGCTGGGCCGCCGACACGCCGGTGGCCGTGGTTTCGCGCGCCGGCTGGCCGGACCAGTTGACCAGCGATCACCGTGTCGCGACTTTGGCCGAGGCCAGCGTCCTGCATGCCGGCCGCCCGGCGGTGGTGACCGTGGGCGTGGGGGCTGGCGCATTGCCGCGCGCCGCACCCCGAGACCCCACCGCGGACGCTGCCGCGCCCTGCGAGCTCGAGAGCCGCAACCACTAAAATCACGGGTTCTCGCGCCGAAGAGCGCACCCTCCTCATCAAAACAACGTCATGACCCACGTCGTCACCGAATCGTGCATCCGCTGCAAGTACACCGACTGCGTCGATGTCTGCCCGGTGGACTGCTTCCGCGAAGGACCGAACTTCCTGGTGATCGACCCCGACGAGTGCATCGATTGCGCGGTGTGCATTCCCGAGTGCCCTGTGAACGCCATCCTTCCCGAGGAAGACGTGTCGCAGGAACAGCAGAAGTTCATCGCCATCAACGTCGAGCTGTCCAAGAAGTGGCCCAGCATCACCAAGCGCAAGGCGGCACCGCCCGATGCCGACGACTGGAAAGACAAGACCGACAAGCTGAGCGAGCTGATCCGCTGAACGAACAGCTCCCGACACCCGCCAAATCTCGTTGACACATGGAACCACAACTCAACCCCGCGGTGAGCCAGACGGCGAACCGCCACGACGGCCCCATCGAAACCGATGCCGTCATCGTCGGCGCCGGCCCTGTGGGCCTGTTCCAGGTCTTCGAGCTCGGTCTGCTCGAGATCAAGGCGCACATCATTGACTCGCTTGGCTATCCCGGCGGCCAGTGCATCGAGCTCTACCCCGACAAGCCGATCTACGACATTCCGGCCGTGCCCGTGTGCACCGGCAAGGAGCTGACCGACAACCTGCTCAAGCAGATCGAGCCGTTCGGCGCGACCTTTCATCTGGGCCAGGAAGTCACGCTGGTGAACAAGCGCGAAGATGGCCGCTTCGACCTCGAGACCAGCAAAGGCACGCGCTTCATCACCAAGACCATCTTCATCGCCGGCGGCGTGGGCTCGTTCCAGCCGCGGTTGCTCAAGGTGGAGGGTCTGGATGCGTTCAATGACACGCAGGTGTTCTACCGCGTCAAGAGCCCGGCACAGTTTGCCGGCAAGAACCTCGTCATCGTCGGCGGCGGCGACTCCGCGCTCGACTGGACGCTCAACTTCGTGCAGGACGGGCCGAACAAGGCCGAGAGCGTGATCCTCCTGCACCGGCGCGACGGCTTCAAGGCCGCGCCGGCTTCGGTCGCCAAGATGCGCGAACTGTGCGAGGCCTACGAGATGCAGTTCGTCGTAGGACAGGTCACGGGCATCGAGCAGGCGAACGGCCGGCTCACGAACATCAAGGTGACGGGTGGGGACGGCGTCACGCGGCTGGTGCCGCTGGACGTGCTGCTGGTGTTCTTCGGCCTGTCGCCCAAGCTCGGGCCGATCGCGCAGTGGAGCCTGAACATCGAGCGCAAGCAGGTGGTGGTCGATACCGAGAAGTTCGAGACCAACGTGCCGGGTATCTTCGCGGTGGGCGACATCAACGTTTATCCGGGCAAGAAGAAGCTGATCCTCTCGGGCTTCCATGAAGCCGCGCTCGCCGCCTTCGGCGCGGCGCCCTATGTCTTTCCGGACAAGCGCATCCACCTGCAGTACACGACCACGAGCCCGAAGCTGCACAAGGTGCTCGGCGTCGATACGCCGGTGTTCGATTGACGCGCGAGCGCGGCACGACCCGGTCTTGCCTGCGCAGACCACGACGAGAGCCCGCCCTTGCGGGCTCTTGTCGTTTCGTCTTGTCATAATCGATCCGTCGCTCGTCAAGACGAGCGGCATTCGCTAGGGGTGTTGGGCCTTTCACCGAAGGCCCGGCTGAGAAAGTCCCTTTGAACCTGATTGAGGTAATCCTCGCGCAGGGAAGCGTCTGGCCTCGGTGGCCCGCCTGCCATGCAGGGCGGCTCCTCCGTCTCAGCGCCCACCTGCCATCGAACGGAATCACGATGGCCTCCCCCCAAAACCTCCATGACACGCACGCACGCTTGCGCCGCGGCGCTGTTGCGATCGTGTGCGCAGGCCTGGCCGGCATCGCCACCGCCCAGGCCGACAAGACGAGCCTGCCGCCCGTCACCATCACGGGGCGCAGCACCCTGCCCCCGTCCGATGTGGCAGGCTTCGGCGATGTGCCACCCGAACGGCTGCCGATGCAGGTGCTCTCGATCGGCGAAGCGCAGCTCGAGGACTACGGCGCACAGGGCCTTCGCGAGCTGACCCGCTTCGATGCGAGCGTCAGCGACGCCTACAACAGCGTCGGCTACTGGGACAGCCTGACGGTGCGCGGCTTCGTGATCGACCAGCGCTACAACTACCGCCGCGATGGAGTGCCCATCACCGGCGAAACCGCACTCGCACTCGACAACAAGAGCCGCCTCGAACTGCTCAAGGGCACCAGCGGCATCCAGGCCGGCACCAGCGCACCGGGCGGCCTGGTGAACCTGGTGGTCAAGCGGCCTGATGTCGACGTGCGATCAGCGACGCTCGAATTGCGCGGCGCGGGCGCGGCACTTGCAGCGACCGACCTGTCGGCGCGTTTCGGCGAGCAGCGAGCCTTTGGACTGCGCGTGAATGCCGCCGTCGAGCACCTCCACCCCGAACTACACGACGCCAGTGGTAAGCGTCACCTATTGGCCGTGGCCGGCGACTGGCGCCTGTCACCCGACACGCTGATCGAAGCCGAGGTCGAAACCAGCCGACGCAGCCAACCCAGCCAGCCCGGCTTCAGCCTGCTCGGTGACCGCGTGCCCGATGCGAACGACATCGATCCGCGCATCAACTTGAACAATCAGCCATGGTCCCAGCCGGTCGTGTTCGCCGGCCGCTATGCGAGCCTGCGGCTCACGCAGAAGCTGAATCCGGACTGGCGCGCCGTTGTGCATGTCGGCACACAGCGGCTGACCACCGACGATCGGCTCGCGTTTCCGTTTGGCTGCTCCGACGACCGCGGCACCCCGGATCTCGATGACGACATTTACTACGCCGACAGCTACTGCCCCGACGGCCGCTTCGACCTGTACGACTACCGCAGCGAGAACGAGCGCCGACGTACCGACGCGATAGACGCAAGCGTTCAGGGCCGGCTGCAGACCGGCAGCCTCACGCATGCTCTGAGCGTGGGCGTGCTGCAAAGCCGCTTCGAGGCGAGCCTGCAGCGCTATGCGTTCAACATCGTCGACATCCAAGGAACGATCGACGGCGAAACCGTCACCGGCTCCGACGACAGCGTGACGACCGACAACACCAACCGCGACGAGCGCAACACCGAGTTCTATCTGCGCGACGCCATCCAACTCAGCCCCACGGTGAGCCTGTGGCTGGGCCTGCGCCACACGAGGATCGAGCGCGAGAGCATCACTACCTCGGGCACTGGAGCCACCCGGTACAGGCAAAACTTCACCACACCATGGCTGGCAGGCAGTTGGACAGTCATGCCGGGCGGGACGCTCTATGCAAGCTGGGGCGAAGGCATCGAATCCGAAGTGGTCCCCGGGCTTCCGCAGTACCGCAACGCGGGGCAGGCCTTGCCCGCGCTGAAGAGTAGACAGACCGAGCTGGGCTTCAAACATGCGGGGGACGACTTGTCCTGGGGCGTTGCCGCTTTCGAGATTTCAAGGCCTTCCTACACGGATGCCGCCGCGATATGTCTCGCTCCGAGCGAGTGCAGTCTGCAACGGGCGAGCGACGGTGAAGCAGTCCACCGCGGCCTCGAAGCGCAGGCACAGGCAAGGCTCGGCGCATGGACACTCGGCGGCAGCGCGATGCTGCTAAGAGCAAGGATCGAAGGTAGCGTCGATCCAGCCCTCGCAGGAGGCCGCCCCGCCAACGTGCCCGCGCGCAGTCTGCGGCTCTTCGCGAACCACCGGCTCGCCGCCCTGCCCGGTGTGGATACCCACGCCGCGCTCACAGCAGAAAGCGAACGCAACGTGCTTCCCGGCAACGGCAGCCCACGCATACCAGGGTGGGCCCGCATCGACGTCGGCGCCAGCTACGACCAGCACCTTGCCGGCGGTCAGCGCCTGGTCTGGCGCGCCGGCATAGACAACCTTGCCGACCGCCGCGCCTGGAAAGAAGCGCCGTATCAGTTCGACCACGCGTACCTGTACCCGATGGCGCCGCGCACCTGGCGCCTGTCAGTCACCGCCGAATTGTGAGGCGGCTGCGAGCCTGGCTATAATTTGCGGCTTCGTTCCTCGATAGCTCAGTTGGTAGAGCGCCGGACTGTTAATCCGTAGGTCCCTGGTTCGAGCCCAGGTCGGGGAGCCAAAAACAGCTAGAAGAATCAAGGCCTTGCAGCGATGCAGGGCCTTTTTCTTTGGCCGGTGAGGTCGCAAATATTGGACAGATATTGGACGCTGTCCAATATCCAGTACTTTTGCGCAGCGCTACGATGGCTCCATGACCACCCCCGGCCCGCTCTCCGCCAACCGCCGCGGTGGCTGCTGGACCTGCCAGCACTTCGGCGCCCAGCACGACGGGTGCGTCGCTTGCCATCACCCCAAGTGCACCCGCATCCACAGCCTGCCGAACTCGGGCTGCTCTTCCTGGGAGATCCTGCCTAGCACCTTGGACGAAGTGCGCGCGATCGGAATAAACCGCTACAGGACCAAGACACCATGGAAATCGCTCCCCCAGCCCTAACAGCAGCCGAGTGGGTTGATCGCTTCAAGCAGCACGCCCGGACGCTGCCGGCGGCTCGAAGTGTGGGAGACGACGACTTGGATGAAATAGCTCTGCAGCTTCTAGAGCGCCACCCCAACGTCTTAATGCTCCTGCCCGAAGCGGCCGCCGACGCGTACTTTGAAACTTGAGCCGGAGTTGGAGGACGCGCCTGCCACGGTACCAGTTCACCTACGAAACAAGCGAGCAAGCAGGCCCGGAGCTTTCTCAACCGTCTGGACTTGGGGCCGGCCCTTCCAGAACGTCTCGGTATACGGCCAGCGTTTCGGTTGCACCGGCAGCGCGAGATGGGCGGGGGCCTGGCTGACCATGGCGTGGTTCGGGAGAGCGGCCCGATAGGTTTCGAGTGTGGTGGCCTCTATGACACCACCACGGCCCGGCGCCGAAGCTACGCCCTGACCGGCCATGGTCTGCATCAGATAGACATCGCGCGCGCCGCTCGCAGCGTTTATGTAGTGCCGGACGACATCGGGCTCCATTTCCTGGAACGATGCGGCGTTCCATAGAAGATCGAAGGTGGCACCTCTGAGGATATCGATGTGCCAGTTTCCGAAGACGTAGAGCTTGCCTCTTTCGATCTGACTGAATTTCTTGATCGACCTGGCCTTCTCAAAAGGCACAAGCACGTCCGGCCCCAGAACGGCCTTCAAGTACTGGTTCGCCACGTAGATTTGCGGAGGGATATCGAAAATCAGGATCGTTGCATCCGGATGGGCCATCTTCAGCAGGTGGGCCTGCTTCGCTGAGCCGGAGCCGATCTCGACAATGATCTTGTTCGACAGGTCGAGATGGCGGCTGACATAGGCATAGCGAAGGTAGTAGCTCAGCCAGGACATGGTGAAAAACTTCCCTTCGTGCTCGAAGCCCTCGGGGCTGCCGACGCGCGAAGCTGGGAGGTCCATTACGCTTTTAGCTGGCGATCCGGCTGCGTATTTTGCGACTGCTGCCATGATGTCTGCGCCGGCATAGGGCGGCATGAGATCGACCGCGCCGAATGAGGCGAAGGTAGCAGCGGGCGTGCGCTTCGGAGCTCGAATGCCTCTGAAGTCCTTCAGGCCTGTCTCTCGGATGTAGGAAACGGCCATGTTGCACTTCCTCGCCCAATAGTTCGTCCATTGGTAAATAGCAGGCGCGGATTTGTGATCCGCGAGCATCGTATCGAGAAGTGCCAAATCATTTTCGAGCTGCATAATTCCTCAAATGGATAGAGTGCGAGACGATGAAGCCGAGATGCGAACTACGAAGGGCCTCTGCAAGCCCGGCACGATGGTGCTGCGCCATCTGCGGGAGACCGAAGAAGACATGATGCCCCAGGCGCTTCCCCGCGCCGTGTGATCGGGCCGTAGCCAATGATCAAGGGCCCGCGAGGGCCCCTTTTCTTGATCGCCTACTGCCGCAAGCCGCCGGCACGTAGTTGATGCTGGGAAGCGCGAATTCGACGATGAAGCTGGGCGGCATGTCGGCAGTCGGGTTGCAGCAGCAAAGGATGCCTGCCGATGTGCAGCCGCCGTGCTCCCATGGCTGCTCCGCGGTGGCGCCCGCAGAGCCAGCCTTCGCTGCGGCACCGGGCGCAGGGTATGGCGAGGCGTTGAAGGTGGAGCATGCCGTCACGCAGCAACCCACGTGCCGTTCGGACCGGCCGCCGGGGGCACTAGGATGGCGCGCGGGGCGGAGCTGAACAAAAACAATGCGGGAGTGGGAATAGTGATCCAGTACATCGAAGAGGCGCTTGTGCCCGGGGCGCCGGTCTGCGTCGTTCATTTCAGAAGCCGGACTAAGCAGGCGGAGGGGTTCGAAAAGTACCCGACGCCGCCGGGCGTGAGCAACATCTACGTCAACAACGGGTCGAGCGGCTGGTATCTCGACGGCCTTCCAGGATATGGCGATGCTCGAGCGTCGGCGCTGGCCATCAAGGCGAAGGCGCAGGCCGCCGGTGCATCGAAGATTGTGTGCGTCGGCGCTTCCATGGGTGCATTCGGTGCGGCGATGTTCTCCAGCATCATGGGCGCCGAGCTGATCTGCTTCGCTCCGGAACTGTGGCTCAACGTTTACACCGGCTTCAGCCGCCGGGACGTGCCGGGGCGCACCCTTGACATTGCGACGATGGGGCAGCCCTCACGGGCACTCTTCGTGGCCGGCATATCGTGCCCCACTGACCTGATCTGCGCGCTTCACTTTCATCGCGCCTGGCCAAACAGCGAAGCGATTTTCCTTCCCGACTGTGGCCACGAATCGGCGCGGCACCTGAAGGACAAGGAACTGCTGGCACCGCTGCTCGCGGACTTCTGTTTCGGCCGGGACCTTGCGCAGTACAAGGCGCTCTCCGTGCCGATGTCGATCCTTGAGGGTTGCCCCACGGTGCCGCCCAAACAGCTCAACCGCGCAACGATGGTGGCGTTTGTCGAAGCGCTCACCCGCCATCTGCTGCTCAGTGATCGGGTGAGGATGGCCGATCGATTGGCCGGCGAGAAGTGCTTCGCGGCGGCCGTCCCCTTGATAGGGAAGATCCGGGCCGAGCACGGGGAAATCGCCGAGGTGCACATGCTCGACGCCACGGTCCATCGAAAGCAACAGCGCCATGCGGAGAGCATCGAGGCACTCCAAAAGGTGGAGCATCTGCCCGAGTTTCGATGCGAGGCTCTGTGGCTGCGCGGAATGGCACTCGAGCAGCTGGGCCGTGTCGATGAAGCGCTGCGGGCCTATCTTCTGTTGCTCCAGGAAGGCAAGGGCAACCGGGAATGGAAGCTCACGGCAAAGGCCGCTGCCGTGCGCGTGGCCGCGCTCAGTTCGCCAGCCTAGCCTTTGCCGTCGGGCATCGGCTCCACCAGCGCAGCCTCAGCCTCGCGCCTGATCACCAGGCCACGCAGCACCCTCCCGCCGGCCTTGTTCCACTTGCGCAGCTCGGGCGGCACGTCGTTCCAACGGTCCGCATTCACGCGCTTGCGCAGCGTGCTCGCCCGCAGGTTGCCGGCGCCGAGGTTGAAGGTGAAGTCGATCAGCGCGGCAAGTCGGTTCGCGTTGCGGACGCCGGGACAGAGCTGCAGCACAGCCGGCATGTAAGTCTGCTCGATCATGCGCAGCAGCAGCCGCTCGCCGGCCTCGCGCGTGATCGGCGGGTCGCTGAGCTGCACGCGGCGCCCGTCAAGGTAGTGCGTGGCGCCGTAGCCGATGGTGGGCACGCCGGCCGGGCACAGGTAGGGATGGCTGTGGAAGCCCTCGAAGCGCCGACATAGCACCGCTGCCACTTCGACGGCGAGCTGATGCAGGGTCTTGCCGGTCGGTGCAGGCGCTGCGGGGGGCGACTTACCCAGGGCGCGCAGCGCGCGCTCGAGCAGGCCGGCATCGAAGCGGCTCACTTGCCGCGCTTGGCTAGCGTGCGATCGGCCAGGTACAGGCCCAGCGCTGCCCCAAGGATCGACCAGCCGCGCTCGTCGAGCACCCACTCGTGCATCGCGACGTGACGTACCCACAGGAACAGGCAGATGCTGGCGGTGAGCGGCCGGATGATGCCGTTCCACAGGTCGACCAGCCAGATGCCTGTCGGGCGGCCAATGCTTGCGGCTGCAGCGGCCCTTCGGCCGCGAGATCGTCTGCACCTGGTCGCTCGCGCATCGCTTCCAGGCGGTGCCGGGCGAGCGGGCGAAGCGGCTGGAGGTGGAACCACTGATCGAGGCCGCGATGCGCGGCGAGGAGCGGACGTGACTTTCGATTGCTCTCAGCGGCCCAAGTCCTTGATCTCGGGCCACGCTGCAACCACCAGTGCCGCCACAGCGACCAGCGCGGCCAGGATCGCCCAACGTGCAGATGTCTTTGCAGACTTTGCAGCGTCCTCTGTGGCCCTTACCTCCAGCCTGCGCAGCGTCGCCTCGGCCTTCTCTGTCCGCTTCACGAGAGGCGTATTGGCGCCGCGGGGCTGCAAAGAGAACCGAGTGTCATCAGCGCCCTCCCCGCGAATCTCGTGCTTTGTGACAGCTTCCTCTCGCGGGCCGCTGCTGCTCTCTCCAAAGGGATCGTTTGGACCCATTGCCTTCCCCCTGTGCTCCTCATCGAGCCGATCGTATCGGGAACGAGAACATGAAGCTCGTCGAGATTCGCCTCGTCCCCTTCTTGGTGGTCGGGCGGAGCCTGGCGCAGGGGGCGTGATGTCAGATCGTGTCGTTGCCCGCGAAGCCGCCATCCGGACCGCTGAGCCGCATGTTTTCCTTGTTGCAGGCCGTGATCGTCCCGCAGTACGGGCAGTTGGTCCGGTTGCCCGACATCGCGGCGGACTCGAACGACTCCAGCGAGGTGATGAAGATCGGCGACGGAAATCATTTCCCGCAACTCGGATTGAGACAACGGACCTCGACCGTTCGATTGGTAGCCATGCGCCCTCCAGCAGCTTTTGAGCCACAAGTATGACCATCTCCGCCTACCCCCTCACCTGGCCGCCGCAGTTCCCGCGCGCCAAGTCGCGCGAGCGCGGCGCCTTCAAGACCTCGCTCGCGGGCGCCTTGAAGAACGTCGAGGACAGCCTGCGCCGCTTCGCCGCCGACTCCGGTAAGAAGCTCGACGGCATCGTGATGAGCAGCAACGTGACGCTAGGCATGAGCCGGCCCGCGGACTCGGGCGTGGCGGTCTGGTTCGTCTGGGATGGCCTGCAGCTGTGCATCCCCGTCGACCGCTACGAGACCGTGGAGTCGAACCTGCAAGCGATTCATCACATCCTCGAGGCTCGCCGCGTCGAGCTGCGCCACGGCACGCTGGCGCTTGTGCGCGCGACGTTCACGGGCTTTCTGTCGCTGCCCGCGCCGGCGGGCATGGACTGGTGGGAGGTGCTCGGCGTGGTGCGCGACGCCTGCCAAGGCGAGATCCGCACTGCGTATCGCCGACTGGCCAGCGAGCATCACCCCGACCGCGGCGGCAGTGCCGAGCGGATGGCGGAGGTGAACGAGGCGTATCGGAGGGCCCTGCCGTGATTCAGAGGCCGCTGATGTACGGCCAGGCCGCGACCAGCAAGGAAGCGAGTGCAATGAGCGCCCCAAGCCTTGCCCACATAACCGCCTTGTGGGAGTCGCGCTTGGCATCTGCGGCATCGCGCGCCAATGCTTCGGTCGCCTCAGCGGTTCGTCGAACCAGCTCACGCTGCTCCCCCGCTGTCTCCTGTATCTCGCGGCTAATCCTCTCCATTCGCTGCGCGCGTGCCAACTCCTCCTTCGGAACCTGCGCGTCAGGCGGGTCGTTCACGTTGGCGGCCTTGAGTGCTCGGGCAAGAACCTCACTCGTCAATCGCGCGGTCATCCACGGGAATTTTGAAGGCATTGGAGGCCGGGTTGTTTGCATAGCTGGTCATGGCCTTCGCCACGTACCGTTGCACGTTCTCAGCGTACTTTGCCAGGGTCTCACCGTCCGCTTCGCGGATCACGTCCCCACCGGCTGCTCGAAATGCAGCGAGACCTTCTGGGCGCCCGTAAAAGGGCGAAACACGAGGTCGGGTCCGAAGGCGTGCGTCACTTCAGCCGTCTCTTCGAAGTTGCGCTTCAGCGCATCCCAAAGTGCTGCATGGATTTTCTCGAGCATGGATAACTCCTTAAAGGAACGACCGATTCTTTTCTCGGCGCCGATGGTACGGGCGCTGCAGGCTGGAACGAAGACGCAAACGCGGCGGGTCGTGAAGCCACATCGTGCCGATGATGCGTTCGTGCTTGTCGAGCAGGACCGCGGCTGGTGGCCGTACCGCTCGCCAGACGGCGAGTCGATGGTGATGGACGACGGGTGCGAGTACCCGTTCGACTGCCGCTACGGCGTCCCCGGCGACCGGCTGCGCGTGAAGGAAGCCGCCTTGATGTGGTGCGAGCGCCGGCCCAACGGCACGACGGCCACCGGACGGCAGAAATGGCTCTACGTGCCAATGCGTGAGGCGCCGGTGCACTACGCCGCCGACCATCCTGCCCGGCCGCAGGTGAGCGTCGTCTCGCCCGACACCGGCAACGTCTGGGGCTGGCGCCTCAAGATCGGCCGCTTCCTGCCGGCCTGGGCCTCGCGGATCACGCTCGAAGTCACCGGCGTGCGCGTCGAGCGGCTGCAGGAGGTCAGCATCGCAGACTGCATCGCCGAGGGCATTTCTTCCGGGGGCCCGGAGAACCCGGACGGCATTGAGCGACCCGAATACCGTGCTCTCTGGGAGTCGATCAACGGCCCAGGCTCATGGGACGCAAACCCCTTCCTCTGGGTCGTCGAGTTCCGGAGGGTCTGATGCAGCGCACCGCCCGCCTCTCCCCCTGCGGCGCCTACCGCAGCACCCTCGGCCGCGTCTGGGACGACCGGCCCGTGCTGCTCGTCTGCATGTTCAATCCGAGCGACGCCGATCACTTGGTCGATGACCCGACCATCACCCTGCTCTGCCGCATCGCCCGCCATAACGGCTTCGGCGGCCTGGTCGTCGTCAACGGCATTCCGCTTCGCAGCTCGACCGCGGCGCAGGCCGTCGACATGGTGAACAACTGGGACAAGCGCTGCGACTGGCACGCGCGCGACCGGCTGCAGGAGAACGTCGGCGTGATCGTCGACGAGGTGAGCCAGGCCGGCGCCGTGCTGCTGGCCTGGGGCGCCCTGGCGGACCGCTGCTCTAACTGGTTCGACAACGTGCGCGAGGACATTGAGTGCGCGCTGCCCGAGGGTGTGCCGCTGTACTGCCTGGGTAAGACCACGGGCGGCTACCCGAAGCACCCGATGGCGCGCGGCAAGCACAAGGTACCGAAGGACGCGCGACTCGTCCTGTGGCGCGAGGCCGTCTGATGCTGCCTACCCTCCCCTCACATCCTCCTGACGCATGGAACCGTCAGATCGAACTGCGGCGGGCCCTCCTTGACGACCTCGAGGATGCCGCGGCGCACAAGCCGAGTCACCGCAGCTTCATCGTAGTTGCGAGGGGGAGTCGGCTCTGTCTTCGCCTCAGCCTGCGCCTCTTCGCGCGCCACGGCGGTGTTCCGAGGTTCGTTATTCGTCGTTGCTGCAGCCATCGCAAGCTCCTGTTGGCAAGGCTGAAAGTATCTCGGGCGGCCAAGCGCCGTGCCTGCCGTCGGTCGGCCGTAGACGGTCGCTGTGACGTGGATCACGCTACTTCGTCGCAAGCCAAGTCGAGGGGTGCCTGATGTCCGGCGACTACTACAGCGACGCGGAGGTAAACGAGCTATGCGACGGCCTCACGCAGGACGCCGCGAAGATCCGCTATCTGCGCCGGCTGGGCCTGAAGGTCGATCGCAAGCCGAATGGCCGGCCACTGGCCTGGCGCCCGCAAGGAACCGCCGGCGGCGAAGGGCAGAATCGAGCGGCGGCAGACGCAGCAAGCGTGGTCGTCGGCCTGCAGGCATGGGCGGCGGGAAGGAAGGCATGCAATGGGCAGAGCTCGAAAGGACGGTGACCCGCTCCAACTGGCCGGCACGCGCCTGGCCTTTCGCCGCGGCCGCTTTTACTACGTGCACCGCGACACCGGCCGCTGGGAGAACGTCGGCACCGACGTGGCCGCGGCCAAGCAGATCGCGGCGCGTTACAACAATCCCGGCGACGGCTTCGGCACCCTCTCCTACTGGTTTGGAATGTTCCTCGCGGATTGCAAGCTGCGCGTGGCGGCCAAGACCTTCAGCCAGCGCACGCTCGACGACTACACCGGCTATGCGGCGGACGATGGCCCGCTGGTGGCCGCCTTCGGCAAGCGTCTCCCGCAGCACATCGAGCCGGTGATGGTGCAGGCCTACCTTGACGCCAATGCAAGTATGGATCCGCCGCGACCGGTGCCAGCCAATCGCGAAAAGGCGTTCCTGTCCAGCTGCATCTCCTGGCTGATTCGCACTGGCAAGGTGCCCGGTCTGGTGGTCAACCCGTGCATGCGCGCCAGCGGCGTGCAGCGCAATCCGGAAAGCAAGCGCGAGCGCTACGTCACCCATGCCGAGTACCGGGCCGTCTATGACGCCGGCAACCGTGCCGTGCGCCTTGCAATGGAACTCGTCTATCGCACCCTGCAGCGGCCCGAGGTCGACGTGCTGGCGTGGACGCCTTCCAATGTGCGCACGAAGGACGGCGGCAAGGTCCTGCACTTCAGGCAGTCAAAGACCGGCCGGCTGCTCGACATCGCGCTGGTCGGCGAGCTGGGCGCGCTGGTGGCCGAGGCGATCGGCGAGGTGCCGCAGCTGCGCCAGCCGATACTGCATCGGCTTGACGGCAAGGCCTACACCTACGACGGGCTGTCGTCGATGCTCAAGCAGGCACAGGACAAGGTGCGGGCGCGGCACGCCAAAGAGAAGGGCCCGCTGGCCGCGATGCCGTCGTTCGCCTTGCGCGACCTCAAGGGTAAGGGCGCCACCGACATGTGGCTGGCCGGCACCCTGATCGAGCAGATTCAATTGCTTTGCGGTCACGCCGACAAAACGACCACCGAGCGCTACATCAAGGCTCGGTGGCGCATGACTGCTCAGCCAAACTTGACGACGATCTACGCATAAAAATCGTCAGCAAGGCCGACCTACTGCCACAAAGTTCGTGGGCCCACCGTACTTTGCGAAGAGGCAGATGTGCGCGATCACGAAATCGCCCTGGAGCATGCGCTTACGAGCGATCGTAACGTGGTGGAGTCCATCAGACGTTGGCTGCGGTGGGTTCGTATCCCCAGCATATCCGCCGACCCACTCTCCATGCTCGTGCTCCGCTCCGAGAATGAAGGCTTGGACCAATGGAGTAAAACCATCGATACCAAACTGGGCCACTGCAACGCCAAGGCCGATCTTCGCCAGCATGCGCGCGAAGGCCACCGGGTTTACGCACATCTCCACACCGATCAAGTGAAACTGCTTCATTCGGGGCTGCGACACGGGCGCCACGATCACGACCTTGCAGGCGAAATTGGTAGATTCCTTATGCTCGCACCCGAACACTCTCGCACCGGTAAAGGATGGCAGCACCATGCCGCCAAGCATTGAGATTGGTTCGGCGGGCTGGCGTTCTCTCGGCCCGCCCGGTGTCCTTTGGAAAACTTCGGTTATCCGATTTGATCGATCAGAGCGCTTGAGACCAAGCCGGGCGCGCGCAGGATCCAGCATCGACCGCAGGCACTCTCGTTCAATAGCTTGCGTGATGTTCTGGCAGGACGGGCATGACGCCCTGCGCAGGACTAGAGCCTGCTGCATTTGAGTAGGGGCCCAGTGCCCGCCTAGTCCACGTGGCATCACGTGCTCTCGTGTCAAAGGACCACTCGTGGTGCCGCAATAGATGCAACGTCCGATGTTGAGCCTTGGTGCCATCACCGGCTTAGTTTATCCACGGGTGGGTGCGTCTTATATCCAGTGATCGAGCGCCGTTCATACCCAGGAAGCATCGAGCCAGATAGATCGGGAGATATTGGACGCACATCGCATGGTGATGAGCATTCTTGCGGCTTTGCGATCCATTCAACCCTCCGCCTGTTAATCCGTAGGTCCCTGGTTCGAGCCCAGGTCGGGGAGCCAATAAATACAAGAGTCAGCAGGTTTGCGCCTGCTGACTTTTTTGTTTCCGGAGACCGGCTGGTGCCAGTCTGGTGCCAGTCTTGGCGCGGATGACTTTTCTTCCCGTTCAGGCGGTCCGTCGTTGCTTCGCTGCATCGAACTGCTGCGAGGCCGAGAATTAGCACGGCCTGCCGATCAGCACAGCTTGAAGTGAGGCGGCTGCCGGTCGGCACGCCAGACAGAAGCAAGGCCAGGAGGTCGCGCAGCCTTTCAGGCAAGTCTCGCGAAACAGCGGTCGAGCACCGCCGCTGCGGGGTAGCGGCACGACGCTTGCCACATCCCTTGCCCCTTGGATCAGTTTCGGAGGTGAACCATGGCCGCCCGGTCGATTGCATCGCTGTCTCTGAGCTTCGGGCTTGTCTCCATCCCTGTCCGGCTGTACTCGGCCTCCGAGAGTTCGGCGTCGATCCGCTTCAACCTCCTGTCCAGAGACGGCTCCCGGGTCAAGCAGCAGTACGTTTCGGAGCAAACCGGCAAGGTCATCGAACGCGCGGAGATGGTCAAGGGCTACGAGTTCGAGAAGGACCGCTTCGTGCTGTTCCAGCCCGAGGAACTCAAGGCGCTCGAGGAAGGGTCCTCGCACGTCATCGAGATCGTGGCCTTCATCCCAGAGAAGGCTGTCGATCCGCTCTTCTACGACAAGGCCTACTTCCTCGCCCCGGACAAGCGAGGCGCCAAGGTGCCTGACCTGGCTCGGCCGGCTCCGTGAAGCCCGCGTGGGACGAGAATTTAGGCGGCTCGAGGCGCTCGTGGTTTGAGACTTCTTTGGTAAGCGTGGCCTCAAGGCCCTCTTGCCCGTTCACGACGAGATGCGCACGATCGCCTGATCGAGCGCGCCTGCGATGGTGTGCATCAAGCCGGTAATGCACATCATGGACAAGCAAGTCGTAGGGG
>NZ_JACDCW010000143.1 GCF_013817345.1 Methylibium sp.
ACCGCCGCGCACACCAGGTCGTTCTTGCTGATCGCCTCGTTGATCTCGGGCGTGAGGTCGCCCGAGTTGCCGATGCAGGTGGTGCAGCCGTAGCCGGCCAGGTAGAAGCCGAGCTTCTCGAGGTAGGGCAGCAGACCGGCCTTCTGCAGGTACTCGGTGACGATGCGCGAGCCGGGCGCGAGCGAGGTCTTCACATGCCGCTTGACGGTAAGCCCGGCTTCGACAGCCTTCTTCGCCAGCAGACCCGCCGCGAGCAGCACGCCGGGGTTGGAGGTGTTGGTGCAGGACGTGATGGCGGCGATCAGCACGTCGCCGTTCTTGATGTCCAGGCCGTCGCTCGTCGTGAAGCCTTGCCCCAGCTTGGCCGCCGGCTGGTTGAAACCGTTCTCTGTCGGCGGCTTGCTGAACAGCGAGCCGAACTGCGTCTTCACGTTGCCGAGTTCGATGCGGTCCTGTGGGCGCTTGGGGCCGGAGAGTGAGGGAGCGACGCTGCCGAGGTCGAGCTTGACCACCGAGCTGTAGTCGATCTCGCCCGACCCGGGGACGCCGAACAGCTTCTGTGCCTGGAAGTAGGCGGTGAAGGCTTCGATCTCGGCCTGCGTGCGGCCCGTGCCCTGGAAGTAGGCGATGGTCTTCTCATCGACCGGGAAGAAGCCCATGGTGGCGCCGTATTCCGGCGCCATGTTGGCGATCGTGGCGCGGTCGGGAAGGGCGAGCGTGCGGGTGCCCTCGCCGAAGAACTCCACGAACTTGCCGACCACCTTGGCCTTGCGCAGGATTTCCGTGACGGTGAGCACCAGGTCGGTGGCGGTGACGCCTTCGCGCAGCCGGCCCGTCAGCTCCATGCCGACCACGTCGGGCGTCAGGAAGTACACCGGCTGGCCCAGCATGCCGGCCTCGGCCTCGATGCCGCCCACGCCCCAGCCGACGACGCCGATGCCGTTGATCATGGTCGTGTGGCTGTCGGTGCCGACCAGCGTGTCGGGGTAGTGCACGCCGTCAGCCGTCTTGTGCACGCCGCGCGCCAGGTACTCGAGGTTGACCTGGTGCACGATGCCGAAGCCAGGCGGCACGACGCCGAAGGTATCGAACGCGTCCATGCCCCACTTCATGAATTCGTAGCGTTCGCGGTTGCGCGAGAACTCGAGCTTCATGTTGAGGTCCAGCGAGTCCTTAGAGCCGAAGTGATCGATCATCACCGAGTGATCGACCACCAGGTCCACCGGCACCAGCGGCTCGATCGCCTTCGGGTTCTTGCCCATCTTGGCCGCCACGTTGCGCATGGCTGCCAGGTCGGCGAGCAGGGGCACGCCGGTGAAGTCTTGCAGCACCACGCGCGACACGATGAAGGGAATTTCCTCGCTGCGTTCGGCGTTCGGTTGCCACTTGGCGAGCTGCTCGACGTGCTCACGCGTGACCTTCTTGCCGTCGCAGTTACGCAGCACGCTTTCGAGCACGATGCGCATCGAGACCGGTAGCCGGTTCACGTTGGGGAACTGCTTGGCGAGTTCGGGCAGCGAGAAGAACTTGCCGGTGGCGCCGGAGGCGGTCTTGAAGCTCTTCTGGGTGGTTTGGAAGGCGTGGGCCATGCGGACCTCGGAATGTGGGTGGGGAATGGGAGAGAAAGAAGACTCAGGCGGCTCGCGGTTCGATGACCTTCAAGCCCTTGAAGTAGTCGCGGAAGAAGCCGGCGTCGCGGGTGATGAGGGCGTTGCATTGCATCAGGGCGTGTGCACCGATCAAGAAATCGGGCACCGTGCGCCCGCGCGCCGTACCCGCCTGGTGGGCGCGCAGACGCTCCTTGTAGCGGCGTTGCATCTCGCCGGCGCGCACGGCGGAGCGCAGCTCGAGTGAAGAAAATGCGATGCCGGATTCTTCCAGCGCATCGACGACCACGGCGCCATGGCCCAGGCCGGCCACGACTTCCGCCAGCACGACTTCGCAGGCAACCACCGGCCCCTGAGTCAGCGCGGCCCGCAGGGCGTCCTCGGCAGACGCCGCTCGGGCGTCTGCGCCGATCAGGTCGATCAGCACCGAGGTATCGATCGCAATCATTCGGCGGCGTCGTCCGGCGGCGGATAGGGGTCGCCAGGCGCCCGGCCGCGCAGCTCGCGCATGATGTCGTCGGTGCTCACGCCCGGCGGCAGCTTGACGCGCCCGCGCAGGCGCGAGATCGCGTCGCTCACGTTTTTGCGCAAGATGATGCGCCCGCCATCGAGTTCGACCTTGAGCTGAGTGCCCTTGGTCAGGCCGAGCGCGTCTCGCACGGCCTTGGGCAGGGTGATCTGCCCGCGTTCTGCAACGGTGGCTTCCATGGCGGCTCCTGGTTCCTTGCGAGAAAAAGTATGCACGAATTGTACATACCGTTTCCCGCATATTCAAGGGCCGCGCAACTTGCGCGAAGGGTCAGATCGCGTACAGATCGACGTACTCGTGAACCGGCATCGCCTCGAGCGCCTTCTGGTCGAGGCTCACGTCGAGGATGGCGTCCTGCTGCTTCTTCGGAAAGCGGCGCGCTAGGTTGACGCGGAACTTGGCCTCGAGCAGGGGGATGCCGTCCTTGCGGCGGCGCTTGTGGCCGATCGGGTACTCGACGACCACTTCCTTCAGCTTCTTGCCGTCCTTGAACTCGATGGTCAGCGCATTGGCGATCGAGCGCTTCTCGGGATCGTGATAGTCCCTGGTGAAGGCCTTGTCTTCCACGCATTCGATCTTGTCGCGCAGCGTGTCGATGCGCTTGTCCCGAGCCACGTTGTCTTCGTAATCCGCCGCGGTGAGTCGCCCGAAGATCAGCGGCACCGCCACCATGTACTGGATGCAGTGGTCGCGGTCGGCAGGATTGTCGAGCGGACCCTTCTTGTCGATGATGCGGATGCAGGCTTCGTGGGTACGGATGCTGAGCTTCCTGATGTCATCGACCGTCTTGCCGGCCTTGCGGAGTTGGGCGTGCAGAGTCATCGCCGCTTCCACGGCCGTCTGCGAGTGGAACTCGGCCGGGAAGCTGATCTTGAACAGCACGTTTTCCATCACGTAGCTGCCGTAGGGCCGCTGGAACTCGAACGGCCGGCCCTTGAACAGCACGTCGTAGAAGCCCCAGGTCTTGGCCGAGAGCACGGAGGGGTAGCCCATCTCGCCGGTCTTCGCGATCAGTGCCAGCCGCACCGCACGAGAAGTGGCGTCGCCGGCCGCCCAGCTCTTGCGCGAACCGGTGTTGGGCGAATGGCGATAGGTGCGCAGGGACTGGCCGTCGACCCAGGCCAGCGACACGGCGTTGAGGATCTCGTCTTTCGTGAGCCCCATCATCTCGGCGACGACGGCTGTGGAGGCCACCTTGACCAGCACGACGTGATCGAGGCCGACCTTGTTGAACGAGTTCTCCAGCGCGATACAGCCTTGAATCTCGTGGGCCTTGATCATCGCGGTGAGCACGTCTCTCATGACCAACGGTTTCTTTCCGGCGGCGACGGCATTGCGCGAGAGCCAGTCCGCCGTGGCCAGGATGCCACCGAGGTTGTCGCTCGGGTGGCCCCATTCAGCCGCGAGCCAGGTGTCGTTGAAGTCCAGCCAGCGAATCATCGTGCCGATGTTGAAGGCGGCCTGGATGGGGTCGAGCTGATGCTGGGTGCCGGGCACCTTGGCGCCGTGCGGCACCACTGTGCCCGGCACCACCGGCCCGAGCAGCTTGGTGCAGGCCGGGTATTCGAGTGCCTCGAGTCCGCAGCCCAGGGTATCGATCAGGCAGTTGCGCGCCGTGTCATAGGCGAGCACGCTCTTGATCTTGTACTTGGCGACGTACTCGACGATGTCGACGAGAACCTGATCGGGCTTGGGGCGGACGTTCGAGATCGGTGCGGACATGGGGCCTCGGAATGCGGAGCGGAAATTTATCTGGCAGCGGCCTTGACGGCTGCGACCGCGGCGCGCTGCTCGGCGTGCGTGCAGCCGTCGACCATGCGCTGGCCGACCTTGTGATTCATCATCATCGACTTGACCGGGATCTGCAGCCACACGATGCCGTTGCGTTGATCCTCGAGGCGCACGGCGCCGGTGGAGGTTTCACGGGGCGTCATGGTGTAGGTCGCCTTCTTGAAGGCGACGCGGAAATGGCCCGGTTTGTCGAGCATCGCATCGACGCTCACACTTTGATCGAACTCGCACTGCGCGGTGCCGGTCAGCACGCGGCTGCTGAGTGCAATCTGCTGTTCGGTCAGCGATTCGTTCGCGTCGTCCGGAGCCTGTGCATCGGACTGCAACTGCTTGCTCGAGGGCGAGGCAACCTTCTTGGCGGGGCTCAACGTTGCGACTTGCTCGGTCGGCCTGTCCTTTGCCGTCTGAGCCAAAGCCAAAGGACTCGCCGCCAGCAGGCCGGCGGTGAGCAGCGACAGGGACAGTGCGGGGATCGAGTGCATGAAAGACTCCAAGGCGGAAGTGGAGCTTGGATTCTTGGAGTTGCCTGGGGTCAGAGGCGTTGCAAAGTGCATCCGGCCCGGTGCAGCGCGTGCGTTAAGTCTCAGCGCCGCTCGTTGATTGGAACGAAGACCTGATCGTCCGGCCCAACGTAGTTGGCGCTGGGGCGAATGATCTTGCCGTCGATGCGCTGCTCGATGACGTGAGCCGCCCAGCCCGATGTGCGCGAGATCACGAACAGGGGGGTGAACATGGCCATCGGCACGCCCATCATGTGGTAGCTGACCGCGCTGAACCAGTCGAGGTTGGGAAACATCTTCTTGGCGTCCCACATCACCGCTTCCAGCCGTTCGGCCACCGCGAACATTTTCAGGTTGTTGGCGTCGCGCGACAGCCGCTCGGCCACTGCCTTGATCACCTTGTTGCGAGGGTCGCTGACGGTATAGACGGGGTGGCCGAAGCCGATCACCACTTCCTTGCGCTCGACTCGCGCTCGAATGTCGGCCTCGGCCGCGTCGGGCGTGTCGTAGCGGCTCTGGATGTCGAAGGCGACCTCGTTGGCGCCGCCGTGCTTGGGCCCGCGCAGCGCGCCGATGGCGCCGGTCACGGCCGAGTAGAGGTCGCTGCCCGTGCCGGCGATCACGCGGCCGGTGAAGGTCGAGGCATTGAACTCGTGCTCGGCATAGAGGTTGAGCGAGGTGTGCATGGCGCGCACCCAGAGCTCGCTCGGCGGCCTGCCGTGCAAGAGGTGCAGGAAATGTCCGCCGATGGAGTCGTCGTCGGTCTCGAGCTCGATGCGCCGGCCGTTGTGGCTCCAGTGGTACCAATACAGCAGCACCCCGCCCAGAGCCGCGAGCAGCCGGTCGGCGATGTCGCGCGCGCCGGGATGGTTGTGGTCGTCCTTCTCCGGCAGCAGGCAGCCGAGCACCGAAACGCCGGTGCGCATCACGTCCATCGGGTGGCTGCTGGCGGGCAGTGCTTCGAGCGCGGTCTTCAGTGCGGCCGGCAGGCCGCGCAGCGACTTCAGCTTCAGTTTGTAGCCGGCGAGCTCGGCGGCGGTCGGCAGCTTGCCGTGAATCAGCAGATAGGCGATCTCCTCGAATTCGCTGGTCTCGGCGATGTCGAGGATGTCGTAGCCGCGGTAGGCGAGATCGTTGCCGGTACGGCCGACGGTGCACAGCGCCGTGTTGCCGGCGGCGACACCGGACAGCGCGACCGACTTCTTGACCTTAGGGCCGCTTGCGTTGGCCGGTGTGGCGGCGGATGCGCCTGCTGCTGCTGCTTCGCTCATGTGGAATCCTTCTCGCGTCTCACTTCTTCCCCGAAAACAGGGCGTCGAGATGCTGCTCGTGGCGGTGGTAGCCGATGCGCTCATAGAGCTCGTCGCGCGTCTGCATCGTGCCCAGCACGTTCTTCTGCGTGCCGTCGCGCCGGATGGCCGTGTACACCGCCTCGGCCGCCTTGTTCATCGCGCGAAACGCGCTGAGCGGGTAGAGCACCATCGCCACGTCGGCGCTGCGCAGTTCGTCGACGGTGAACAGTGGCGTCTGGCCGAACTCGGTGATGTTGGCCAAGACAGGCGCCTTCACCGCATCCACGAAACGACGGTAGGTCGGCAGGTCGTGAGCGGCCTCGGCGAAGATGCCATCGGCGCCGGCCTCGACGCAGGCGATGGCGCGCTCGATGGCCGCATCGACGCCTTCGGCCTGGATGGCATCGGTGCGCGCGATGAGGAAGAAGTCGGCATCGGTCTTCGCGTCGGCCGCGGCCTTGACGCGATCCGCCATCTCCTGCTTCGAGACGATCTCCTTGCCCGGTCGGTGGCCGCAACGCTTGGCGCCGACCTGGTCCTCGATGTGGCAGGCCGCAGCCCCAAACTTGATCAGGCTCTTGACGGTACGCGCGATGTTGAAGGCGCTGGGCCCGAAGCCGGTGTCGATGTCGACCAGCAAGGGCAGCTCGCACACGTCGGTGATGCGCCGGATGTCGGTGAGCACGTCATCGAGCGTGTTGATGCCGAGGTCGGGCAGGCCGAGCGAGCCGGCGGCCACGCCTCCGCCCGAAAGGTAGATCGCCCGGTAGCCGGCGCGCTCGGCCAGCAACGCATGGTTGGCGTTGATCGCGCCGATGATCTGCAGCGGCGTCTCGGTCTTCAGCGCCTCGCGAAAGCGGGCGCCGGCCGAGCCGGCGGTTCGAGCGTTCATGGGCAGGTGTCCTGTTGCGCGAGCGTCAACCCGGATCGGCGCAGAGAGAAGGAGAAGGCGCGCGCCGACCGGAGGCCGAAACCGGAAAAAGAGGGCAGGTCCTCGTGGTCAGAGCAGGTGCTTGACGCCGTCCTGCTCTTCCAGCAATTCCTTGAGCGTGAGGTCGATGCGCTCCCGCGAGAAGGCGTCGATCTCCAGACCTTCGACGAGCTTGTACTCGCCGGCCTCGGTGGTGACCGGAAAGCCGAACATCACGTCCTTCGGAATGCCGTAGTCGCCATTGCTCGGCACACCCATCGTGACCCATTTTCCTTGCGTGCCCAGCGCCCAGTCGCGCATGTGATCGATGGCGGCATTGGCAGCCGAGGCGGCGCTCGAGAGACCACGCGCGTCGATGATCGCCGCGCCGCGTTTGCCCACGGTGGGCAGGAAGGTGTCCTTGTTCCAGACCTGATCGTTGATCATGTCCTTCACCGCCTTGCCGTCGGCAATGGCGAAGCGATAGTCCGCGT
>NZ_JACDCW010000144.1 GCF_013817345.1 Methylibium sp.
TCGCGCTTGGCGACGGTCCAGATCGTTTCGTCGGCGCGCGCGGTCACCGTGCGGCCGTCGAGCGTGAGTTCCACCGTCGCCACTTGGGGTGCGAGCAGTCGTGAGATCAGAGGGGCGTTCATGGGGTCTCCGGTAAGGCAGGGGTACTGCCGTGCCGAGCGCTTCCCGGGTCAGGAAGCCAGCTCGTGGGGAAAATACTTGACGACGCAGTCGACCGGGTTCGGGGCGGCCTGACCGAGGCCGCAGATCGAGGCGTCGCGCATCACTTGCGAAAGCTCGGCGATCAGGCCGAGGTCCCAACGGTCGCTCGCGATCAGCTCGCGGACCTTGGCGGTGCCGGAACGGCAAGGTGTGCACTGGCCGCAGCTCTCGTGCTCGAAAAAACTCATCAGGTTGCGTGCGGCATCGGTCGCGCGGTCGTGCTTCGAGAGCACCACCACTGCGGCCGAGCCGATGAAGCAGCCGTGCGGCTGCAGGGTGTCGAAGTCGAGCGGCACGTCGGCCAACGCTTCCGGCAGGATGCCGCCCGAAGCGCCGCCCGGCAGATAGGCGTAAAGCTCATGGCCGGGCAGCATGCCGCCGCAGTACTCGTCGACTAGTTCGCGCAGCGTGATGCCCGCCGGCGCCAGATGCACGCCCGGCTTGGCCACGCGGCCGGACACGGAGAACGAGCGCAGGCCCTTGCGGCCGTGGCGGCCCTGGCCGGCAAACCAATCGCCGCCCTTTTCCAAAATGTCGCGCACCCAGTAGAGCGTCTCGAAGTTGTGTTCGAGCGTGGGCCGGCCGAACAGGCCGACCTGCGCCACGTAGGGCGGGCGCAGGCGCGGCATGCCGCGCTTGCCTTCGATCGATTCGATCATCGCGGACTCTTCGCCGCAGATGTAGGCGCCGGCGCCGCGGCGCAGCTCGATGACCGGCATGTCAGGCATCGGCGGGTTGGCTTTCAGCGCAGCCAGTTCCGTTTCGAGGAGCGTCCGGCAGCCGTGGTACTCGTCGCGCAGATAGACGTAGACAGCGTCCACGCCGACCGCCCAGGCGGCGATCAGCATGCCCTCGATGAAGCGGTGCGGGTCGCGCTCGAGGTAGTGCCGGTCCTTGAAGGTGCCCGGCTCGCCTTCGTCGATGTTGACCGCCATCAGCCGGGGGGCCGGCTGCCCGCGCACGATGCGCCACTTGCGCCCGGCCGGAAAGCCTGCGCCGCCGAGGCCGCGCAAGCCCGAGCTTTCCATGATCTGCAGCACCGACTCGAGCGGGCGGTCTCCCGACAAGCATTCGCTCAGCGTGCGGTAGCCGCCGGCTTCGCGGTAGCTCGCCAGGCCGGTGTAGGGCGCCGGCTCGTGGGTCGTGGCCTTGGCCTTCACCGCGGCTTGCACGGACTCGGGCGTGGCATGCGCCAATGGATGCTGATGCACCACCACAGCAGGCGCCTGCTCGCAGCGGCCGATGCAGGGCGCAGCGATCACGCGCACTTCGGTGCCCAGCAGTGCCGGCAGCCGCGCCAGCAGATCCTGCGCGCCGGCCAGCTCGCAGGCAATGCCGTCGCACACGCGCACCGTCAGCGCGGACGGGGCTTCGAAAGCGCCGGCGGCATCGGGCCGAACCACGTCGAAGTGGTGATAGAAGCTCGCGACTTCATACACTTCCACCTGCGAGAGCTTGAGCAAGTGGGCGAGCGCCCCGAGGTGATCGGTGCGCAACTGGCCGTAGCGATCGTTGATGGCGTGCAGGTGCTCTATGAGCAGGTCTCGCCGCAAGGGCTGCTGCGCCAGCAAGGCTTTCACCGCTGCCAGCGCCTGCGCGTCGACCGGCCGCTCGCCGGAACTGCGGCGAAGTTGACGGGCCGGGTCTCGCAGGGCTTGGATCGGGATGACGGATGCATTCATGGTCGGGCAATTCCTCGGGCTTCAGGCGGTCAGCCTATGCTCAAATGGACACATATGCCGCCCTACCGTCTGATTGCTCCACGATAGCGCAATAGCCGAAAAAATATATGCACGAGGCAGCCGGATGATGCGTATACAAATCACGCCCCACTGGGGCGTTTCACACAACGCCGAAGACGCGGTCGACACCACGGCGCTGCTCGCGCTGCTGGCCGCGATTCAGGAGAGTGGGGCAATTGCGCAAGCCGCGCGCAGCACCGGGCTTTCCTATCGCCATGCGTGGGGTCAGGTCAAGCGCGCCGAGGCGCTGTTCGGTCATGCGCTGGTAGACGCAGGTCGCGGCCGTGGCTCCACTTTGACCCCGCTGGCCGAAAAACTGATCTGGGCCGACCGGCGCATCGCGGCGCGGCTTTCGCCGATGCTCTCGTCGCTCGCGTCGGAGCTGGAACACGAACTCGAGCGCACCTTGCCGCAGGTGGCGCGTGCGCCGGTTGCCCTTCGGCTGCATGCCAGCCACGGGTACGCGGTGGCCGGGCTGATCGAGCAGCTCGAGGCCGCGAAAATCCCAGTCGAACTGCGCTACCGAAACAGCATCGAGTCGGTTGCGGCGCTCGCGCGTGGCGAATGCGACCTGGCCGGCTTTCATGTGCCGATCGGCGAGTTCGCGGTCCCCGCCGCTCGTCGTTACCGGCAGTGGCTGCGCTCGAACGATCACAGCCTCGTGCACCTTGCAGTGCGCTCGCAAGGCCTGTTCGTGGCCCCCGGAAACCCGCTGAAGATCGGCTCCCTGGCCGATCTAAAACGGGCCGACGTGCGCTTCGTCAACCGGCCCGAGGGCTCGGGCACGCGCATGCTGACGGAGCTGATGCTGGCCAAGCAGGACATCGCGCCCGGCGAGATCAACGGCTACGCCACCGCCGAGTTCACGCATGCGGCTGTTGCGGCCTACATCGCCAGCGGCATGGCCGATGTGGGCATGGGTGTGCAGACGGCGGCGCAGCGCTTCGGCCTGCATTTCCTACCGCTGTTGCGTGAGCGTTACTACCTGGCGGTGCCCACCGCGGTGCTGCAGCAACCCCTGATGAAGCAGGCGCTCGCACTGATGCAGTCACCGCGCTACCGCTCCTCGGTGGCCTCGCTGGTCGGCTACGACGCCGGCGAGACGGGGCGGGTGTTGGGCGTGGACGAAGCCTTGCCGGCGAATTGAGCCTGATGCGCAGCCACTTGCGCATTGACGGCTATCAGGCCAAATGTTTGTGATCGACAGCTTCCAGCCGCTGTTCGACGTCACCGCGCCCGAATTCGCACCGATCTACACCGCGGTGTGCGGCCTGCCGCTCGAGGGCGCCGGCGTTGTGCTGCCCGGTGAGAAGGAGTTCGCACCGGCTGCTTGAACGGCAGCAGGCTTGTACGCGGGCTGCGCAAGCGCATCGCGCCGCGCGGCGCGGCGCCGGCCGATGCACGCACCTTCCTTCTCGGGAGTCCCCCGCAGGAAGGATGCGCCGGGTCGAGCAACGGCTCAAACTCGGACGGGTGAACACCGCCACGCTCCCCCCGATCTCGCAGCAGCTCTCGACCCGCTGTGCGCTGGCCCTCCTGGGAGCGATGGTCCTGGCCAGTGTCGTCGGCCTGCTGGCCCTCGGTCCCGTGACCGCCGTTGCCGACGCTCACCGTCTGACCGACCCGCGTACACCGCTCGGGCTCACGAACGGCTGGAGCGTATTGCTGCAGTTGCCTTTGCTGGTCGCAGCCTGCACAGGCGCACTCTGCGCCCGCCGGTTCACCGCCGAGGCCGCTTTGCGCCACGCCTGGACGGCATTCTTCACGCTGGCGACTGCGGCGACCCTAGGCAGCATGGCCGATCATTTGACGCCGAGCGAGGGCGGCTACGTGCTGTCGAAAGCGCTGACTGCCAGCGCCTGCGCAGCTCTTGCCATGATCTTTCTGGCCGAACGGGTCAGTATGGGCTGGGTAAATCGGCTGCCTTTGCGGGTGGCCCTCGCGAGCGGACCGATCGGTGCGTTTCTGTGGTTTGCGTCAGACGTGCTGCTGGGCCAGCCCGACTACCGGCTGCTGCTTTGGCTGGAGCACCTGCCGATGTTGCTGGTGCCTTTGGGCGTGTGGAGCCTGCCCGGCCGCCATCTGCGCAGCGGCGACTGGATCGCCGCGCTGATGTGGTTTGCGTCGGCCGAATGCATCGACTGGGCCGACCGGCTAATTTGGGCGGCGAGCGGCAGCGTCATCAGCGGCCATGCGCTGCACCACCTGCCATTGACGGCCTGTCTGTTTTCGCTGGCTTGGGCGCTCGCACGTCAATCGGCCGCTCACGAGAGCGCGCCGTCGGCATCGAGCCAGCGCGAGACCTCGCTGATCACGTCCGGGTGAAACGCCATCGCCATGTGAGCGGTATGACTCAGGTGGCGACTCGCCGCACCCGGCAGGATGGCGGCGGCGGGCGGGATCACGATGTTGTCGGCATGCCCGTAGAAGCAAGTGAACTTAGCAGCCCGGCTGGCCGGCTCGCGATGCGCCAGCTGACGCAGCCAATCACCGGACGGGCGCATGTGCCGCGCATTGGCCGTGCGGCTGAGCCGCGCCAGCCAGGTGCCCTGATGAGGCGTGCCGATCGTGACCACATGGTGAACCCGCGCGTCCGCACCAGCCACACTGCTCAGCCAGGCGCGAGCTACCAGGCCGCCCATGCTGTGGCATACCAGCAGCGGGGCTGAACCGGTTTCGCGTTCTAGCTGGGTCACCGCACGATCGACGGTCTGCACATAGGCGTCGAGTTCGCTGAAGACCGGCTCGAGGCTCACTGCAATGCAGGGCTGCTGCACGGCCATGCAGCGCTTCAGCCACGGATTCCAAAGCCCGCGGTTACACAGATAACCGTGCACGAAAACGATGCCGCGCACGCCGGGACGGCCCGGCACATCGGGCAGCGCCCGAGAGCGGAACGGCTGGCGCCAGCCGAACACCCGGGCCGCAACGATGCATTCACAAAACCAGGCCCGTATCAGCTGCCACGGGCCGGCACGCGGCGTCGGGTCGTCTCGGTGCAGGAAGGCGAGCAGGACGAACTCGGTGCCGAGCACCAGCGTGTAGCCGAGAAGAACGAAGAGGAAGCCCGCCACGGCGAGCCACGGGTGCCCCAGGGCCCAGGCGCCCGCCAACCAAGCCAGCGACGCCAACACGATCGAAGCAGCCATCAATCGCTGCAGGCGGGCCAGCATTGCGAGGCCGGCGCTCAGGTGAGCTGCACCGCGCAACCGCTCAGCCGTTGCGCAAGCGCGCTGCTCAGGCGGTTGACGATGCCGTAAATCGAAAGCAGGTTCGCGCCGATGCTCGCCGGGAACAGCGAACCATCGCGCACCCACAGGTTCTTTAGCTGCCAGCGCTGACCGTCGGGCCGCACGACGCCGAGCCGCTCCTCGCCGCCAAGCCCGCAGCCGCCTATCGAGTGAGCGCTGATTACACGGGTGAGATTGGGCTTCATCGGCAATGCGCCTATCGCCGCTTTAGCGTCTGCCCAACCGCGGTAGTCGTGCGCGCGTTCATGCGGTCGCGCAAGGCGTGATGGGCCTTGCTGACGAAGCCGTTTGTCGCTGCTGCGTATGAGTCGCAATGCGGTCTCGTCTTCGTACACGGTCGCAGCCGGCCAATTCACCGGCAGGCTGCTGAGACACAAGTGACCGGAAGCCATGGCCAGCACCCCTAGCAGTCGCACCAGCTCGTCTTGCGTTGCTCTCCGAAAACCAGGGACGGTTTCGCTCACATAATCAAGGTGTCGTTCGAGCACGCAAGTTCCGGGCGTCGGGCTGCCTTAAAGGACAAGCATTGCGACTGCTCTAAAAACGGCCCGACCGGCGTCCGTGAGTCGACCTTCGCGCAGATCGGGTCGCCACAGCCATGCAGCCCCTCCTGCCGCAGTGAAGACGGTGGCGCCGCCGAGATTGACTTGAAGGAAGCGGCGGGACGGCAAGGGCGAGGTGGGTAGCCTGCATAGGGGCGAATGTTGCATCATCCGCTTGCAGGCCGGTCGAGGCCCGCGTCTATTGGCGCGCAGGACAATCCTGTTAACTCTGCAACAGACCGAGGCCGCGACGATCCCGCTAGCCTCGAGGCGGTCGAGCGAGAGCGCATTCGCCGCAGCGCTCAGCTAGAGCTGGCTGAACGACTGGCGGCGCTGAAGGTTTATCAGCAGTCCCGTTTTTTCATAGCTACCAAGATCTCGCGTCCAACCCCCCGCCATGCCGCCTCCACGCGCTTCTTTCTCAAGAAGCTTTACAGTCCCGGCGATTTCAGCCGACGCGATGCGCAATTCGTGCGTATCGTTCCAGCCGTCGTCCGGCAAATCACTGCTGACAATGTGGCTGAGATACGGGCTGCCCCATGGTTGAAGGCTACGGCCGAGATGCATAGAGTTCCGAGATGATCGACTAAAAACAAACCCGGGCAAAATGCTGCGAAAGAACCAAGAAGCCTGTCCGTCTAATAACCAGATTCCTGCCTTGCTCTTGTTAATTGCAGATTTATTACTCGACGACAAGCACAAAAAAGCCCGATCATTTCTGACCGGGATTTTTGCTGCGTAATAGCCTGACAATGTCCTACTTTCACACGGGAACCCGCACTATCATCGGCGCTGAGGCGTTTCACTGTCCTGTTCGGGATGGGAAGGAGTGGGACCACCTCGCTATGGTCATCAGGCTTAACTTGTCGCCGATCTTGCTTCAAGCAAGACGAGCCAATTCGTAAAGTCAAATCAGTTTGATTGCGCCATTACGGCATAACGGTGCGGCTCAAATCGCCATCAAAGTTATAGGGTCAAGCCTCACGAGCAATTAGTACCGGTTAGCTTAACGCATTACTACGCTTCCACACCCGGCCTATCAACGTCCTGGTCTCGAACGACTCTTCAGGGGGCTCAAGGCCCCGGCAGATCTCATCTTGAAACGAGTTTCCCGCTTAGATGCTTTCAGCGGTTATCTCTTCCGCACTTAGCTACTCGGCAATGCCACTGGCGTGACAACCGATACACCAGAGGTGCGTCCACTCCGGTCCTCTCGTACTAGGAGCAGGCTTCCTCAAATCTGCAGCGCCCACGGAAGATAGGGACCAAACTGTCTCACGACGTTTTAAACCCAGCTCACGTACCTCTTTAAATGGCGAACAG
>NZ_JACDCW010000037.1 GCF_013817345.1 Methylibium sp.
GCGTGGGCGAGTGACCATCGGTGTGTCTCCCCTGCGCCTTGCCTCCGCATTCGGTAGTGAACAGCGGCCCGGGCGCTGCCTCAATCTACGTCGCGAGCGTGGCGCTGGCCGTCCCTAACTACGGATGCGAAGCAGGGGGGTGAACACGCTCCCGTCGAGGCGGGACGCAGCTTCGTCAGGGCGGGGCGCTTGCGGCTGTGGGGGCGGGTGAAGTCGAGGCGGCTGATGCGGCTGATGCAGCCGATGCAGCCGATGCAGCCGATGCAGCCGATGCAGCCGATGCGGCCGATGCGGCCGATGCGGCCGATGCGGCCGATGGAGCGGATCGAGCCGACGGCGCCGATGCCGCACCGGTCGCCCGCAGCTCGATTTCGCGCGCCAGGAAGGGCGCACGCCGCATCGATTCGAGCGCGCCGCGAACGCCCGCTTCGTCCTTCTCGCGCAGCGCTTCGGCCAGCTCGTGCGAGGCGTCGCCGCGCAGCAGCGCGTACTTGCGCAGGATCTCCAGGGTTGCCGCCGAGGGCGCCGCCGGGTCGAGACTGATCGCCGAAAGCTCCTCGAAGCTGGATTGGTATTCGCGCGACACATCGGCGTCGATGCGCCCGGCCAGCTCGTCGAAGGATTGGCTCTGGCTGCGTCCAGCCTCGAAGATGGATTGCCAGCGCGCGCCGATGCGCTCGTCGGTGTCCAGGAACTCGCGGATCGCCTCGCGCGCCTGCAACTCCTCGCCGAGCCGGTAGCGCGGCGCCGGAATCTCGATCACCAGCACGGCCAGCGTGCCCGCGAGCAGGGCGCCGGCCAGCCAGCGCGGGCGCGTGCGCAGCGGGTGCGCGGCCGAGAGCGGGCGTGCCAGCGCAATGCCGAGCAGCGCGCCGGCCCCGAGGCCGCCGATGTGTGCCGCGTTGTCGATGCCCGGAATCACGAAACCGAGCGCGAGGGTTGCCACCGAAAACACGATGACCCCGCCGAACAGCCAGCGAAACTCGAACGGATCGACCCGGCTGCGCTCGCGCGCCAGGCACACCAGCAGGGCACCGTACACGCCGAACACCGCGCCGGATGCGCCGCCCGAGACGGCCCGTTCGCCCTGCACCACGAGCGACAGCAAGTTGCCCGCGACGCCGCTGCCCAGATAGATGAAGGCAAATCGCCCGTGCCCGTACAGGCGCTCGACCAGCCGGCCCCCGTCCCACAGCGCCCACATGTTCATGGCAAGGTGAAGCACGCCAAAGTGCAGGAACATCGCCGAGCCGAGCCGCCACCATTGCCCGTCCTTGGTGGCGGGGCCGAAATTGGCACCCCAGGTGAGCTGCACGTCGTTCGGCGCGTGCCACAGACCCGCACCGAAGGCCAGCATGACGGCGAACACCGCCACGTTGGTGACCACCAGCGCAAGCGTTGCGGGCGTCAGCCGCGCGGGGCTGCGCCACAGGTCGGCCAAGCTGGGCAGGGGCGACGGGGGAGGGCTCATGCAGGAAGTGGGACACGCACCATGGCAGCGAGTGCCGTGCGCAGGGGCACCGGCATGCAAAAAGGGCATGGTAAGCGGCTGCTCATGCTGGTCGTCTGCGTCGGCATGCCCTTGGCGTGGGCCGTCTGCCTTTGTGCCGCGGGCAATAAGAAATGTGTGTAGTCGCCGCTGTGGCGAACGTCGACCCCGGGGAAGCTGCTTATTCCCGGTTGCCGCTGGCAGCGCGGCCCGCTAGTGCGCGCAGGCGCCACTCCCGCGGCGCGCAGCCGTAGCGTCGCTGGAAACTGCGGCTGAAGTGCGCCGCATCGCTGAAGCCGTGGCCGTAGGCGATTTCGGTGATGGTGTGCGCGGCGCGGCGCGGGTCTTGCAGCGCCTGCCGGCAGGCGGCCAGGCGCTCGGACCAGATCCAGCGCTCCAGCGTGCTGCCCTCGTTGCGAAACAGCTTGTGCAGGTAGCTCTTCGACAGCCCGAGAGCCTGCGCGATGCCGCCGACCGACAGGCCCGGATCGCTCAAGTGCCCCGAGGCATGCGCCTTGATGCGGGCGAGTTGCCGGCCGGCGCCGGGCGCTCGGTCCGCCTGCACGGCGGCGCCGTCGTGCAGGCCGCGCAGTCCGCCGGTCAGTACGCTGAGGATGCCCTCGGATACATCGGCGGCGGCGCGCGGGTCGAGCGTGCCCGTGCCGTTGCAGGTCTCTCGCACCATCTGCGCGAGCAAACGCGCCGGCAGCGAATCCGCGGCAACGGCACGTGCGGTCAATTGGTCGCAGCCCGGCAGCCGCTCGCACAGGCTCGCGCGGGGAATACGCAGCACCGCCTGCTGGTAGTCCTGCTCGAGCAGCAGTTCGTAGGATCGGCGCGTGTCGTAGATGCTGAACTGCCCGGGCGAGAGCAGCGCCTCGCGCCCGTCCTGCGTGACCCGGCAATGGCCTTCGAGCTGCAGGCTGACAAGAAAGAACGCCTCGCCGGCCCGCCCCGCTTGCCGCTGCGAGCGGGTTACCCTCTTGCGGTGGTGACCGGCCGAAAGGATGCGCGTGAGCGCCAGGTCGGCCACGTCGCGGTTGAGCATCGAGGCGTCGAAGCCTTCGGGGTCGAGCACCTTGAAGCCCGATTCCACGAAGCGGTCGGAGACGGCCTGGGTCCAGCCCGCCACCCGCAGTTCCGGCGGCAAGCTCAAAGTGGAGAACGCTCTGTCAAACCCCATCGTTGTTCAGTCTTGTGGATTCGTCAATGTCTTGCGGTGCGCTGGCGGACAAGCGCAGGTGTACCGGCAGGCAAGACGCCGCAGCGTCCAGGTGTCAAGCTCACGCATTGTGTTCACGATGGATACCCGCAATGAGTTCTGACGAGCAGCTTCAGGAGTGGCGGCAGATCGCGCTGAAACTCGAGGCGGAGGTGGGCAAGGCGGTGATCGGCCAGCCGGACACCATCCGCCTGATCAACGTGGCCACTTTCGCGCGGGGCCACGTGCTGCTCGAAGGCGACGTGGGCGTCGGCAAGACCACCGTGCTGCGCGCCTTTGCCCGTGCCATCGGTGGTGACTTCGAGCGGGTGGAGGGCACGGTCGATCTGATGCCGGGCGACCTGATCTATCACACCTATGTCGATGCCGAGGGCAAGCCGCGCATCGACCCGGGCCCGCTGCTGCGCCACGGCGAGCGGCTGACTACCTTCTTCTTCAACGAGATCAACCGGGCCCGGCCGCAGGTGCAGTCGCTGCTGCTGCGCGCCATGGCCGAGCGCACGGTGTCGGCCTTCAACCGCGAGTACCGCTTCCCGCACATGACGGTGTTCGCCGACCGCAACAAGGTTGAGAAGGAAGAGACCTTCGAGCTGGCCTCCGCCGCGCGTGACCGCTTCATGTTCGAGCTGAACATGGCCAAGCCGACCGATCGTGCCGTCCGCAAGGCGCTGGTGTTCGAGACGGCCTATCACGACGCCGACGCGCTGATCGACACGGTGCCTGCGGCCATGCTGCCCTGGGACCGGCTCAACGCGATCGGCGCGCTGATCCAGAAAAGCGTGCGCAGCAGCGAGACCATCGAGCGCTACGTGCTCGACGTGTGGGAGGCGAGCGAGACGCCGCTGGCCTTCGGTGTGCGGCTGGAAGGCGTGGACATGAAGCGGCTCATCCTGGCCGGCGCCAGCCCGCGCGGCATGAGTGCGCTGATGCGCGCGTCGCGCGTGGTGGCCTGGCTGAATGGCCGCACGCACCTCGAGCCGGACGACATACGCTCGGTGCTGCCCTCGGTGCTCGGCCACCGGATCTTCTTCACGCCGGTGTACGAGCTGCGCCGGGCCGAACTGTCCGACGCGCTGGTCGAGAAGATCATGGACAAGGTCGCCGCACCTTGAACTCGAACCGCACCGTAGCTGAAGGCAGGGCCGTGCGCCCCTCACCCCCATCCTCTCCCAAAGGGAGAGGATACCGTTCTTCCCGGGCAGCATGACCGCCGCGGCTGAATTCCACTACCGCCTGCCGGCCAGCTTCGGCGGCTACCGGCCCGGCGCGCACAAGGGCACGAGCCTGGGCGCCGGGCAGGGCTTCGCAGCGCATAAGCGCCTGTTCGACCATCCCGATCCGCGCCGCCTGGACCTGCGCGCCAGCGTGCGCGACGTGCGCCAGGAGTGGCTGGTGCGCATCCAGCGCCAGCGGGTCGCGGTGCCGGTAAATGCGGTGGTCGATGTGTCGGCGTCGATGCACTTCGGCGCGGCACGCAGCAAGCTCGAGGTCGCGGCCGATTTCGTGGAAGCGCTGGGCAGCAGCGCCTTTCGCGCCGGCGACGCGTGCGGTCTTCTTGCCTTCGACCATGCCGAGCGCGAGGACCTCTTCATGCCGGCGCGCCACAGCCGCGGCGCCGGCTTCGTGATGGGGCAGTTGCTTCGCGATTGCACCGCGGATGACGATGCCGCGAGCAACCCGCAAAAGGCGGGCAACCGCGGTGGCATCGACGGACTGCGGCCAGCGGTCGCGCGCCTGGCAGGGCGCAAGGGCCTGGTGTTTCTGGTGTCCGATTTCCACTGGCCGCTGGCCGGCCTGGACGCCGTGCTCGAACTGCTCGCGCCGGCCTGCGTAGTGCCCATGGTCGCCTGGGACCCCGCTGAAACCGAACCCCCGGACGCGCAGGCGCTGGTGGCCGTGAGCGATGCTGAGACCGGCGTGCGCCGCAGTTTGTGGATGCGTGAATCGCTGCGCAGCGAATGGCGCGCCGGAGTCGCCGCGCGCCGGGATGAGTTGCGCACGCTGTTCGAAGGGCGCGGGCTGGAACCTTTCTATTTGCACGGCGCGTTCGACGGCGAAGGGCTGACACGCCATTTCCTGGAGGCCGTGGCGTGAGACACAGCACGCACTTCCATTTGGCGCCGGAAAGCCTTTCTTCTTCGAAGCATCGCGAGAAGGCGAGCCGGGCTGCTCTTCACTACCTCGGTCTGCTGGCTATTACCTCGGCGATCAGCCTCGGTCCGACGGCGCAAGTGCGTGCGCAGCCAGTTGCCGCTGATGCGCCGGGAAGTGCGGCGTCGGGTACCGACAGCGGACCGGTCGGCAGCGAAGCTGCCGCCGCGTCTGCCGCGTCAGCTGCCTTGAAGCCACTGGGATCCGCTGGCACGCCGGCCATCATCGAACAACCGCGCAGCTTCGGGCACATGCTCGGCGACGTGCTGACGCAGCGTGTCCTGCTCGAACACGCCGGCCGCTCGCTCGAGCCGGCCGCCCCGCCGGCCGCGGACCGCGTTGGCCTGTGGCTCGAACGCCGCCCGGCGCACATCGAAACCGACGGCGAAGGACAGCGCTGGCTCGCGATCGACTACCAGATCATCAACGCCCCGCGTGCGCTCATGAGCGTTCCCCTGCCGGCGCTGACGATCGCCACGAACTCGGGTGTCACGCTCGCCGTGCCGGCCTGGCCGATCAGCATCGGTCCCCTGACGCCGGAGGCGGTGTTCGGCCAGGGCGAGCTGCAGCCGCTGCGCCCCGATCGACCGGTCGCCGCCTTGCCCACGGCCAACGTCCAGCGGCAGTTCCTCGCCGCGCTGGCTGCGCTCGGCGCGGTGCTGCTCACCTGGCTGGGCTGGTGGGCCTGGCGCAACGCGCGTGAGGCTCACCGCCTGCCGTTTGCGCGCGCGCGGCAGGAACTGAAGCATCTGCAGCGAGCCCATCGCGGCCAACCGCTCGGCGCCATCCCCGACGCCTGGCTGGCGATGCACCGCGCCCTCAATGCCACCGCCGGGCGGGTGGTGCATCAGGCCAGCTTGCCCCGGCTGCTGGTCGAGGCGCCGCATCTGCGGCCGCTGGCCGAGCGGCTGGAAGACTTCTATCGCCAGTCGGCCGCGCGCTTCTTCGCCGACCGGCCGACCGCGCCGTACGAACTGCTCGAGCTGTGCCGCGAATTGCGGCAGGCCGAGCAGCGCCACGCGCGCTAGCCGGCATCGGGACCAAGACGCGATGCACCTGGATTTCGCCCAGCCCTGGTTGCTGCTCCTGCTGCCGCTGGCCCTGCTGCCGCTGCTGCGCCGGCGCAGCGACACGCTGGTGTTCTCCTACCTCGCCTGGCTGCCTGACGACCGCGTCGGCCGCATCGTCGGTTTTCTCTGGCGCGCATTTGCCGTCACGGCGATGGCGGCCATCGTGATCGGCCTGGCCGGGCCGGGGCAGTCCGGCACGCAGGTGCTGCGCACCGGCCGCGGCGCCGAAGTGCTGATCCTCATGGACCGCAGCTCCAGCATGGACGCGGTGGTCCACCTCAATGCGCCGGCCGTTGCGGGGGGCTTCTCCGTGACCGAATCGAAAAGCGAGATCGTGCGCAAGCTGCTCGCCGACTTCGTGGCCAAGCGGCCCGACGATCGCTTCGCTTTCATGGCCTTCAGCACCAGCCCGATGCCGGCGGTGCCCTTCACCCAGAACGGCAAGGTGATCCAGTCGGCGCTGGCGGCCACCGGCATCGGCCGCGGCCTGCCCGACACGCACATGGGCAGTGCGCTGCTGGCGGCGATCCGCGAATTCGAGGGCCGGGCCTATTCGGGCAGCCGCATCGTGCTGGTGGTGTCGGACGGCGGCGCGCAGCTCGACGAGACGACGCGCCAGCGTATCGAGGCCGGGCTGTCACGCGAGAAGATCGCGCTGTACTGGATCTACATCCGCAGCGGGCCCAACTCGCCCAGCCTGACCGGCAACGGCAGCGGTGAGGCGCAAGGCATCTACGAGTCGGGCGAGGAGATGGCGTTGCACACCTTCTTCCTGTCGCTGCCCACGCCCTACCGGCTCTACCAGACCGACGACTCTGCCGCCATGGCCGCGGCGATGGCGGAGATCAACCGCCAGCAGAATTTTCCGCTGTCGTTCTACGAGCGCGTGCCGCGCGTGGACTGGAGCGCCGGCTTCTACGTGGCAGCGCTGCTGGCCTGCGCCGGGCTGCTCGTCTGCCGGTCGGTGCAATTGCAGAACTGGCGCGGCGCCCGGAGCGAGACATGAGACGGCATTCGGTACACGGTTTTTTCGCGGTCGCGGCGCTGGTGTGCGCGGGCGTGGCGCTGGCTCAGGGCCTGCGGCTGCGCCAGACAATCACGCTCAACCAGCAGATCGCCGCCACCGCCGAGGCGCCGGTCGAGCCCGATGCCGCACCGGCCGCGCGCGATGCACCTCGCGAGGTGCGGCTGGCGCGGGCGGTGAGCCTTTCCCGGGCGGGTGCCCACGACGCCGCCTTCAAGAGCTACAGCGGCCTGATCGAGCCGGGCCGCCCCGACGCCATCGGCCGGGAAGCGCTTTTCAACCTGGGCAACATGTACTTGCGCCAAGGCATGGGGCAGCCACCTGAGCCCGGCGACACCGCGACCGCGGCGGCGCCCGGCCTGCGCAGCGCTGCCGAGGCCTCGCCGCTGGTCGAGCTGGCCAAGCAGCGCTATCGCGACCTGCTGCGCATGAATCCCGACGATTGGGACGCCCGCTACAACCTCGAGCGCGCGCTGAGAGTCGCGCCCGAGGAGCAGCCGGCCTTTGCCGAAGACGAGAACGTGCCGGTCGAGCGGCGTCGCGTCCTTTTGCGCGGCATGGAGCCCGGAGACCTGCCTTGAGCACCGAGGCTTCGCGCCTGCTGCGCCGGGCTCTGGGCTCGGTGCACACCCGGGCGCACTGGCCGATCAGTCTGGCCCTGGCGCTGCTGATCGCCGCCGTCTGGCTGCCGCCGGTGACGCTCGAGCGCTCGACCTGGAGCTACATGGTCACGTTCGACATCACGCAGAGCATGAACGTGGACGACATGGTGGTGGGCGGCGTGCCCGCAACGCGCCTGGAGGCGGCGCGCGCCACCATGCGTGAGGCGCTGCGCCGGCTGCCCTGCGGCTCCAAGGTGGGCTGGTCGGTCTTTGCCGACTACCGCGTGATGCCGCTGCTGCTGCCGGTGGAGGTGTGCAGCCATTACGAGGAACTGCTCGCCGCGCTGGCGAAGATCGACGGCAGCATGCGCTGGGCCAATGCCAGCAACGTCGGCAAGGGCGTGAGCTGGACGCTGCGCACCGCGCTGGCCATCGGCGGCGACACGGGCGTCGTGTTCTTCACCGATGGTCACGAATCGCCGCCGCTGCGCCCGCGCGAGTCGCCGCCCATCCACGACGTCACGCCGGGCGAGATCGGCGGCTGGGTGATCGGCGTGGGCGGCGACCTGCCGGCGCGCATTCCGCGCACCGATCGCGACGGCAACCCGGCCGGCTACTGGGCCGCGGCGGACGTCGTGCAACGCTTCGAAGGCGGCAGCGGCACCGAACACGAGCACCTTTCGGAGCTGCGCGACAACCACCTGCAGGGCCTGGCCAAGCTGATGGGCATCGGTTATCAGCGGCTCGGCACCACGGCTTCACTGGGCAGCGCACTGCTCGATCCGGCGCTGGCGCGGCCCGAGCCGGTGGCGACCGATCTGCGCTGGCTGCCCGCGTTGCTCGCGCTGCTGCTGCTGGCCTGGCGCTTCGTGCCCGATACGGTGCTGCTGCGCCGCTGGCTGATGCGCCGGCGCGGCACCGGCAAGCCGGTCAGAGCGAACTGAGCACGCCGATCTGCAGCAGGCCCAGCACCACCACGCCGAGCACGATGCGGTAGTAGACGAAGGGCAGGTAAGTGCGCGTCGAGACCAGCTTCAGGAACACCACGATCACCCAGTAGCCGACCGCAAAGGCCACCAGTGTGGCCAGCGCCGTCGGGCCGGCGCCTATCGGGCCGGGCTGGCCCCAGGTCTTGAAGAGCTGATAGAAGCCGGCGGCCAGCACCGCGGGCACTGCAAGCAGAAAGGAATAACGCGCCGCAGCTTCCCGCGTATAGCCCATGATCAGCCCGGCCGTGATGGTGCCGCCCGAGCGCGACACGCCGGGAATCAGGGCGGTGGCCTGTGCCAGCCCGAACAGCACGCCATGCATCCAGGTCAGCCGCCGCAGGTCGTGCTGCTTGTGGCCGTAGCGATCTGCTGCGGCGAGCACCAGCGCGAAGACGATCAGCACGGTGGCCGTGATGTACAGGTTGCGAAGGGAGCCTTCGATCGCGTCCTTGAACAACAGGCCGAGCGCGGCGATGGGCACGGTGCCGATGATGACCAGCCAGGCCATGCGCGCATCGGGATCGCCCCGCTGGCCGCGGCCGACAACCGACGCGAACCAGGCCTTCGTCATGCGCCCGATCTCACGGCGGAAATAGATCAGCACCGCCAGCTCGGTGCCGATCTGCGTGATCGCAGTGAACGCCGCACCGGGGTCGCCGCCCGAAGGCAGCAGCGGGCCGATGATGCGCAGGTGGGCGCTCGAGGAGACCGGCAGGAACTCGGTCAGCCCTTGCACCAGGCCGAGGAATGCTGCCTCGAACCAGATCATTGCGCCGCTGCTCATGCGGCCTGTGCGCGGCAGGCTGACGCGATTGCCATGGGCCGGGGTGCGGCGGTCTGCTGCAGCGCCTTCATGAGAGATTGCCTCGCCGGTGCTGAACGAAGCCGATCGCAGCGACGAGCGGCAAGCTCAGTTCGAGGATTTCTTCCACCGCGCCGACCAGCACGCCCGTGGCGACCGGCGCGACGATGTCGAAGTCTTCGGCCAGGATGTTGATCGAGCGGTCGAACACTTTGGACACGATCATCGTGCCCAGGAAAATGGCCACCGTGGTGGCGACCGTTTCACGCCGGCGCAAGCCTTGCCAGACGCTGTACGCATAGCACCGGATCACGAACACGCCGGCCGCAGCCACCATCAGCACCACGGCGCCGGAAACGAGCTTTTGCACGAGCGGCGCCTCGCGCAGATAAAAACTCAGCTTGAGCATGCTGCCGCCGGTCCAGGCCTTGTGCAGATCCATCTCGCGAGCGCCGAAGGCGACGAAGACGATGCACAGCGCGGTCCAGCCGAGCAGGTCGTCTCCGGGTCGGCGCCACCACCACATCGCGGCGGCGAGTGCGAAGTACAGCAGCTCCGTGGGCCGTTCGACGAGGCCGCCCTCCGTGGTGATTTCTTTCAGCGTTGCCGGATCGAGCGCCAGCCACAGCGCCAGGGCGAACATCAGCGCTAGCACAGGGGGCGTTATGGCCAGGTAGCGCGAATGCCGAAACGAAGAATCGACGGAAGGCGGGCCTAGCGGGCGCAGTGCCCCAGCGTTGTGGTGTGGTTTTGTCATGAGGCGCAAGTCGAGCGGGCCGAGTTTAGAGCGACGGTGTGACGGCCGACGGCATGCGCTCGAGACATTCGAGCGCCGTACGACTCGAACGCTGGAAGCGTGAATCCTGCGCGGCTCGGCGCGAACGATGCTCAAGCCCGCAAGGCCGCCGCGGCCCGTGCAACCAGCTCGGGGCCCTCGAAGATGAGCCCGGTGTAGATCTGCACCAGGTCGGCGCCGGCCTCGCGCTTGGCCCGCGCATCGGCGGCACTCATCACGCCGCCCACGCCGATGATCGGATAGGCCTCACCCAGTGCCGAGCGGAGTTGCCGCACGACCCGGTTGCTGGCCGCAGCCAGCGGTCGCCCGCTCAAGCCACCCTTCTCGCGGGCGTGCGCAAGGCCAGCCACCGCTTCTCGGGCCAGCGTGGTGTTGGTGGCGATCACGCCGTCGATCGCGTTCCTTGCGAGCGTGGCTGCGATCAGGCCGACCTGCGCTTCGTCGAGGTCCGGGGCGATCTTGACGAACAGCGGCACGGCGCGGCGATGACGTGCACTCAGGCGCTCGCGCCGTTCCTGCAGTTTGCCTAGCAGCGCGTCCAGCGCCGCGTCGCTCTGCAGGCTGCGCAGGTTTTGCGTGTTGGGACTGGAAATGTTGACCGTCACGTAGTCGGCATGCTCGTACACGCCTTCCAGGCACAGCAGGTAATCGTCTGCCGCGCGCTCGATCGGCGTGGCGGCGTTCTTGCCGATGTTCAGGCCGAGGATGCCGCCGCCGCTGCGAAAGCGCGCGCGCCGCACGTTGGCGAGAAAGGCATCGAGCCCGTCGTTGTTGAAGCCCAGCCGGTTGATCAGCGCGCCCGCCTCGGGCAGGCGGAACACGCGCGGCTTCGGGTTGCCCGGCTGGGGCAGGGGCGTGACGGTGCCGACCTCGATGAAGCCGAAGCCCATCGCGCCCAGGCCATCGATGCAGCGGCCGTTCTTGTCCAGGCCGGCGGCCAGGCCGATGCGGTTGGGAAAGTGCAGCCCCGCCACCATCACGGGATCGGCGACGCGCGGCTGTTGCCACAGACACTGCAGCGGCGTGTTCTGCAGCTTGGCGATCGACCCCAGGGTCAGCTCGTGCGCGTGTTCGGCGTCCAGGCCGAACAGGAAGGGGCGCGTCAACGCATACGGAACTAGGGCCATGGGCGCGGATTGTCCCAGAGCGTCGCCGCGCACCGGCCAGGTCACCCGACAGGTGTGTGCAACGGGATAATCCGGCGGTCGCCACCGCTCGCTCGTCTCCGCCATGAATCAGCAGAAACTAAAGGTACTTGTCGGCCGCGCCGCGCTCGAGCAGGTGGTCGAAGGCAGCGTCGTCGGCGTCGGCACCGGCTCGACCGTGGACTGCTTCATCGATGCGCTGGCCGGCATGAAGGAACGCATCGCAGGCGCGGTGTCGAGTTCGATGCGCAGCAGCGAGCGGCTGCGCGCGCATGGCATTCGCGTGTTCGAGGCCGAAGCGGTCGAGTCGCTGCCGGTCTACATAGACGGCGCCGACGAGATCGACCGGCGCGGCTTCATGATCAAGGGCGGCGGTGCCGCACTCACGCGCGAAAAGATCGTCGCCGACCTGGCCGAGCGTTTCGTGTGCATCGCCGACGCTTCCAAGCTGGTCGACGTGCTCGGCCGTTTCCCACTGCCGGTGGAGGTGCTGCCGATGGCGGCCGCCCAGGTGGCGCGCCGCTTCGTGCGGCTCGGCGGCCAGGCGCGTTTGCGCGAAGGCGTGGTTACCGACAACGGGCAGTGCATCCTGGACGTGCACGGCCTGCAGATCACCGACCCCTTGGGATTCGAGACCGAAGTGAACCAGTGGCCCGGTGTCCTCACCGTGGGCGTTTTCGCCCGCCACAAAGCCGCGCTGTGCCTGCTCGGTACCGACGAGGGCGTGCAGACCCTGCGGTTTTGAACCGGCCGCGCAAGGCGAGTGCGCCTTTTCGCGCTGTGCCGCGCTCAGAAACGGATGCCGTTCGGCGTCGCCTCCAGCGCGGGCGGCAGCGCAGCCGGTGTCTCGGGCGCGCGCACCACGGCAGGTGGCCCGGGAGGCGGCACCATGGCCAGCGGCATCGGTTCCCAACCGCGGTAACCGTTGGGCAGGCGTGAGGTAGCCGGGTAGCCGGCCAGGTCCAGGTCGTTAGCCCAGGTCGTTTCCGAGAAGTTGCGCAAGACCTGCTGGCCGATGCGCAGCACCGGCACTTCCGTACCGAGGTTCAGGCTCTGGAAGGCCTTCGAGTCGGCCAGCGTGGTGACCGTCTTTTCGGCAAACGGGACGCCGCGGCGGCGCAGGTAATTGCGGCCGTTGTCGCAAGGTGCGCAGGTGGGCATGGTGTACAGCGTGACCGGGAAGCGCGCGGCCGGTTGCTGCAGGGCCGCAGGCAGGGCCTCGCCGGAGGCGACGACATCCGTGGGCAGACTCAACGGCGCCACGCGTGCGGCGCCGGCGAGCGACGGGCGGTCGGTGTAGGTGACGCGGCCGTCCGGCTCGACCACCTTGTACTGAGCCTGCGGCGCCGTGCTGACCATCAGCGCGGACAAGGCGAACAACGCAGCAGCGGGGCGGCGGCTCATGATCACACTCCGGATTTCAAACGCAGCCGCGATCGTAGTTCACCGCGGCGGCTGATTCGACCCTTCCCGCTGTCGTGCGCGCACTGGCCTGCCGGCGAGGCCAGGACTGGCAATACGTCACGGCGACACGGCATGGACCGTGCGCCTCGTCGCCGTTCGCCGAAGCAGCGGCGAGCCCTTCCGCGGCTCGACCGGCTTAATCCGCCATGCCCTGGTGCCGCAGCAGTGCATCGATGCTCGGCTCCCGGCCGCGGAAGGCCTTGAAGCTTTCCATCGCCGGGCGGCTGCCGCCGGCTTCCAGGATGGCCTGCCTGTAGCGACGACCCACGGCGGGGTTGAACACGCCTTCTTCCTCGAAGGCGGCATAGGCGTCGGCGCTCAGCACCTCGGCCCACTTGTAGCTGTAGTAGCCGGCCGCATAGCCGCCCGCGAAGATGTGCGAGAAGCTGTGCTGGAAGCGGTTGAATGCCGGCGGCGGGAAGAGTGACACCTCGTCGCGCACTTCATCGAGCACCTGCTGTACCTTGCCGGCGCTGCCCGGCTCGGCGTGCAGGCGCATGTCGAACAAGGACAGTTCGACCTGGCGCAGCGTCTGCAGGCCGCTCTGGAAGTTCTTCGCGGCGAGCATCTTGTCGAACAAGGCGCGCGGCAGCGGCTCCCCGATATCGACATGCGCGGTCATGTGGCGCACCACGTCCCATTCCCAGCAGAAGTTCTCCATGAACTGGCTGGGCAGCTCGACGGCATCCCATTCGACGCCGGCAATGCCGGCCACCCCGATGTCGTCGACCTGCGTGAGCATGTGGTGCAGGCCGTGGCCGAATTCGTGGAAGAGCGTGGTCACGTCGTCGTGCGAGAGCAGTGCCGGCCGCTCCTTGCCGTTCTTGCCGACGACCGGTGCGGCGAAGTTGCACACGAGCTGTGCCACCGGGGTCTGCGGCGCTGCGCCGTTGCTGTCGGGCCGTGCCCAGCGGCCGCGCACGTCGTCCATCCAGGCACCGGGCCGCTTGCCGGGGCGGGCGTAGGGGTCGAGGTAGAACTGGCCGACTAAACGCGGGCCGTCGGTGGAGCCGGCAGGCGCCGCACGCTCGATGCGGAAGAAGCGCACGTGTTCGTTCCACACCGGCGCCGTGTCGGGGCGGATCGCCACTTCGAACAGCGTCTCGATGATCTTGAACAGACCCGCCAGCACCTTGGGCTCGGTGAAGTACTGCTTGACCTCGTTGTCGCTGAAGGCGTAGCGCGCCTCCTTGAGCTTTTCGGCGACGAAGGCCAGGTCCCAGGCCTGCATGTCGGCCAGCACCAACTCGGTGGCGGCGAATTCGCGCAGCTCGGCGAGGTCGCGCTCGGCATGCGGACGCGCACGGCGTGCAAGGTCGCGCAGGAAGTCCATCACCTGCTGCGGCGAGTCGGCCATCTTGGCGATGAGCGATACCTCGGCGAAGTTCGCGTAGCCGAGCAGTTCGGCTTCTTCCTGGCGCAGCGCCAGCACCTCGCGCATCACCGCGCTGTTGTCGCGCTCAGTGGCGCCGGGCTTGATGTCCCCCTGGACCGTTGCCGCCAGTTCGCTGGCGCGCGTGACATGGGCGCGGTAGAGCCGCTCGCGCAGCCGGCGGTCGCGGGCGTACTGCATGACCGGGATGTAGACCGGCATGTGCAGGCTGAGCTTGTGACCGGTGTCGAGGCCTGCTGCCTGTGCGGCGGCGCGAGTGGCGGCACGAACGTCTTCCGGCACGCCGTCGAGCTCGCTTTCGGTGGCAATGCACGACCACGCATCGGTCGCGTCGAGCACGTGTTCGGAGAAGGCCTGGCCCATTTCGGCCTGCCGGGCCTGAATGGCGGAAAAGCGGTCCTTGGCGGCGCCCTGCAACTCAGCGCCCGACAGCACGAAGTCGCGCATGGCGTTGGCCAGCGCCTTGCGTCGTGCCGCGTTCAGCGCGGCGGCCTGCGGCGCGGTAGCGACGGCCTTGTACTTGGCGTAGAGCCGCTCGTCGGCGCCGAGTTTCGTATAGAAGGCGGTGACCTTAGGGAGCGCCTCGGTGTAGGCAGCGCGCAGCTCCGGCGTATCGGCAACGGCGTTCAAGTGGCTCACGGCGCTCCACGCGCGGCCCAGGCGCTCGGTGGCGGTGTCGAACACCGCCGACATCGCGTCGTAATCGGCCGGCACGTCGGGGCCGACCACGGCTTCGAGCGCTGCCTCGCCTTCGGCCAGCAGTGCGTTGACGGCAGGCGCCACATGCTCGGGGCGGATCTCGCCGAAGCGGGGAAGGGCGGAGGTGTCGAGAAGGGGGTTATGCATCGGGTTCTTGCCTTTCGAATCGATCGGACTTCGACAGTGTCAGCCGGCGCCGTGTTCCGCGGATTCGATCGTATTCATCAGCAGCATAGTGATCGTCATGGGGCCGACGCCGCCGGGCACCGGGGTGATCCAGCCCGCGACCTTGCGCACGCCGTCGTAATCGACGTCGCCACACAGCTTGCCGTGGTCGTCGCGGTTCATGCCCACGTCGATGACCACCGCGCCGGGTTTCACCATGTCGGCGGTGAGCATCTTTCTCTTGCCGACAGCGGCGACCACGATGTCGGCCTGGCGGGTGTGATGAGCGAGATCAGGCGTCGCACTATGGCAAATGGTGACGGTGGCATGGGCCTGCAACAGCAGCATCGCCATCGGCTTGCCGACGATGTTGCTGCGGCCGATGACGACCGCGTGCTTGCCCTTGGGATTGCAGTCGATCCACTCGAGCATCTTCATGCAGCCGTACGGCGTGCAAGGCTTGAAAGCCGGCTGGCCGACCATCAGCGCGCCGGCGCTCGCCATGTGGAAGCCGTCGACGTCCTTCTTCGGCGAGATGGTCTCGATGACGCGGTGCCCATCGATGTGCGGTGGCAAGGGCAGCTGCACCAGAATGCCGTGGATCGCCGGGTCATGGTTGAGCACCTCGACGCGCTCGAGCAACTCGGCTTCGGTCATCGTGGCGGGATAGTGCTCGAGCACGGAGTGCAGGCCGCTTTCGTGGCAGGCCTTGACCTTGTTGCGCACGTAGACCTGGCTGGCTGCGTTTTCGCCGACCAGAATGACGGCCAGACCCGGCGTGTGGCCTCGCGAGGCCAGCACTGCGGCGCGTTGCGCGATCTCGATGCGGATGTGTTTGGAAAGCGCGTTGCCGTCGATGAGCTTGGCTGTCATGTGAGTCCCTTCAAATGGAGAAAAACGCGCCTCTGGCGCGTTTCGGTGGACGTGTCGGGCCGCCCGGCGGCCCTTCGATGCTGATGCTGCGAGCCTGCCGGTTCAAGCCTTGGCCTGTGCTTGAGCTCCCAAGGCGATCTTCAGCAGATCGGCCACGGTGTTGGCGTTGAGCTTTTCCATGATGTTGGCGCGGTGCGCCTCGACCGTCTTGATGCTGATACCCAGGTCATCGGCAATCTGCTTGTTGAGGCGCCCGGCGACGATGCGCTCGAGCACCTGGCTTTCGCGGGTGGTCAGGCGCGAAAGCAGGGCATCGCGGCTGGCGGCTTCCTGGTGCTGCGAAAAGGCCGCGCGGGCCTGGTCGAGCATGCGCTCCACGAGGCCGAGCAGTTCTTCTTCCTTGAAGGGCTTCTCGATGAAGTCCATCGCGCCCTTTTTCATGGTCGTCACGGCCATCGGCACGTCGCCATGGCCGGTGATGAAGACGATGGGCAGCGGGCTCTTGCGCTCCATCAGCCGGTCCTGCAGTTCCAGGCCGCTCATGCCGTCCATGCGGATGTCGGCGATCAGGCAGGCCACCTCGCGGGGATCGAAGCGCGAGAGGAAGGATTCGGCCGCGTCGAAGCACTTGACCCGGTAGTCCTTGCCTTCGAGCAGCCACTGCAGCGAGTCGCGCACTGCCTCGTCGTCGTCGACGACATAGACCGTGCCTTTCTTGGGGATAAGACTCATGCGTTCTCGGTCAGGGAAGAGGCGGGCACCGCGGGGGCTGTTCGATTCACCGCTGCCGCGGCGGCTTCAGTGGCACCTTCGATGACCGTCGGGGGCAATTCGACCGGCAGGGTGAAGGCAAAACGGCAGCCGCTGACAACCGTTCCATTGTAGAGGTTCTCTGCACGGATACGGCCGCGGTGCGACTCGATGATCGAGCGACACAAGGACAGACCGATGCCCAGTCCGTCGGCCTTGGTCGAGAAGAAGGCCTCGTAGAGCCGGGCCATCGCCTCGTCCTTCACGCCCGGACCGTTGTCCGTGACGCTGAACTCGATCACCCCGCCTTCGTCCTGCGCATAGCGCGGCACGACGCGCAGCTCGATGTGGCGGCGCGAGGGCGGCAACTGCGCGTTGTCGATGGCCTCCGCCGCGTTCTTCAGCAGGTTCAGCAGCACCTGCTCGATCAGGATCGGATCGACCCGCAGTTCGGGCAGGCGCTGCGCCACATAGGTGCGGATGTGCACGTTGCGCCGGCGCACTTCGATGCCGGCGAGCTCGACTGCGTCCTCGACGATGTCGCGCGCGCGCGCCGGCTGGCGCTGCGGCTCGCTGCGTTTCACGAAGGCGCGGATGCGGTGGATGATCTGCCCGGCACGCTGTGCCTGGCGCGCGGTCTTTTCGAGCGCTGCGATGAGGTCGGGCTTCTCGATCGCGTCGTTTTTCACGCGCGACACCATGCCGTTGCAGTAGTTGGTGATGGCGGTGAGCGGCTGGTTCAGTTCGTGCGCGACGCTGGAGGCCATCTCGCCCATGGTCACCAGCCGGCTCGTCACCTGCGCCTTCTCGGCCTGGTGCGCGGCCTGCTCCTCGGCATGGCGGCGCGACGTGATGTCGGTCGCGATCAGCATCTGCGCCAGCCGCCCGTCGGTCCATTGCACGTAGCGCGCGCGCACGTCGAACCACTTCTGCATCGGCTCGATGAAGACCTCGCGCGCGTCGCCCGCGGCTTCGGTGATCTCCCGCGCCGGCAGGCCGCCGAAGCTATCGACCGACTCGTCGGCTTCCCGCAGCACGGAGAGGTTTTCGGCCGAGCCGGCCAGCAGCGTGTGACCTTGCGAGTCGGCGCCGAACCACAGGCGGTAGGAGCGGTTGGCGAACAGCAAATCGCCCTGCGCCACCGACAGGACCGAGACCGCCGCCTCCAGGCCTTCGAGCACCGTGGTGAAGCGCTCGTGCGAGGCCGAGAGCTGATCGCGGATGCGCTTGGCCTCGGTGATGTTGGTCATCGAGGTCATCCAGCCGCTCTGGTGGCCGCGGGCGTCGATCAGCGGCGACACGTACATGCGCGCGTCGAACATGCTGCCTTCCTTGCGCATGATGCGGATCTCTACGCCGCCGGCCGGGCTGCGGCCTTGCAGTTCCTGTTGCAGCAGACGAGTGTTCTCCTCGGTGCGGTCGGGCGGCCAGTAGGGAAACGGTGGCCGGCGGCCGATCAACTCGTGCTCCGCAAAGCCCGTCATCGCGCAGAAGGCCGGGTTCACGTAACTGATCCGGCCCTCGATATCCATCGCACGCATGCCGGTCAGCATGGAGTTCTCCATGGCGCGGCGGAAGTTGGTTTCGGAGATCAGCGCCGTCTGCATCTGCGAGCGGCGATGCATGTGGCGCCAGGTGCCCAGCAGCATCCACACCGTCAGGGCTGAGAGCGCCACGACCATCCAGAAAAGGGTGTTGCCGATCAGGCCGATGGACGTGCGCCAGCCCTCGCCGCGCACCACCAGGCCGTTGCCCGAAGGTGCCAGCGCCACTTCCTGCACGAAGCTGTTGCGCTGGCCGCTGCTGCCGGGTTCGCGCGAGACGCTGCTGGCGAGCACCCGGTCGGTGCCGTCGATCAGGCTGATGGCATGGCGCCGTGTCACCTCGGGCGGCACGAAATAGCGCAGCAGCGACTCGACCGCGTACTCGGCCACCAGCGTGCCGGCGAAAGCGCTGCGGTCGATCAGCGGCACGTGGACCTGGAACACCATGAGCGCGCCGGTGCCTTCGAACGGGCGCGAATAGACCGGCTGGCGAAGATCGCGCGCGGCGGCAAACGCCCATGCCGGCTCACCGCCGGCCTGGAGCGCGGTGGCTGTAGGAACAAGCGGGCCGACGAAATTCGGCAGGGGCGGTGGTTCCGCCAGTCGCAACAGTTCGCCCGGATGGTTGGGGGATAGGTGGCGCTGCCGCACGGTCTGGTCCGCACCGATCCAGGCCAGGCTCACCACCTCCGGTCGTTCGCGCGCAAAGCTCACCGCCTGGCCGAGAAATTCGTCCTGGTCGATGGCGCGAGTGACCACCTCGCGGGCCATGCGCACCAGTTGCTCCTGGTTCTCGATCAGGCGCAGGCGGATCTGCTGCTGGGCGATTTCGGTGTCGCGCTTGACCGATTCGAGCTCGCGCTCGTGCTCTTCGTTGCGCAGGTACCAGAACGCCGTGATGATGGCCGCGAGGAAAAGCAGCACCGACAGCAGCGGCGCCAGCGTCGCGACCCGGTCCTGGCGCGCCGGCGGCAGTCGCTTCCACCAGCGCCGGAACATGCGCTGCGGATCGGTCGGCGACAGCGGACCTAGGGTCGAATCGGGGGGAACGGACAGCGGCATTGGGGGATTATCGAACCGCGCCCGTCATCGGCCGATAGCCGTCACTCTCGCCTGACGAAAACGAAGCGGCAGCTTGTAGTTCGTAATATGAAATGGACTCGCGCTATTTGAAAAATCTGGCGAGGTATGCAAAACTCGCCGCCGCCCCGCAGCCCAAGACTGTGCCCGGCGCTGAACGCGCCGCGACAAGGAGACTCCGACATGTCTGCATTGCCCGACACCCCGATGGCCATTGCCGCCAACGACCCACTCGATACCGATGGCCAGGAAACGCGGGAGTGGCTCCAGGCGCTGGCTGCAGTGATTGAAAGCGAGGGACCGCAACGCGCGCACTTCCTGCTCGCCCGCCTGATCGACGCGGCGCGCCAGACCGGCATCGACATGCCGTTCTCGGCGAATACGCCGTACGTGAACACCATCCCGGCCGGCCAGGAGCAGCACAGCCCGGGCCAGATCGAGATCGAGGACCGCCTGCGCGCCTACATGCGCTGGAACGCGATGGCCATGGTGGTCAAGGCCAACAAGCTGGAACCCGCGGACGGCGGTGACCTCGGCGGCCACATTTCCAGTTTCGCCTCGTTGGCGACCATGTTCGGCGCCGGCTTCAACCACTTCTGGCACGCCGACGACACCGCCGAAGGCGGCACGCACGGTGGCGACCTGCTCTACATCCAGGGCCATTCCTCGCCCGGCATCTATGCGCGCGCGTTTCTCGAGGGCCGCATCAGCGAGGAGCAGTTGCTCAACTTCCGCCAGGAAGTCGACGGCAAGGGCCTGTCGAGCTATCCGCACCCCAAGCTGATGCCCGAGTTCTGGCAATTCCCGACCGTCTCCATGGGCCTGGGTCCGCTGATGGCGATCTACCAGGCGCGCTTCCTGAAGTACCTGCATGCGCGCGGCATCGCTGACACCTCCAAGCGCAAGGTCTGGGTGTTTTGCGGCGACGGCGAGATGGACGAGCCCGAGTCGCTCGGCGCCATCGGTTTGGCGGCGCGGGAGAAGCTCGACAACCTGATCTTCATCGTCAACTGCAACCTGCAGCGCCTGGACGGCCCGGTGCGCGGCAACGGCAAGATCATCCAGGAACTGGAAAGCGAGTTCCGCGGCGCCGGCTGGAACGTCATCAAGCTCATCTGGGGCAGCTACTGGGACCCGCTGCTCGCGCGCGACAAGGAAGGCCTGCTGCGCAAGGTGATGATGGAAACGGTGGACGGCGACTACCAGGCGATGAAGGCCAACGACGGCGCTTTCGTGCGGAAGAATTTCTTCGGCCAGCACCCCAAGCTGCTCGAGATGGTGGCCAAGCTCAGCGACGACGACATCTGGCGCCTCAACCGCGGCGGCCATGACCCGCACAAGGTGCATGCGGCTTACCACGCCGCCGTGAACCACAAGAACCAGCCGACGGTGCTGCTCATCAAGACCGTCAAGGGCTACGGCATGGGCAAGATCGGCGAGGGCAAGAACACCGCCCACCAGACCAAGAAGCTCGTGGCCGAGGACGTGCGGGCCTTTCGCGACCGCTTCAACATCCCGATCCCCGACGACCGCCTGGCCGACATTCCCTTCTACAAGCCGGCCGACGACACGCCGGAAATGCGGTATCTGCATGCGCGCCGCAAGGCCCTTGGCGGCGCATTGCCCAAGCGCCGCCCGAAGGCCGACGAGACGCTACCGGTGCCGGAGCTCTCGGCTTTCAAGGCGGTGCTCGACGCCACCGCTGAAGGCCGCGAAATCAGCACCACGCAAGCCTACGTGCGTTGCCTGACCGTGTTGCTGCGCGACAAGGCGCTGGGCCCGCGCGTGGTGCCCATCCTGGTGGACGAAGCGCGCACGTTCGGCATGGAAGGCCTGTTCCGCCAGATCGGCATCTACAACCCCGAAGGGCAGAAGTACACGCCGGTCGATAAGGATCAGGTCATGTACTACAAGGAGGACAAGGCCGGGCAGATCCTGCAAGAGGGCATCAACGAGGCCGGTGGCATGAGCTCGTGGATCGCCGCAGCGACCTCGTACTCGACGAACAACCGGGTGATGATCCCGTTCTACGTCTACTACTCGATGTTCGGCTTCCAGCGCATCGGCGACCTGGCTTGGGCAGCCGGCGACATGCAGGCGCGCGGCTTCCTGCTCGGCGGCACCTCGGGGCGCACGACGCTCAACGGCGAAGGCCTGCAGCACGAGGACGGCCACAGCCACATCCTCGCCGGCACGATCCCCAACTGCATCAGCTACGACCCGACCTTCTCGCACGAGGTGGCGGTCATCCTGCACGACGGCCTCAAGCGCATGGTGGAAAAACAGGAGAACGTGTACTACTACATCACCCTGCTCAACGAAAACTATCCTCACCCGGGCCTCAAGCCCGGCACGGAAGAACAGATCGTCAAGGGCATGTACCTCCTGCAGGAAGCCGCGGGCGGCAAGAAAAAGCAGCCGCAGGTCAACCTGCTGGGCAGCGGCACCATCCTTCGCGAATCCATGGCCGCGAAGGAGCTGCTCGAAAAGGATTGGGGCGTTGCTGCCAACGTCTGGAGCTGCCCGAGCTTCAACGAACTGGCTCGCGATGGTCAGGACGCCGAGCGCTGGAACCTGCTGCATCCCACGGCCAACGCCCGCGTGCCCTTCGTGACGCAACAGCTCACGCCGCACGCCGGCCCGGTGGTCGCCTCGACCGACTACATGAAAGCCTATGCGGAGCAGATTCGCGCTTTCATTCCCAAGAACCGCGCTTATCGCGTGCTCGGCACCGACGGCTACGGCCGCAGCGATTTCCGCACCAAGCTGCGCGAGCACTTCGAGGTGAACCGCCATTACGTCGTCGTGGCCGCGCTCAAGGCATTGGCCGACGACGGCACGGTGCCGGCCGCGCAAGTCGCCGAAGCGATCAAGAAGTACGGCATCAACGCCGACAAGATCAACCCGCTGTACGCCTGACAACGCGGCACGCCTGACAGATAAGCGGAGACGAGAACATGGCGCTGATGGAAGTGAAGGTCCCCGACATCGGTGACTTCGAATCGGTCGAGATCATCGAGGTGCTGGTCAAGCCGGGGGACCGGATCAAGGCCGAGCAGAGCCTGGTGACGGTGGAGAGCGACAAGGCGTCGATGGAGATTCCGTCTTCGCATGCCGGCGTGGTGAAGGAGCTGCGTGTGGCGCTCGGCGACAAGGTGCGCCAAGGCTCGGTGGTGCTGATGCTCGAGGCGGCCGATGCCGCCGGCCAGGCCGCGGCGGCGGAAAAAGCGCCGCAGTCCACGCCTGATACTCAAACGTCGAGTGCGCGCGAGGAAGGCAGTGCCGACGACATGGCGGTGTCGCCACAACCTGCCGGGGCGGTCGCGGTCCCCGGCAGCCAGCCGCCCGCTGCGCCGGCCGCATCCGGTGCCACTGCGTCGGCGCCGAGCGGGGCGCGCGAAGTGGTCGTGCCCGACATCGGCGACTTCGACCAGGTCGCGGTCATCGAGCTGCTGGTCCAGCCGGGCGACAGCGTCACGGCAGAGCAGAGCCTGATCACGGTCGAGAGCGACAAGGCCTCGATGGAGATTCCGTCCTCGCACGCCGGCAAGATCGAACGCGTGCTCGTCAAGGTCGGCGATTCGGTGTCCAAGGGCACGCCGATCGTGGTGCTGGCCGGTGCAGCGAGCGCCGAGGGTGATGGCGCGGGCCAAAGTGCTGGGGCATCGGCGCCTTCGCAAGCCGTGCCGGCACAAGCGCCCGGCGCAGCCCCCGCGCCCGCGCTCGCGAGCCGGCCGGTTGAACGGACGCGGCCGACCGCCGGGCTGCCGGCTCACGAGCCGAGCGCGCCGCAGGGCCGCCTGCCGCATGCCTCGCCATCGGTACGCCGCTTCGCGCGCGAGTTGGGTGTGCCGCTGGAACAGGTCAAGGGCAGCGGCCCGAAGGAGCGCATCACGCAGGAGGACGTTCAGGCCTACGTGAAGGGTGTGATGGCCGGCGGCGGTACGGCGGCCACGCCCGTGGCGAAAGCCACCGGCGGCGGCGGACTGGATCTGCTGCCCTGGCCCAAGGTCGACTTCGCGAAGTTCGGAGAGATCGAACGCAAGGATCTCTCGCGCATCAAGAAGATCAGCGGCGCCAACCTGCACCGCAACTGGGTCGTGATCCCGCACGTCACCAACCACGACGATGCCGACATCACCGAGCTCGAAGCCTTCCGCGTGCAGCTCAACAAGGAGTACGAGAAGGCGGGAGTGAAAGTGACCATGCTGGCCTTCCTCATCAAGGCCTGCGTTGCGGCGCTGAAGAAGTTCCCCGAGTTCAACGCCAGCCTCGATGGCGAGCAGTTGGTGCTGAAGAAATACTTCCACGTCGGCTTCGCGGCCGACACGCCCAATGGCCTGGTGGTGCCGGTCATCAGGGACGCCGACAAGAAGGGCCTCGTCGCCATTGCCAAGGAGATGAACGAACTCGCCGCCAAGGCGCGCGACGGCAAGCTGGGGCCGGCGGAGATGAGCGGCGGGTGCTTCAGCATCTCCTCGCTGGGCGGCATCGGCGGCACCTACTTCACGCCGATCATCAACGCGCCCGAGGTGTCGATCCTGGGCGTTTGCAAGTCGCAGACCCGGCCGGTGTGGGACGGCAAGGCCTTCGTGCCGCGCCTGATCCTGCCGCTCAGCCTGAGTTGGGACCACCGCGTGATCGACGGCGCCTCGGCGGCGCGCTTCAACGCCTATCTGGGCGCGGTGCTGGCGGACTTCCGCCGCGTGATGCTGTAAGGACCATCCATGCCCCCCATCGAGATCAAGGTCCCGGACATCGGCGACTTCAAGGACGTGGCGGTGATCGAAGTGCTCGTCGCACCGGGCGACAGCGTGACGGCCGAGCAAAGCCTCATCACGGTTGAAAGCGACAAGGCGTCGATCGAGATTCCCGCGCCGCAAGCGGGCGTGGTGAAGGAGCTCAGGCTCAAGGTGGGCGACGTTGTCAACGAGGGCAGCGTGATCCTGATGATGGAGACTTCCGGCGGCGCTGAGGCACCACCCGCGCCCGCGCCTCCTGCCGGCGCCGCAGCCAAGCCACAGGCCCAGACCCCGGCGGCGAAGGCTCCGACGCTCGATGCTTCGAGCGGCACCGTGGCGTTCGGCAACGGCGTCTCGGGCCAACAGCCGCCTGCCGGCGACGTGGCGACGCAGCAGCGCCCGGGAGCCGGGGCCACCGGGAATGTTCCGGCGCCGGCAGCGGCCGCCTTCCGGGGCGCCGTCGATCACGACTGCGACCTTCTCGTCCTCGGCGCGGGCCCGGGCGGCTATTCGGCCGCTTTCCGTGCGGCCGACCTCGGATTGAAAGTCGTGCTCGTCGAGCGCTATGCCAAGCTCGGCGGCGTGTGCCTGAACGTCGGCTGCATTCCGTCGAAGGCGCTGCTGCACGTGGCGGGCGTGATGGACGAGGTGCGGCACTTCGGCGACCTCGGCATCGGCTACCCCGAACCGGCCATCGACCTCGCCAAGCTGCGCACGCACAAGGACAAGGTCGTCGGCAAGCTCACCGGCGGCTTGGCGCAGATGGCCAAGATGCGCAAGGTCAGCGTCGTGCGCGGCCTCGGCAGCTTCGTCGACGCGAACCACCTCAAGGTCGAGGAGACCTCCGGCGACGCCCAGGCTCCGACTGGCAAGGCGCAGACCGTGCGCTTCAAGCAGGCCATCATCGCCGCCGGCTCGCAGGCGGTGCGCTTGCCCTTCCTGCCCGACGATCCGCGCATCGTCGATTCGACCGGCGCGCTCGATTTGCGTGCCGTTCCTAAACGCATGCTCATCGTCGGCGGCGGCATCATCGGCCTGGAGATGGGCACGGTGTATTCCGCGCTTGGCGCGCGCCTCGATGTGGTCGAGATGCTCGACGGCCTGATGCAAGGAGCCGACCGCGACCTCGTGAAGGTGTGGCAGAAAATGAACGCCAAGCGCTTCGACCACGTCATGCTCAAGACCAAGACGGTCGGTGCCGAAGCAACGAAGGACGGCATCAAGGTGCGCTTCGAAGGCGAGGGCGCGCCGAAGGAAGATCAACACTACGACCTCGTGCTGCAGGCCGTGGGCCGCACGCCCAATGGCAAAAAGATCGGTGCCGAGAAGGCCGGCGTGCAGGTCGGCGAGCGCGGCTTCATTCCTGTCGACATCCAGATGCGCACGAACGTGTCGCACATCTTCGCGATCGGCGACATCGTCGGCCAGCCCATGCTGGCGCACAAGGCGGTGCACGAGGGCCACGTCGCAGCCGAGATCGCCGCCGGCGCGGTATTGGGCGACGCCAAGCTGCAGACCAGCGCGTTCAACGCGCGCGTGATCCCCAGCGTCGCCTACACGGACCCTGAAATTGCCTGGGTCGGTCTCACCGAAGAGCAGGCTGCCGCACAAGGCGTCAAGCTGACCAAGGGCCTGTTCCCGTGGACAGCCTCTGGCCGCGCCATCGCCAACGGCCGCGACGAGGGCTTCACCAAGCTGCTGTTCGACGCTGCCACGCACCGCATCGTCGGCGGCGGCATCGTCGGCACGCATGCGGGTGACCTGATCGGCGAGGTGGCACTGGCCATCGAGATGGGTGCCGACGCGGTGGACATCGGCAAGACCATCCACCCGCATCCCACGCTCGGTGAAAGCATCGGCCTGGCCGCCGAGGTCGCGCACGGTTCCTGCACCGACCTGCCACCGCCCAGGCGCTGACGCCCGGCCCACCGCAGGCGAGTGCTCCACAAGGGCGCACCGCGGGCGCCGTGCCGGCATTTCCCCGAACATCGTTTCCACCGACCCACGACGGGAGCAATTCCCTAGGCAGTCTCAGAGCTGGTCCTGATCATGCGCATCGCTGCATCCGACAAGCGGAGCAGCCATGTTTGCATTGACGAGGACCGAGGAATGAGAAGAAGCAAAGCGGCCCTGCGGAGGGCTCCGACCGTGGTGGCACTGGCGTGCATGGCTTGTACGGCGATGGCCCAGCAACAAGCGACGCCGGTGACGTCGCTGCCGTCGGTTACGGTGACCGGCACGCTGCCCAACCAGCTCGAAGCGGTGCCGGGCTCGAGCGCGGTGGTGACGACGCAGCAGCTCGAAGCCGAGATCCCGTATTCGATCCGCGAAGCGCTGCAGGGTGTGCCCGGCCTGCATGTGGTCGGCGAGGATGCCTTTGGCCTGAACCTCAACATCGGCATCCGCGGCCTCGACCCGCGCCGCACCAGCCGCACGCTGCTGCTCGAAGACGGCATGCCCATCCACCTGGCGCCTTACAGCGACCCGACGGCGCATTACCACACCCCTCTCGAGCGGCTGCAGCGCATCGAGGTCATCAAGGGGTCGGGGCAGATCGTTCACGGCCCGCAAACGGTGGGCGGCGTCATCAACTTCGTCACCCGCCCGGTGCCGCGCTCCTTCATGGGCAAGGTGGACTTTTCGGTCGGCACGCACGACTTCAGCCGCGCCAGCGCCAGCGTCGGCAGCGGCGGGGATCGCGGCGGCTGGCTGGTCGAAGCGGCGCAGCGCCAGGGCGATGGCAGCCGCGACCACAGCCGCCACCGCATCCGCGACGTCTCGCTCAAGGGCGAGCTCGATCTGACCGATCGGCAGTCGCTGCGCGTCAAGCTCGGCTACTACGAAGAAGAATCCAGCTTCGGCGAGGCCGGGCTCGACCAGGCCCGTTTCGATGACAACCCCTTCGGCAACGCTTTTCGCAACGACGTGTTCGAACTCGAGCGCACCGCGGTGCAGGTGGTGCACACGCTCAACTTTTCCGACACCTCGCGGCTCGCCACGCAGGTCTATTACCAGAAGACCGATCGCGCCTCCTACCGGCAGCTCGACGCCATCGTCGAGGCCGACGTGGACGGCGGTGAAGCGGAAAAGGAACGCGAGGAACTGCGGGCCGACGAGGTCGGCAGCGACGGCGCAGGCACCGTCGCTGGATGTCCGGCAGGCATCGACTACAGCGTGCCAGGCGGCTTCGAACAGTTCGCCTCGCTGTGCGGCAACCAGATGCGCCCACGGCAGTACGAGTTCTACGGCATCGAGCCGCGTCTCGAGATGGAGCACAACGCCTTCGGCCTGCGCAGCGAACTCGTCACCGGCGTGCGCCTGCACCGCGAGCGCATCAACCGCAAGCGCTACAACGGCGCCTCGCCTACTGCGCGGGAGAACTCGCCCGGCACGGGACTTCGCGACGAGTTCGACATCGAGACCGATGCCGTCGCCGCGTACGTGCAGAACACTGTCTACGCGGGAAACTGGTCGTTCACGCCCGGCGTGCGCTATGAGCGCTACGAGCAGGACAACCGGATCACGCAAGACGAATTTGCGCCGGTAGTGCCGAGCGTCAACACCTCGCAAACCAACAGCGAAGTGCTGCCGGGCTTCGGTGTCACCTGGTTCGGCCTGCCGAACACCACGCTGTTTGCCGGCATCCACCGCGGCATCGCGCCGCCGCGGCCCGACGCCAACCTGCCGCCGGGAGACGAAGACCTGCAGAAGGTGGACCCGGAACTGAGCACCAACATCGAGATCGGTGTGCGCAGTGCGCCGATGCGCGGCGTGCAGGTCGAGGCCACCCTGTTCGAGATCGACTTCAAGAACCAGATCGTGCCCGGCTATTCCGTGGGCCAGGGGCAGACCTTCGCCAACGCCGGGCGGAGCACCAACCGGGGCCTGGAGTTGGCGTCGCGCATCGATTTCGGCCGCCTGCAGGGCCGCGCCAACAACGTCTATCTGGCGGCGAGCTACACGAACCTGTTCACTGCGAAGTTCGACAGCGAGCTGCAGACACCCGATTTCGCGCCGGGCGACGACGAGACCACCGTGTTCACCGACGCTCGCGGCAACCGGCTGCCCTATGCGCCGCGGCACCTGCTCTCGGCCAGCATCGGCTACGAACACGGCTCACGCTGGGATGCCCGCTTGGGCCTCACGCATGTGAGCGAGCAATACACCGACGCGCTCAACACGCGGGCGCCCGCAGCGGATGGGCAGTCGGGCGTGATCCCGAGCTTCACGACCTTCAATGCCTCGGTCAACTACCGCCTGGAAGAGCAGGGCGTGACGCTCTACCTGAGTGCCGCCAACCTGTTCGACAAGACTTATCTGGTGAGTCGCGTCAACGGCGCCTTTGCCGGTGCGCCGCGGCAAATCTTCGCGGGAGCCCGTATCCGCTTCTAGAGTCTCCGTCCGTCAATGGATGTTGCGTCCGCGCGGCGAGCGATTCGCCGGCGGACGCTTTTTTTGTCGATCGTTCGCGAGGAAAAGGAGATACGCGATGGCACTTCAGACCAGCCCCTCGCACTACAGCCGTTTGTCCATTGCGATGCACTGGCTGATGCTGGTGCTGATCGCACTGACCTACCTCTTCATCGAACTGCGCGAACTGTTCGCTCGCGGCTCGCCCGAGCGCAATTTCATGCGCACGGCGCACTTCAGTCTCGGGCTGATGGTGCTCGCGCTGGTCTGCGTACGGCTCGCCGCGCGGGTGTACGGCGGCAGGCCGTCGATCGTGCCAGCGCCGCCCCGCTGGAAGCAAGTGGCATCGCAGGTCGTGCAGGTGCTCTTGTACGCGCTGATGATCGGCATGCCGCTGGCGGGCTGGGTCATGCTGAGCCTGCGTGGCAATGCGATTCCGTTCTTCGGCCTGGAGTTGCCACCGCTGACGAGCGAGAACAAAGAGCTCGGCAAGCTGATCCGCGAATGGCATGGCGACATCGGGCGGGCCGGCTATGCGCTGATCGGGCTGCATGCCGCGGCGGCGCTGACGCATCACTTCGTGTGGCGGGACAACACGCTGCGCAGAATGCTGCCGGGGCGCGCCGGGTAAGGCAGGAAACGCAGCGCGGCGAGCGGTCTTGCGCCTTCAGGCTTCCATCAGCAGCTCGCCGAGGATCGGCGCAGCGCGCTCGAGAATCTGCTCGTCCCGCGTCATGAGCACCATGCGTTCGACGCGGGCGGTGCCGACCAACATGCGGTCGATCGGATCGCCATGCAGTGCTCCGAGGCTCAGGCCGGCTTCCGCATGGGCCGGATGCAGCGCCAGCCAACGCGCACCGGCTTTCTCGACGACGTTGACCAGTGATCCGTCGGGCAGAGGCAGCCTGCGCCGCTCCTGCTTCACCAGCATTTCCCACAGGCTGAGAACGCTCACATGCACATCCTCGTACTCCAGCACCTGCCGGGCGCGTGTGCTTAAGCGGCGTGGCTGGGTCAGAGCCCAGATGAGGATGTGCGTGTCGAGCAGGTAGCGCTTCATTTCGCAGCGCGTTTGGTCGAGTGTTTTGCTGGGGCCTTGGCTTGGGTAGCAGGCTTCTTCTTCAGGCCGGCATCGATCGGCCGATCGATGCTTGCGAACCACTCGCGCGCGAACTCGGCTTCCACCTCCGGGGAGAAGGCATGCTCGATCTCCTCTTCGGTCATCAAGCCGGCCCAGGCGCCCCATTGGCGCTTCGGCTTGTCCTCGACCTTGACCAGTTTCACGACCGCTTTGCCGCGATTGGCAATCACCACCTCCTCTCCTCGCAGGGCTGCCTCGACCAGCCGCGACAACTGGGTCTTGGCTTCCAGCATGTTGACTTGCATGGCAACTCTCCTTTCCAAAGACGCAGCCATTCTAGCCAACTTGGTCAAGTATGAAAAACGCCCGCCGAAGCGGGCGTTTCAGGCAGGCGGGATCGCTCAGCGGTGCGCTGGCGCCAGCGCGAGCGGCACGGCAACGACCGGAGCAGCGACCGCCGCAACGGCCGCCACCGGCTCGGCCACCGGCGCCTGCCCGTGCACCGTGCCGCTCACCCCCGGCAACAGCGGCACGATCAACAGCGCCACGATGTTGATGATCTTGATCAGCGGGTTGACGGCCGGGCCGGCGGTGTCCTTGTAGGGGTCGCCCACGGTGTCGCCGGTCACGGCGGCCTTGTGCGCTTCGCTGCCCTTGCCGCCGTGATTGCCTTCCTCGATGTACTTCTTGGCGTTGTCCCAGGCGCCGCCGCCCGTGCACATGGAGATGGCGACGAAGATGCCGGTGACGATGGTGCCCATCAACAGGCCGCCGAGCGCGGCCGGGCCGAGCAGCAAGCCGACGGCGATGGGTGCGACCACCGGCAGCAGGCTGGGGATGATCATTTCCTTTATCGCCGCCGAAGTCAGCATGTCCACCGCTTTGCCGTACTCCGGCTTGGCGGTGCCTTCCATGATGCCGGGTATGTCGCGGAACTGACGCCGCACTTCGACCACCACCGCGCCTGCGGCGCGGCCCACGGCCTCCATGGCCATCGCGCCGAACAGGTAGGGAATCAGGCCGCCGATGAACAGCCCCACGATCACTGACGGGTTGGAAAGGTCGAAACTGACCAGCAGGCCCGCCGCTTCCAGGGTGTGCGTGTAGTCGGCAAACAGCACCAGCGCCGCCAGGCCGGCCGAGCCGATGGCATAGCCCTTGGTCACCGCCTTGGTGGTGTTGCCCACGGCGTCGAGCGGGTCGGTGATGTCGCGCACGCTCGGGGGCATGTCGGCCATCTCGGCGATGCCGCCGGCGTTGTCGGTGATGGGGCCGTAGGCGTCGAGAGCCACCACGATGCCCGCGAGGCTGAGCATCGAAGTTGCCGCGATGGCGATGCCATACAGGCCGGCGAGCTGGTAGGACGTCAGGATGGCCGCGCACACGAACACGACCGGCCAGGCGGTCGAACGCATCGACACGCCCAGCCCGGCGATCACGTTGGTGCCGTGCCCGGTGGTCGAGGCCTGCGCCACGTGCTTGACCGGCGCGTACTGCGTGCCGGTGTAGTACTCGGTGATCCAGACAAGCAGGCCGGTCAGCACCAGACCCACGACCGCCGAGCCGAACAGGCGCAGCCGCGAGCCTTCCGAATAGATCGCGTTGTCGGGCATCACCCACCAGGTGACCCCGGCGAAGCCGACCAGCGAGATCGCGCCGGTCACGATGAGGCCCTTGTACAGCGCGGGCATCACGTTCTTCATGCCCGGCGTGGCCTTGACCACGCTGCAGCCGATGATCGACGAGATGATCGCAAAGCCGCCCAGCGCCAGCGGATAGAGCGCCGCCTGCATCGGTGCGGAAACGATCACCAGCGCGCCGAGCACCATGGTGGCGATGATCGTGACCGCGTAGGTCTCGAACAGGTCGGCGGCCATGCCGGCGCAGTCGCCGACGTTGTCGCCCACGTTGTCGGCAATCACCGCGGGGTTGCGCGGATCGTCCTCCGGGATGCCCGCCTCGACCTTGCCCACCAGGTCGGCGCCTACGTCGGCGCCCTTGGTGAAAATGCCGCCGCCCAGCCGCGCGAAGATGGAGATCAGCGAGGCGCCGAAGGCGAAACCGAGCAGGGGCTTGAGTGCCGCCGCAAGCCCGTTCGTCGGCGTGATCTGGCCGTTGCCGGTGAGGAACCAGAAGAAGATCGTCACGCCCAGAAGGCCCAGGCCGACCACCAGCATGCCGGTGATCGCGCCGCCCTTGAAGGCGACGTCGAGCGCTTCCTTCATGCCGCGTGTGGCGGCCTGCGCGGTGCGCACGTTGGCCTTGACCGAGACGTTCATGCCGATGAAACCGCAGGCGCCGGAGAGCACCGCGCCGATCACGAAGGCGACCGCGGTGGTGACGTCGATGAAGAAACCGATCAGGACCGTGAGGATCACGCCCACGATGGCGATGGTGCGGTACTGACGCGCGAGGTAGGCGGCCGCCCCCTGCTGGATGGCCGCCGCGATCTCCTGCATGCGCGCGTTGCCGGCATCCTGCTCGAGGATCCATTTGCGCTGGATGAAACCGTAGGTGACGGCGGCAAGGCCGCACAGAAGCGCAAAGATGAGCGCCAGGGAACTGGACATGAGGGGAGTCTCCTTCCTCGGTTGGGGTCTTCTCGGGTACACCGCGGCTTCGCGCAGCCCGGGCTGTGAAAGCCCCAGGCCCCGGCCGGGTTGCCGGCGCATGCTAGTGGAAGCCCCCACAAGCCGCAACGCGCATTGCCCGGTGTTTTCCTGCGCTTGCCCACCGCGTTTCCGAGCGTTCGCGCCGCACACTGGGTCAGCTCCATGACAGGCGGCTGCTTAGAATTCGGGTTTCCCCGCGATCCCGGAAAGCCTTCATGAGCCTGCACAACGTGACCCCCGGCGCCAAGGCGCCCGAAGAGTTCAACGTCATCATCGAAATTCCGATGAACGCCGACCCGATCAAGTACGAGGTCGACAAGGCCAGCGGCGCGCTGTTCGTCGACCGCTTCATGACCACGGCCATGCACTATCCGTGCAACTACGGCTATGTGCCGCAGACGCTTTCGGACGACGGTGACCCGGTCGATGTGCTCGTGATCACACCGTTTCCCCTCACGCCCGGCGTCGTGGTCACGTGCCGCCCGATCGGCATTCTCAAGATGGAAGACGAGGCGGGCGGCGATGCCAAGGTGCTCGCCGTGCCGACGACGAAGATCCTGCCGATCTACGACCACTGGAAGAAGCCGGAAGACATCAACCAGATGCGCCTGAAGGCGATCCAGCACTTCTTCGAGCACTACAAGGATCTGGAGGCTGGCAAGTGGGTGAAGGTCGAGGGCTGGGAAGGCCCGGAATCTGCCAAGGACGAGATCAAGACCGGCATGGCGAGCTACCTCGCGAACGGTAAACCGGCCTGAGATGACGCCCCCAGGCGCGCTTCGCTCGCGGCCCTCTCGAGGGGCGCTCGGTCCCCTTTGGAACGGCCCGGCGAGGTCGGAGAGGTGGTCCGCCGCCGTGAGGGCGGAATGAACCAGAGGAGTGCCCGCGCGGAACTCACGGGCCACACGGCTCACTAAACTGCCATCTCCTCCAGCCTGGCCTCGGCTCCGACGGCCTGCCCACCATGTTTCAGAAGTACATCCTGGCCGGCGCTCTTGCGTTCGGCTTGCTGAGTTCGTCCCTGCAAGCGCAAACGCCCGCCGCCCCGCCGTTGCCGCAGGGCATGACCGCGGTCACCGCGGTGGAAGGCATCAGCGAGTACCGCCTTGCCAATGGCCTGCGTCTGCTCCTCGTTCCCGACAGCGCGAAGCCGACCACCACCGTCAATCTGACCTATCACGTCGGTTCGCGCCACGAGAACTACGGCGAGACGGGCATGGCCCACCTGCTCGAGCACCTGATCTTCAAGGGCACGCCGACGAATCCCAACGTTTGGTCCGAGTTCACCAAGCGCGGCC
>NZ_JACDCW010000145.1 GCF_013817345.1 Methylibium sp.
TGCTTGCGCATGCGGCCGCTGTTCTCGATCTCGAGCGTTTCCGCCATCTTGATCAGTTCGGAGATGTGCTGGGCTTTGAGTTCGGATAGATGCATGGTGCGCACCTCTGGGTGCTGTCGTGGCGGGCTGATCGCGCGCCACTGGGATCGGGCGGGTTGGAGCCGAGGGAATCGGCCGCGCCGCTCGCGGTCAGGGTCGAGCCGCTTGCGCGGCCGACGAGAGGGGTCGAAAAATCCGGGATGGGGTGCCGGGCCTACGCGCGATACCAAAGTGGCAGCGTGGCGGCAGTCTGGCGGTGCCTGGGCCGGCGAAAACGCCTGCCCCGGCACAATTGCTGCGGATTATAGGTGGCCGTCGAGGAAAGCCGTCAACTGCGACTTCGACAGGGCGCCGACCTTGGTAGCGGCGAGTTGGCCGTCCTTGAACAGCATCAGCGTCGGAATGCCGCGAATGCCGTATTTGGCCGGCACTTCACGGTTCTCGTCGACGTTCATTTTGGTGATCTGCAGCTTGGGGCCGTACGCCTGCGCCACCTCATCGAGGATGGGGGCGATCTGCTTGCACGGCCCGCACCATTCGGCCCAGTAGTCGACCAGCACCGGGGTGCCGGACTTCAGCACGTCGGCGTCGAACGACGAGTCGGAGATGTGTTTGATCAGTTCGCTGGCCATCGTGGTGTCCTTCAACCGGGGCCTGCCGTGCGCGGCACGCACGGGCTCCAAGGCAAAATGATTTTGACACAAGGCTTTTCGCCACGTGAGCGCCCTTGCGCGCCGGTGCGCTATGGCCTTGATAGATAGCCGGCCGCATGTATTCCTGGTTTCCTGCCCATTCCCTTTCTTCATTTTGAACGCCGAAACCGCCGCGCCCGTGCGAGCCCTACCGGCCGCGCTAGATCCTGCTGCCGCCTGGGCCTGGCTCGCCGTCGAAACACAGTCGTTCGCCCGGCGTTTCGATCTCCCGCTCAGGGACGTCGTCGTGCTGCTGCCCTTCGCGCAGCATTTGCCGCTGGCGCGAGCAGCCTGGAGCCGGCTGGGCGAGGCGCTGTGGCTGCCGCGCTTCGAAACCACACAGACGCTGGCGGCAAGCACGGCTGCGCCGCGCTCGCCAGACCCGGGCGCGCTGAGCTTCGATCCGGTGTCCGATCGATTGCAGGCCGCCCGGCTGCTCGCGGCCGGGGCGCCCGACTGGTCGCGGCGCGATGCGCGCGGCTTCGAGCTGGCGCTGGCGCGGCTGGTCGAAACCGCGCAATCGCTGGCGCGGGTGCGGCTTGCCTTGCCACCGCAGGCACGCGACGCCTGGCTTGACGACTCTCGCTCTCGGCTGGCGGCCGGAACGGGCGCCGATGCGCACGAACGTGCCTTGGCACGGCTCGCGCTCGAATGGTCGACGACGGCCGATGCCACCGCCACTGACGGGCTGCATGCGCTGGCGCCGGCTGGCTGGGTCGCGTTGCGCGCGGGTGCCTCCGATCCACTGGCAACCTCGCTGCTGGCCCATTCGGCCGCGCCGGTCCTCTGGCTCGACGCGGGGCGGTCGCTGGGATTGCCGCTCGCCGATGCAGTGATCCATGTCACGAGCTGCCCCGACTTCGAAGACGAAGCGCAGCGCAGCGCGGCGCAGGTGCTGGAGCACCTTGCCCGCGGCGAGCAGCCCGTCGCCCTGGTCGCGCTCGACCGCGTGCTGGTGCGCCGCGTGCGGGCCTTGCTCGAGCGTCAGCAGGTGCCGATCGACGACGAGACGGGCTGGAAGCTTTCGACCACGCGGGCCGGCGCGAGCGTCGCCGGTTTGCTGCGCGCCGCGCGGCCGCGCGCCTCGACCGACGAACTGCTCGACTGGCTCAAGTCGAGCGGCCGCGACTGGCCTGGCCTCGACGCGCTCGAGGCCGCGTGCCGGCGCGGCGCCCTCAGTGCCTTGCACCAGCTCGATGCCGCACGGCTCGAGCCGTCGGCCGCGGCCGTGTGGCAAGCGTGGCTCGTGCTCGCCGAGCCCCTGCGCGCGACGCGTCGCCTGTCGCTGGCCGAATGGCTTGGGCGGCTGGGCACTGCCTTGAAGCAGGCCGGTGTATGGGAGACGCTGCTGGCGGACGCCGCCGGCGCACAGGTGCTTGAAGCCCTGCGTCTGCACGGCGAGCCGGCGCCGGCCTGGGTACAGCAGGCCGCAGGCACCCGCTTCGACGCCGCGGAGTTCGGCCGCTGGGCGGAATCGGTGCTCGAGCAGATCGCTTTCGAGCCGCGCGGCGCCGATGCGGGCGGCGCCGCTGTGGCAGTCGTCATCACGCCGCTGTCGCGCGCGATGCTCCGGCCGTTCGCGGCCGTCGTCTGCCCCGGGGCCGATGAAGCGCATCTCGGCGCCGCGCCGGCCCCGCAGCCGCTGCTCGGCGACGCGCTCGCACAGGCGCTGGGGATGGCCGGCAGCGCCGAGCGACGCGCCGCCGAGGAAGGCGCTTTCGCGCAGTTGCTGCGAGCGCCGAAGCTCGCGCTTCTTCATCGTCGGCGCGACGGCAACGAGCCCTTGCAGCCGAGTGCGCTGCTGCTGCGATTGCAGTTCGCTGCCGAACGCGCTGGGCGGCCGCTCCGTGCTGCGGCCGACCCCCGCGAGTTGCAAGGGATCACCGCGCGCCCGGTTGCGCGTCCGGCGCCGAGCGCGGCCGCGCTGTTGCCGGACACGCTCAACGCCACGGCCTACGAGGCGCTGCGCGCCTGTCCCTACCGCTTCTTCGCCGAACGCATGCTGCGGCTCGGCGAGGCGGAGGAGCTCGACGATGCGCTCGACAAGCGCGACTACGGCACCTGGCTGCATGCCGTGCTGCAGGACTTTCATCGCCGCCGCGACAGCGGCGAGGCGGCGCTTGATTCCGAGCTGTTGCGCCGCGTTGCAGACGAGCAGCAGGTGTTGCTCGCCCGCGACGATGCCGATTTCCTCCTCTACGCGGCCTGGTTCGAGCAGCTCGCCCCTCGCTACCTCGAACTGCTGCATCGCGAGGAGGCTGAGGGACTGCACGTGCGCGACACGGAGCTGGCATTGCAGGCCGCGCCGCCGGCGCTCGCCCACCTGAACGTGACGCTGCGCGGCCAACTCGACCGTGTCGACCGGCGAGGTGAGGGCGCGCAGACCCGCTTGCGCGTCGTCGATTACAAGACCAGCGGCAACGCCGCGCTGCGCCAGCGGCTGAAGCAGCCGTTCGAAGACACGCAGCTGCCTTTCTACGCGGCCTTGATCGAGGCGGCAGAGGGCCTGCCGCCCGGCGGCGTCGAGGCGGCCTATCTCGCGCTCGACGGTCGCGAGGGCGTCAGCCTGCTGCCGCATGCCGAGGTGCAGGCCAGCGCCGCATCGCTGCTGGAGGGCATCGCGGCCGACTACGAACGCCTGCGCGGCGGTGCAGCGCTGCCGGCGCTGGGCGAGGGCAAGGCCTGCGAGCATTGCAACGCGCGCGGCCTGTGCCGTCGCGATCACTGGGACGACATGCCGGCTGATTCGGCCGACGGCCAGTGATGAACGCCGTGCCTGCCTCTCGTGCTTCCCGCGACCTGGCCTACCGCCTCGACGGCGCGCTGATCGCGCCTGCCGACTTCTACCGCGTGGCCTGCGATCCGCGCCGCAGCGTCGTCGTCGAGGCTTGCGCGGGGGCCGGCAAGACCTGGATGCTGGTCTCGCGCATCCTGCGCGCGCTGCTGGCCGGCGCCGAGCCGCAGGAGATCCTGGCCATCACCTTCACCCGCAAGGCGGCCGGCGAGATGCGCGAGCGGCTGCATGGCTGGCTGCGCGAGTTCGCGTTGTCGAGCGACGGGGAGCGCGAACAGGCTCTGCGGGAGCGCGGCTGCACCGCTGCCGAGGCCCGTGGGCTCGCGCCGCAGCTCGGCACGCTTTACGAGCGTCTCCTGGCTGGCGGCCGCCCGGTCGAGATCCGCACTTTCCACGGTTGGTTCAGCCAGTTGCTGCGCGCAGCACCACTGGCCTCGCTGGAGCGGCTCGGCCTCGCCGGCGAAATCGATCTGCTCGAAGAGCGCAGCGAGTTGCAGCCGCAGTACTGGCGCCGCTTCCTCTCGGCAGTCGCCGAGGATCCCGAACTGCGCGAGGACTTCGCCGCACTGGTGCGCGAGCGTGGCCGCCATGTGGCGCAGGAGTGGCTCGAAGCGGCGCTCGATCAGCGCGTGGAAATCGAGCGTGCCGACGCCGCCGGCGTGCTGGCGGCCAGCGTGCCTGCCGCTGCGGCGCTGTGGCCGGCGTTCGAAGGTCTTGCCACCCCGGCTGCGGCGTTGCGCGAGCCCGCCCTGGTGGACCTGCTGGGGCAGCTGGCCCGCGAACTCGGCGCCTCGGGCAAGTCGCTGCAACTGCAGGCCGCTGCGGAGCTGGAAGCGGGCCTGGCCGAGCGGAACGACGAAGTCGCCTTCGAGGCGGTGTGCGGCGCACTGCACACCGCCGCGGGTGCCCCGAAGAAGCGTCTGGGCGAGCGGCCCTTGCAGTCGCAGGCTTGCGAGGCACTCGCGCGCATCCGCGAGGCGGTGGACCAGCAAGCTGCGCATGCCACCCACGTACGCCTGGTGCGACTCGCGCGCGTGCTGCTGGCGAGCTACCGCGACCTCAAGCGAGAACGCGGCCTGGCCGACATGGCCGATCTGGAAACCTGCGCCGAAGCGCTGCTGGGCGACGCCGAGCTTTCCGGCTGGCTGCAGCAGCGGCTGGACGCCCGCGTGCGCCACCTGCTGATCGACGAGTTCCAGGACACCAGCCCGCTGCAGTGGCGCACGCTTGATGCCTGGCTGGCCGGCTACGCAGGCGCTGGCGGCGGTGCCAGCGGCCAGCAGCCGCTGGCGGTGTTCATCGTCGGCGACCCGAAACAGAGCATTTACCGCTTCCGCCGCGCCGACCCGCGCGTGTTCGCGCAGGCGCGCGACTTCGTCGTCGAAGCCTTCGGCGCGGCGCGACTGGCGTGCGACCACACGCGGCGCAATGCCCCGGCCGTGCTGACGGCGCTAAATACGGTGTTCGAGCGCGCGCAGAGCGAGGGGGACTTCGACGGCTTTCGCTTCCACACCACCGATGTGACGCAGCCCGACGGTGCCGTGGCGCTGCTGGCCGTCGTGCCGCGGCCAGAAGCCAGGCCGCGCGATACCGCACCGCTGCCGTGGCGCGACAGTCTCGTCACGCCGCGCATCGAGGCCGAGGAAGCGCTGCGCCTGATCGAGTCGCGCCAGGTCGCGACGCAAATCGCCGCGCTGCTCGAGCGCAAGGACTGGCTGCCGGGCGACATCCAGGTGCTGTGCCGCAAGCGTGCGCCGCTGGCATTCGTGGCGCAGGCGCTGCGCGAGCTCGGCATCGCGCACGCGGCGCCGGAGCAGCGCGAGCTGATGGCCGCGCCCGAGGTGCGCGACCTGGTGGCGCTGCTCGACGTGCTGGCTTCGCCGATGCACGACCTGGCGTTGGCGCAGGTGCTCAGGAGCCCGCTGTTCGGTGCCGGCGATGACGAGTTGATCGTGCTCGCGCTCGCCGCGCGCGCGGCGAAGAGTTCGTGGCATGCAGCCTTGCTTGGCGAGGCGATGGAATCGATCGAAACGTGTCCGGCGCTGGTGCGCGCCCGTGCCCTGCTGCCTGGCTGGGCACACGCTGCCGCGGCGCTGCCGCCGCACGATCTGCTCGATCGCATCCTCAGTGAGGGCCAAGTGCGCGCGTGCTATGCGGCGGCACTGCCGCCAAGCCGGCGCGCGGCGGGGCTGGCGGCAATCGATGCGCTGCTTGCCCAATCCCTGCTGCAGGACGGCGGGCGCTACGCCACGCCCTACAACTTCGTGCGGGCGCTCAAACGCCGGCGCGTGCTGCTACCGCCGCAGGCCGAGCGCGACGCGGTGCAACTGTTGACGATCCACGGGGCCAAGGGACTGGAGGCGCGAGCGGTGTTCGTGATCGATACGGCGCCGGAGGCCCCGAAGGCCGAACACGCGACGCTCCTCATCGACTGGCCCGCCGATGCCGCGCACCCGCGTTGCTGCGCTTTCGTCGCCAGCGAATCGAAGCTGCCGGCATCGCTGCGGCCGCTGATGCTGGCCGAACAAGCCGGCAGGGCTCGTGAGGAACTCAATGCGCTGTATGTCGCGATGACGCGCGCCCGTGAGCAACTGGTGCTCAGCGCAACGGCGCCGCACAGGGCGGCGCCCGGAATCAGCGCCTGGCAGCGGCTGGCCGACGCGGGGGTGGCGGTGCTCGCTGCGGCGCCCGAGCCGCTTGCTGCTCGCGCCGCCAGCGCAGCGCCGATCGTGTTGCGTGTGCTGCCGCGGTTGCGCAACGGCGCCCGGGCAGCCGTTGCGGCGCAACTCGCGGGCTCAGCGTCCGGCCGCACGCCGGACAGCGGGGCGGCGGGCCTCGGCCGTGCTGTTCATCGCGTGCTCGAGTGGCTGCCCGCGCCTGCGCTGCTCGCGCAATCTGCCAGGGCAGCGGCAGCGGAATTCGGCTTGCCGGCCGCCGCCGCAGATCGCATCGCGGCGCTGGCCGGCGCGGTGCTGAGCAGCCCGGCATGTCGCCGCTTCTTCGAGCCCGCACAGTTAGCCTGGGCCGGAAACGAGGTGCCGCTGGCCTGGCACGGCGAGCTGCTCCGCATCGACCGTCTGGTGGCGCTGCGCGCCGACGCAGGCCCGGTCTGGTGGGTGCTGGACTACAAGCTGCAGCACTCGCCGCAGGATGTGGCCGGCTACCGCGAGCAGCTGTCCACCTACCGGGAGGCGGTCCGCGCGCTGCGGCCGCAGGATGCCGTGGAGGCGGCGTTCATCACTGCGGCCGGTGCGTTGGTGCCTTTGTAGCCGCAGTGGCGATACGGCACAGCGCCACTGCGGCTGATGCTGGACCAACGTTCGATCGCATGCGTCGCATACCAAGCCGCATTCAACGCATCGATGCTGGTGCTGCAGCGCGCTGCCGAGGGCATCGGGCGACCGGCTCCGTTCATGTCCTCCGGCGTCGGCCTGCCGGCCGACACCTCCCCCTTAACTTCACTGCGCCGCTCACCCG
>NZ_JACDCW010000038.1 GCF_013817345.1 Methylibium sp.
CCTGTGCGGCGGCGAGCAGCGCAGGGCTCGTGGCTGAGCGCGCAGCGCGCTTCGTCAACTGACTCGTCGCGGCTGTTTGAGCGCAGTGAGCAAAGCGAACGCAGCGAGTTCCGCGACGCGGCCACGAGACCGAGCAGCGCAGCGCAGTCGGCCCGCAGGGCCGACTGCCGCACTGAAGCGAAGCCCGCCGCGCGCCCGCGGCTTTGCGACCGCACAACATCCGCAAAGCAACAGCAACGCGCGCTGAACGTCCGCAACGGGCCGGTTCCAGACCCTCCCCGCTTTTTGGCGTTCATTCGTCGCCGAAGGCACAGCGCCATGAACCAATGAATTGGCCTGCTACTCGCTCACGCCCTTGCTGAAGGAGTCAAAGGTAAAACGCGACGAGCCGCAAACCTCGCGGTTCACGGCTCGAATCGAGCTGCGGCAATCAGGCGCCGCGCATCATCGGCCGAACGACTCGCGCAGCCGTTCGCCAGCGTACTCCTGCGCGTCCTCGGCATCGTCGACCACGGCGGCCATGCCGAAGAACTCGTGCGTCGTGCCTTCGTAGACTTTGCGTTCGACCTCCACGCCGGCCTTTTCGAGCGCGTCCTCGAGCAGCTCGCCGTCGGTTCGCAGCGGATCGATCTCGGCGTTGATGATGGTCACGGGCGGCAGGCCCGTCAGCTTGGCGTTGACGAGGTCGACGCGCGGGCTGCTCTTGTCGGCCGGCTTGGCGAAGGTCTTCTCAACGAACCACGCGATCATCGGTTTGTTCAGCGGCTTCGCCTGGGCACTGTCGACATACGAGTCGGTCGACAGGTTGCCGGTCTGCGCTACCGGGTAGACCGCGAGCACGTGCACCGGCGGCGTCACGCCCGCATCGATGGCGGCGATGGCGGTGGACACGGCCAGGTTGCCGCCGGCGCTCTCTCCCGCCAGCGCCAGCCTCTTCGGGTCGCCCTTGATCTGCGAGGCGTTCTGCGCAACCCATTTATAGGCGGCCAGCGCGTCGTCCCACGCGGCCGGAAACTTGGCCTCGGGCGCACGCCGGTAATCGACCGATACCACGACCGCCTTGGCCTCGGCCGACAAGCCGCGCGCTCCGGCGTCGTAGACCTCCTTGTCGGCGATGACCCAGCCACCGCCGTGGTAGTACACGATCACGGGGAACGGCCCGTTGCCCTTCGGCGTGTACACGCGCACGGGCAGCGCGCCGGCGGGGCCGGGGATCGTGCGGTCGATGCTGGTCACGCCCGGCACAGCCTCGCCCGGCTCGACCGGCTTGCCTTCCTTCTTGGCCACGGCCATGGCGGCATCGGCCGGCGTCGGCTGCTTGCGGGCCTGCTCCGCGCTGAGGGTTTCGATCGGCTTGCCGTTCATGCCGGCCAGGGTGTCGAGCACCTGCTGCATGCCGCTGTCGGCGTCGTACTTCGTGCCGGTCTCGGACGACGCAGCAGGCCGCTGGTCGGCGGCCGTTTGAGCACGTGCATCTTGAGCAGCGATCCAGCCGGCGCCGGTCAACGCAAGTGCGGCGGCGAGCGCCAGTCGGCGTGGGGCAGCGCCGGGAAGCGCCTTCAGGGATGCGGGCCGGGCGGGGGTGATGCGTCGTGTCTTCATCGAAGTTTTCCGTGGGTTGAATGAGAAATGGCTTGCCTCGTGTAAGGCGAGGCAAGCCACGTTCCCGTTCGCCGCGCTTCGCGGCCGCATCGCGCGCCAGCAGCGTCTCAGCGCGCAGCCAGCTTGCCGCCTTCCGGCACGACCCAGAAGTAAACCGTGTGGTGGCCGATCGTTTCCTGCGCCTGCGGCTTCCAGTCGCCCATGTGGTAGTTGTGCGAGACGATGCGCGTGCCGGGCTTCAACTCCTTGAGCAGCTTGGGCCGCAGCTTCATGTTGATGTCGGGCAGCAGGTAGAGCGTGACGACGGTGGCGTCACTGATGTCGGTGTCGAAGAAGCTCTGCTGGATGAACTTCACCCGGTCGGTCACGCCGGCGGCCTTGGCGTTCTCGTTGGCCTCCTTGATGCGCTGCGGATCGATGTCCACGCCCACGCCCTTCGCACCGCTTTGCTTGACGGCCGAAATGACGATGCGCCCGTCGCCCGAGCCGAGGTCGTAGATGACGTCCTTGCTGGTCACCTTGGCGTGCTTGAGCATGGCCGCGACCACGTCTTCGGGCGTCGGCACGAAAGGCACGTCCTTGCGCACCTCGGCGTCTTGCGCGTGCAGGTGAAAGGCCGGGAGGGCGAGCGCCGGCGCGAGCGCCAGCAAACAAAGGAAAGGACGTTTGTGCATGTCGGTCACCTCGTGCAAGTGGTTGAGCGGTTAATGAAGGAAGAGCACGCCGCGTTCAGCGCCGCTCGGGAACGCTTTGCAGCGCGGCTCCGGTGGCAGCCGCTGGCAGCGCCCGAACGGGACGCCGCGCCAGCCAGTACACCGGCACGCCGAGCAGCAGTACGGCCACGCCGACCAGCGCGCCGGTGCCGGTGTAGCTCAGGCTGGACCACAGCATGAAGGCACTGCTGCCGCAGAACAGCAGCGGTGTGAGCGGATACAGCGGCACGCGAAACGGCCGCTCGCGCTGCGGATCGAGGGCGCGCAAGCGAAAGAGGGCCAGGCCGCTCAAGAGGAAGAAGAGCCAGAAGACCGGCGCCGTGTACTCCACCATCGTCGAAAAGCCGCTGCGCGCCAGCAAGCCCAGGCCGACCAGCGCCAGCACGATGGCCGACTGCAGCAACAGGCCGTTGACGGGCGTATTGGCGCGGCCGTGCCATCGACCGAGGCGGCCGAACAGTGGGAAATCGCGGCCGAGCGCGTAGTTACAACGCGCGCCGGTGATCATGGTGGCGTTGATCGAGGTGAGCGCCGACACCGCCACGATGAGGCTCACCAGCACCGCGCCGCGCTCGCCCAGCGCCTGGCGCATCAGGTCGGCGGCGACTGCTTCCGAGGCGGCCATGCCCGACAGGCCGAGCACGTGCAGGTAGGCCCAGTTCACCACCAGGTACAGCGCGGTGATGAGCACGATGCCGATGACCAGCGCACGGGCAATGCCCGAGCGCGAGCCGCGCATCTCGCCCGACACGTAGGCCGATTCGTTCCAGCCGCCATAGGTGAGCAGCACGAACACCATCGCCAGGCCGAGCGTGGTGGTCGGCGCGGGGGCGCCGGGCTCGGGCACCGGCAGCGGCGTGGGCGTGGCAAAGCTCAAACCGACGACCGCGATGGCGATCACTCCCAGCACTTCCAGGCTGGTGAACAGGTGCTGCACTCCGGTGCCCTGGCGGATGCCCATCAGGTTGACCGCTGTGAAGGCCAGCACCGCCAGCACCGCGTAGATCGCCACCGAATACGTGCCGAGCGGCCAGAGCTGCGAAGCGTAGTCGCCGAACACGTAGGCGAGCAGCGCGATCGAGCCGGTGTGCATGACGGTCATGCGCGCCCAGGCGAACAGGAAGGACGGCCCGCTGCCGAAAGCCCGCTTGAGGTAGTGGTAGTCGCCGCCGGTGCTCGGGTAGGTGCTGGCCAGCTCGGCATAGCACAGCGCGCCGATCAGCGCGATGGCCCCGCCCGCCAACCACAGGCCCAGCATCAGCGCGCCACTGTCCACGTTCGCCGCCACCAGCGAGGGCGCCTTGAAGATGCCTGCGCCGATGACCAGGCCGATGGTGACGATCACCGCGTCGGTGACCGAGAGCGTGGCTACGGGCTCTGCGTCGCGCGGCCCTCCCCGTGCTGAACCGCCGGGCCCGGCCCCGCCGCCGCCCGACTCGCGGCCCGGCACATCGATACGACCGCTTTCGCGCGCCTTCATGCGCGCCTAACCAGGCAAGTTTTCCAGCACGCGGGGCTCGTCCACCGGCTGCTGGTTGCGGCTTTCGCGGAAGGCGCGTGCCGCCTCGTAGGCGGCCTTGCGCACGCGCATGACCGAGCCGATCGGCCGGTGCGCCGCCAAGCCGTGCCAGGGGCTGAAGGACATGCGGTCGTCCACCGCATCGGCGCGCGCCGCAGTCCACGAAGGCTGCGCCGCCACGCGGATGCGTGCCACGGCGACGTAAGGGCTGCGCTCCTCGGGCCACACGACCTTGGCGTCCTCGATGGGCATTTCCTCCAGATTCGTGCACAGCTGCACGCGCAATTCCCACGTGCCGCCGCGCCGCGCAAAGTGCTCGGCCACGGCCTCGCGCAGGCCGTTGGGCATGCCGTCGATATCGACCGCCTTCTTCGTCAGCACGGTGAGCTCGGGCGCAATCGGCGCCACCGCCACCTTGGCCATGTACTCGCCCCACAGCACCGGCACCTGGCTGTAATACGTTTCGCCGAGCGGGTGGGTTTCGGGGTGGCCGCCCATGCTCATGATGGTGGGGCTCTGCCCGCCTGCGCTCTCGATCACCTTCTCCACGCCCTGCAGCACGGAGGACAAGACCTTCTTCAGGCCCGGCGCCTTGTCGGTGGTGGCCGCCAGCAGCTTAAGGCTCTTGAGGAAGCTCTTGGCATCGCTCTTGAGAAAGGCCGGCGCGTTGACGAGCACGAAGTCCTGCGTGTTGTGACCCTCGGAGCCATGCAGGCGTTCCCCCTGCACACCCACCACTTTGATGGCAAGGCCGCGCGGGGTGGAAACGTTGTCGTCGAGGATGTCCCCCGGAATGGTCGACAGCCGCATGACCACCGGATAGCGCCCCGGCTTCGCAGCCAACCCCTGCGCCAAGTGCGGCGGCAAGCCGACGAGCACCTCGAGTTCGCCCTGCAGGAGGGCATGACTCTTGGCATGCACGCTGCGCAGCGCATGGCCACCGTCCTCGAAGGTCTTCTCCTGAATCTTGCGCATGGTTTCGACCAACGCGCGGGTGGTCTCGGCCTCGTCGGGCTCGGGCCTTTCGAACACGGGTTCATAGCGCACGGGAACGGCGGGGGGACGGCTCGACATCGCGAGGACTCCTTCGAAACGGTTCGCCGCACCAGCAAGCGCCGCGCCTGCTTGTGCTCCGGCCAAGGCAGCGCCGGTGGGCGCGTTCCTTGCCCACCGAGCAAGGTCGACCGAAGGCGGCTGCAACCGACGTGCCATCGAGTCACGACCTTCGACACACGAGAGCTGACCGCACGCCAGCGTTCACAGATGCAAGCGAATGTTCTGGCTTTCGCGCCAAGCCGCAAATGCCCTGAAGTACCGAGGAAAGATTGCCGCATGGCTGACCACCGAGACGATCCACCGCCGCAGCGCGGCACGCAGGCCGAAACCGAGATCGAAACCTACCGCGGCCCGTCGGGCGGATGGGGGTCGCTGTCTTCCGTGACCGACATCCTGCTGCGCGAGCAGATCGCCGTCGAAGGCGGCCGCGTGCTCCTGCACCAGAACAAACCCGAGGGCTTCGCCTGCGTGAGCTGCGCCTGGGCCAAGCTGCCGCATCCCAAGCCCTTCGAGTTCTGCGAGAACGGCGCGAAGGCCACGGCCTGGGAGCTGACCCGCAAGCGCGTCGATCCCGGCTTCTTCGCGCGGCACAGCCTGGCCGAACTGGAAACGTGGTCCGATCACGAGCTGGAAGCGGCAGGGCGCCTCACTCACCCGATGCGCTGGGACGGCACAACCGACCGCTACGTCGAGGTGACGTGGCAATCGGCTTTCGAGTAGATCGGCCGCGAGCTGCGCAAGCTGGCGCCGGAGTCGGTGGTGTTCTACACGTCCGGGCGCGCCTCGCTCGAGGCCTCGTACATGTGGCAGTTGTTCGCGCGCCTGTACGGCACGAACCACCTGCCCGATTCGTCGAACATGTGCCACGAGAGCAGCTCCGTGGCACTGCCGAAGAGCATCGGCTCGTCGGTCGGCACCATCTTCCTCGACGACTTCGAGCACACCGACTGCATCTTCTACCTCGGCCAGAACGTCGGCACCTCGAGCCCGCGCATGCTGCATCAACTGCAGAGCGTGGCCGAGCGCGGTGTGCCGATCGCCGTGTTCAACCCGCTCAAGGAGCGCGGGCTCGAACGCTTCACCGATCCGCAGTCCCCCACCGAGATGCTGAGCGGCAGCGAAACGCGCATCGCCTCGCACTACTACCAGCTGAAGAACGGCGGCGACATCGCCGCGCTCTTCGGCGTGGCCAAGGCGTTGATCGAGGCCGATGACGCGGCGCAGGCGCAAGGCGGCGCACGGGTGCTCGACGCCGAATTCATAGACCAGCACACGCAGGGCTTCGAAGCCTTTGCCGAAGCGGCGCGCGGGCACGAGTGGATCGCGCTCGAACGCCACAGTGGCCTGTCGCGCACCGAGATGGAAGAAGCCGCGCGCCTGTACGCCAAGGCCGAGCGCGTGATGGCTGTCTACGGCATGGGCCTCACCCAGCACCGCGCCGGCGTGGACAACGTGGCGATGGTGTGCAACCTGATGCTGCTGCGCGGCAACATCGGCAAGCCCGGCGCGGGCATCTGCCCGGTGCGCGGCCACTCCAACGTGCAGGGCCAGCGCACGGTGGGCATCACCGAAAAGCCCGAACTGGCGCCGCTCGACAAGCTGGCCGAGCAGTACGGCTTCGCGCCGCCGCGCTGGAAGGGGCACGGCACCACGGACGCATGCGAGGGCGTGCTGAGCGGCGAGGTCAAGGGCTTTCTCGGGCTGGGCGGCAACTTCATCCGCGCGGTGCCGGAGACGGCCGCGATGGAGGAGGCCTGGCGACGCCTGCCGCTGACCGTGCAGGTCGCCACCAAGCTCAACCGCAACCACGTCATCCACGGCAGGGTCGCGTACCTGCTGCCCTGCCTGGGCCGCATCGAGATCGACGAGCAGCGCGGCGGCCCGCAGGCGGTGTCGGTGGAAGACAGCCTGGCGCACATCCACGGCTCGCGCGGACAGACGGCGCCGGCCAGCCCGCATCTGCGCTCCGAGCCGCGCATCGTGGCCGAGCTGGCCAAGGCCACGCTGGCACCGAACGAGCATGTCGATTGGGACGCCTGGGCCGGCGACTATTCGAAGGTGCGGCTGGCCATCGCCGAGACGTATCCGGAGATATTCCGTGACCACATGGCCGAGCCCTACGAGCGCGCGATGTGGCGGCCCGGCGGCTTCGCGCGGCCCATTCCCGCGCGGCTGCGCCAATGGGAAACGGAGAGCGGCAAGGCGCAGTTCATCGTGCCGGCGGGTCTGTTCGCCGGCATCGAGCCGGAGGAGGCCGACCGCGCCGAGGTGCTGCAGCTCATGACCCTGCGCTCGAACGACCAATTCAACACCAGCATCTACGGCCTGCACGACCGCTTCCGCGGCGTGAAGGGCACGCGCCGCGTGGTGTTCATGAACCGCGGCGACATCGCCCGCTTGGGCCTGGCCGACGGCGAGACGGTCAGCCTGGCGACCGCCGTGGACGACGGCGTAAAGCGCGAAGTGCACGGCATGCGCGTGACCGCCTACGACATTCCGCCCGGCTGCTGCGGCGCCTACTACCCCGAGTGCAACCCGCTCATTCCCTTGTGGCACCGCGCCGAGGATTCCAAGGTGCCGGGCTTCAAGGCTACGCCGGTGAGAGTGCGGCGCGAAAGCGCTGCGGCTCAGGGGCCGGCATGAGCGGCCCGCCCTCTCGCGGGTGCAATACCGAAGCGGCGCATTCCCCAACGAGCAGTGCGGTGCCGAACGCTGAAGCCGGCATGGCGGCATCGATGCGATGAGCGCCGAACTGCACGGCAGCATCGCCTCGCCGCTGGTTTGCCTGCCGCGGCTGCGCTCGCAGGACGGCGGCGCGTTGGTCGCTGATCAGCGAACCGTGCCCGAGGAAACCGCCATCGCCTTCGTGTACGACGGCGCGCCGCACGCGGTGATGATGGCCACGCCGGCCGATCTGGAAGACTTCGCGCTCGGCTTCAGCTTGTCGGAGGCGGTGATCGACGTGCCGGCGCAGATCGCCGCGTTGGAGATCTGCCCGACGCCGCTCGGCATCGAGCTGCGCATGCAGCTCGCCGCCCGCAGCGACAAGGCCTGCACCAAGCGCCACCGCCTCACCGGCCCGAGCGGCTGCGGCCTGTGCGGCGTGGAAACGCTGGACGCGGCATCCAAGCCGGTGCGCTGGCTGCGCGACGAGGGCGCGCGCTGGCGCTGTTCGCCCGACGACATCGCGCAGGCGATGCAGGCACTCGGCGACGCGCAGGCACTCAACCGCGAGGCGCGGGCCCTGCATGCCGCCGGCTTCTGGCGCCCGGGCGCCGGACTGGTGGCATTGCGCGAGGACGTGGGCCGCCACAACGCGCTGGACAAGCTGGCCGGCGCCCTTGCACAACGACGCACGGCTGGCGCGAGCGGCATGGTCCTGCTCACCAGCCGCATCTCGGTGGAGCTGGTGCAGAAAACCGCCCGCCTGGGCGCGCCGATGATCGCCGCGGTTTCGGCGCCGACCGCCCTGGCGGTGCGCACGGCGCACGCTTGCGGCATCACGCTGGTGGCACTGGCGCGCGGCCGCGATTTCGAGGTCTACAGCCACGCGGACCGGATCGATGACGACCCCGCTGGAGCGACCCGGGAACGGCGCTTGCCCATCACAGGTTCAACCGAACGCCCAAGCGGTTCGGCCCCTTTTCCATCTTGCTCAGGAGCATCGCAATGAAATTCCAAGCCACAGCCCTCGCCGCCACCATTTGCCTGGCCTTCGCACCGGCCCTCCATGCAGGAGACGGCAGCATGAAGCACGGTTCCGGCAAGGACGCCACGACGGCGGGCGCCTCCAGCGGCGCAGCAGGCACCACGACCAATCGCAGCGGCTCCGGCTCACCCGCCGGCGACGACACGGTCACCGCGCCGAGCCAGCGCGAGAACACAACGACCGGCACCATGAAGGGCCAGTCCTCGGACGGCAGCATGAGCGGCTCGTCCAGCGGCAGCACGAGCGGCTCGGGCACGGCGCCCAACCGCAGCGGCTCCGGCTCACCCGGCGGCGACGACACGGTCACCGCGCCGAGCCAGCGCGAGAACACAGCGACCGGCACCATGAAGGGCCAGTCCTCGGACGGCAGCATGAGCGGCTCGTCCAGCGGCAGCACGAGCAGCTCGGGCACGGCGCCCAACCGCAGCGGCTCCGGCTCACCCGCCGGTGACGACACGGTCACCGCGCCGAGCCAGCGCGAGAACACAACGACCGGCACCATGAAGGGCCAGTCCTCGGACGGCAGCATGAGCGGCTCGTCCAGCGGCAGCACGAGCGGCTCGGGCACGACGCCCAACCGCAGCGGCTCCGGCTCACCCGCCGGCGACGACGCGGTCACCGCGCCAAGCCAGCGTTAAAGCTCCCGGCTTGTCGACGACGGCGAAGCGCTCAGCGCTTCGCCGTTTTCTTTTGCGGGTACGGCATCTGCCCTCCGCAGGGGCCGCCTCAACCGAAGGAGCCGCCGCATGAAAGCCATCGTCTACAACGGCCCACACGACGTGCAAGTCAAGGAGGTACCCGATCCGAAGATCGAGTACGCCACCGATGTCCTGGTCAAGATCAGCAGCAGCAACATCTGCGGCTCCGACCTGCACATGTACGAGGGCCGCACCAGCCTGGAGGCGGGCCGCATCATCGGCCACGAGAACCTGGGCGAGGTGATCGCAGTCGGCAAGGCCGTGCTGCGCGTGAAGGTCGGCGACAAGGTCTGCATACCCTTCAATTGCAGTTGCGGTTACTGCAAGAACTGCGAGCGGGGCTACACGAGCGCCTGCCTGTCGATGAACCCGGGCAAGGTCGGCGCGGGCTACGGCTACGCCGACATGGGCCCCTACGAAGGCGGCCAAGCCGAGTACCTGCGCGTGCCCTATGGCGACTTCAACTGCCTCGTGCTGCCCGACGATGCCGAGGAGAAAGAAAACGACTACGTGATGCTGGCCGACATCTGGCCGACCGGTTATCACGCAGTGGAGCTCTCCGGCTTTCAGCCCGGTGAATCGATCGTCATCTACGGCTGCGGCCCGGTCGGGCTCATGGCAGCCTACTCGGCGCAACTGCGCGGCGCGAGCCGGGTGATGGTGATCGACCGCCATCCCGACCGGCTGGCGCTGGCCGAGCGCATCGGCGCCATCGCGATCGACGACCGCAACCGCGACCATGTCGAGCAAGTGCTCGATTTCACCGAAGGCGAAGGCGCCGACCGCGGGTGCGAATGCGTCGGCTACCAGTGCCACGACCCGGCCGGCCACGAGGTGCCCAACGGCACCATGAACGACTTGGTGAAGTCGGTGCGCGCCACCGGCGGCCTGGGTGTCGTGGGCGTGTTCGTGCCGGAAGACCCGGGCGGCGCCGACGAGCTGGCCAGGAAGGGCGAGATCGCCTTCGACTTCGGCGCGTTCTGGAACAAGGGCCTCTCCATGGGCACCGGCCAGGCCAACGTGAAGGCCTACAACCGGCAGTTGTGCCGGCTCATCCAGCTCGACCGCGCGCAACCCGCCTTCATCGTCTCGCACGAATGCTCGCTCGAGGAAGCGCCCGAAGCCTACGAGCACTTCGACAAGCGCGACGACGGCTGGACCAAGGTGGTGCTCAAGCCGGGCCTGTCGGCCGGTGGCAAGGCAGCGGGCAAGGCCGGCGCCGGCGCAAACACCGGGGCCGAGGACAGCAAGGCCGAAAAGTCCCACGCCCATGCGCACGCAGGCGGCGCGAAGTGAAGGACCGGGCATGCACCACCTCTCGACGGGTATCGGCAAGCCGCTCCTGCTGATCCACGGCCTGGGCGGTAGCTGGCGTTCATGGACGCCGGTGCTGGGGCCGCTCGCAGCGCGGCGCCAGGTGATCGCGGTGGATCTGCCCGGCTTCGGCGAAACGCCGCCGCTGCCCGGCGAGGTGTCGATCGCGACGCTGGCCGACGCGACCTGCGACTTTCTCAAAGCCCGGCACCTGATCGGCGTGGACGCGGTCGGCAGCTCGATGGGTGCGCGCCTCGTGCTCGAACTCGCGCGCCGCGGTGCGATCGGCGCGACTGTCTCTCTGGACCCCGGCGGCTTCTGGCAGGGGTGGGAGCGCAGCTTCTTCCACCGCTCGATCGGCCTGTCGATCAAGTTGGTGCGGCTGCTGCAGCCGGCGATGCCGTGGATCACCGGCAATGCTTTCGGCCGCACGCTGCTGCTCTCGCAGCTCTCGGCACGGCCCTGGGCGCTGCCGGGCGACCTGGCGCTCATGGAGATGCGCAGCTACGCGCAGTCGCCCTCGTTCGACCCCCTGCTGCGCTCGCTGGTCTTCGGACCCGAGCAACGAGGGGCGGCGGCAGGGAGCACGCCCGGGCCGATCACCATCGGCTGGGGCCGCCAAGACCGCGTGTGCCTGCCCCGCCAAGCCGCGCGGGCGCTGCAACGCTTTCCCGGCGCGCGGCTGCACTGGTTCGAGCGCTGCGGCCACTTCCCTCACTGGGATCAACCCGAGCAGGCGGCGCGGCTGATCCTCGAGGCGACGGGCGACGCGGTGCGCAAGCCCGCGACCGCTTCGCCGCATTCCAACACCGCCACTGCGACGGCAACGCCGCAAGAAGGAGTCAACACATGACAGATCAACTGAAGAAGGGTGACCCGGTCGAATGGAACACTTCGCAGGGCAAGACCACCGGCACGGTGACCAAGAAAGTGACCAGCACCGCGAAGGCCGGAGGACACACCGCCAAGGCCTCGTCCGGCGATCCGCAATACGAGGTGAAGAGCGACAAGACCGGCAAGACCGCGATCCACAAGCCCGATGCGCTGAAGAAAGGGCACTGAGATGGCCACGTCCGACACCCACCGCGCCCCCGCCAAGCGCGGCGCCGCGAAGGACGATGCTGCCGCGGAGCACCGCAGCACGTTGGCCGAATTCAAGAAGGCCGTGAACATGGCGCCCGCCAAGCTGGAGCGCTGGCTGGAAAGCGAAGACTCGAAGGAGGTCGGGTGGGTGCACGAAGGCGAGCACGAATCCGTCGGCCACCACTCGGGCCGGCGCATCGTGGAATTGCTGCGCGCCCGGCAGGCCGATCTGTCGGACGAAGATTGGGCGCACATGCGCAAGGTCGTCGGCTACGTGCACCGCCACCTTGCACAGCGGCCCGCGGGCGATGTGCGCGAGACGCGCTGGCGCTACTCTCTGATGAACTGGGGGCACGACCCGCTGGCGCACCACTGAAGCGGCGTCGGCGCGGCCTTCAATGCGCCGTCCTCGACTGACAGTCGGCAAAACGAAAAGCGGAAGGGCCCCGCACGGCAACCTCTCCGCCTTGCGCCGAAACGTCGCCTCAATACATCGGCTGCGGTGATCTGCGCCGCTCGACGAAGTTGGGATGCCCCGGGCCGTAGTCAGAGCCGAAGCGGTTTTCGGTGTTCGGCGAACGAGCCACCCGCGGGTACAAGGTGAGCGCGTAGATGCCCGCGGCGCCGACCAGCACGTAAATGATGCGCGTGAGCAGCGAGCCTTCGCCGAACAGCGCACTCACCAGGTTGAGGTCGAACAGCCCGATCAGTCCCCAGTTCAGGGCACCGACGATCACCAGGGCGAGCGCGATCGAGCCGATCACCGACTGCGACTTGTGAGCCGTTTCGTGGGAGGTTGAAGCATTGGCCATGACAGTCCTTTCTGGGTAGAGAAACTAGAGCTACGGGAACCTTCGTTCGGGCACATGCCATGCCCGCCAATACGCCTGCCCATCGCCGGCGTTTCGCCATGCATGCCCTTGTCGCCTCGCTCTGGCACAGCCACGTCTACGAAGATCCAATCCGGTCAGCTCATCACGCCGGGTGTCCGCATGTGGCCGAGCATGCGCTGATGAAGAAGCTCGTCCGGACCTATGGCGATCAGTCGCCGAGCCGGCCGCGATCCAGAAAGAGCCGCCGGTCGCAGCGCGCCGCCAGCGACTCGTCGTGCGTCACCACCACATAGGCGGTGCCGACCGCCGCAGCCAGCTTGCGCATCAGCGCGAACACGCCGTCAGCGGTGCTGCGGTCGAGGTTGCCGGTGGGCTCGTCGGCCAGCACGCACGCCGGCCGCGTGACCAGCGCGCGCGCCACCGCGACGCGCTGGCGCTCGCCCCCCGACAACTCCGACGGCCGGTGCGCGGCGCGCCCTGCCAAGCCCACCGAAGCGAGCATCGCCTGCGCCTGCGCCTGCGCCTCGTCGCGCGTCATGCGGCGGATGAGCAGCGGCATCGCCACGTTGTCGAGAGCGCTGAACTCGGGCAACAGATGGTGGAACTGATAGATGAACCCGAGGTGCGCGTTGCGCCAGGCGCCCTGGGCCGCGGCGTCCATGCCGGCGCCCTGGCCGCTGAGCGCACGGCCCATCAGCTCCACGCTGCCGGCGCTGGGTTCGTCGAGCCCGCCGAGCAGGTGCAGCAAGGTGCTTTTGCCCGAACCCGAAGCGCCCACCACGGCCAGGGTTTCGCCGCGCGCCACGGCGATGTCCACGCCCTGCAGCACCGCCACGTCGAGGCCGCCCTCGCGGAAGCGCTTGTGCAGGCCGCGGCCCCGCAAGACCGCGTCCCCCGCCGCCTCACTCATAGCGCAAGGCCTGCGCCGGCTGCACGCGGCTCGCGCGCCAGCTCGGGTAGAGCGTGGCCACGAAGGCCAGCACCAGCGAGATCAGCGCGATGGGCGCGATGTCGGCCATCTGCGGATCGCTCGGCATGCGGTTGATGAGATAGATGCTGCCCGGCAGAAAGCTCGCCTGGAACAGCCGCTCGAGCGCCGGCACGATGACGTCGATGTTGAGCGCGACCAGCAGGCCCAGTGCCAGCCCGCCCAGCGTGCCCAGCACGCCCGACAGCGCGCCCTGCACCATGAAGATGCCCATGATCGAGCGCGGGCTCGCACCCAGGGTGCGCAGGATGGCGATGTCGGCCTGCTTGTCGGTCACCGTCATCACCAGCGTGCTCACAAGGTTGAACGCGGCCACTGCGACGATCAGGGTGAGGATGATGAACATCATGCGTTTTTCGAGCTGCACCGCGTCGAACCAGTTGCGGTTGGTGCGGGTCCAGTCACGCACCGCCACGTCGGGGCCCAGGCTCATCGCCAGTTCGGCGGCGACCGTGCGTGCGTCCTGCTGGTCGTCCAGGCGGAGCTGCACGCCGGTGGGCCCTTCCACGCGAAAGAGCCGCGCTGCGTCGTCCACGTGCATCAGCGCCAGGCCGCTGTCGTACTCGTAGTGGCCGGACTCGAACACGCCCGCCACCGTCATCTGCTTGAGCCGCGGCACCACCCCGGCCGGCGTGACCTGCCCATTGGGCGTGACGATGGTGACCGCATCGCCCACCCGCACGCCCAGGCTGCGCGCGAGCTCGCCGCCGAGCACGATGCCCCAATCGCCGGGCCGCAGTTCGGCGAGCACGGTCCCGGCCAGCTCGGCGGCCAGCGGCGTGACCTTGGGCTCCTCGGCGGGGTCGATGCCGCGCACGACCACGCCTCGCATGTCCTCGCCGCGCGCCACCAGGGCCTGCGCCGCGATGAAGGGCGCGGCGCCGCGCACTTCCGGGTGCTGCATCGCCTGCGCCGCGAGAGCGCGCCAGTCGGCCAGGGCCGCGCCACCCCCGCCGAACACTTCGACATGCGCCACCACACTGAGCATGCGGTCGCGCACCTCTTTCTGGAAGCCGTTCATCACACTCAGCACGATGATGAGCGCGGCCACGCCGAGCGCGATGCCGAGCATCGAGACGCCGGAGATGAAGGAGATGAAGGCGTTGCGCCGGCCGCCGCGGCCCGCGCGCGTGTAGCGCCAGCCGATGAGGAGTTCGTAGGGCCACTGCATGTGCGCGGGATGCTACCCGAGGGCACCCTGCGCTCGCCCCGCCATGGGCAAGGCGGCGAACGGCTGCGCCGACGACCTCGAAGGCGTTCGGGCAGAAGAGCTGCCCGAAGCTCCACCGGCGCGTTGCTGCGCTACTTGCGGGTGGGCGGCAACTGCGCCACCACCGCGTCTTCCGCGCCTGCGCCCCCTGGGACGCAGTGAGGCTGCGACCATGGTCCTTCGAAGCTGATCTGGTCCACACCGCCCGGCCCGACGCCCCCCGGCACGTAGTCGAGCACCAGCGCGCTCCGCGTGCGCCAAGCGATGGCGTGGTCGGCACAGGAACTGTCACCGGACACGCCTACCGCACCCACCAGCGCCTTGTTCGCGTTGTACAGCGCCAGCCCGCCGCCGAAGACATTGATGCCGCCGACACGCTTGCCCGTCATCGGATCGTTCGGTTGACCGAAGCGCCGGCCTTCGCCCTTGTAGGCATCGAATGTATCGACCGGATTGCTGTGCTGCAGGCCGTAAAGGCTGCCGCCCGGCTGTACTGCGGTGTAGAGGTTGGCGGTGGAAAGCGCCAGACCCGGCAAGCTGAAAGCGTTGGCGGTGTAGGCCTTCTGCGCCGAGATGACCCGACTGCCCGGCCATTGCGAACCACGCTCGACGCCGGTGAAGGCTACGGCACACACGATGCCGTCGCGGTTGACGACGGTGCCCCACATGTCGAGATCGAAGCCGCCGTTGGAGGCATGCCGCGCCTGCGTCAGGGCCGCCTTGAGCTGCGCGTGCGAAGGCAGCCCCGCACAGGAGCGCTGATCGTCCGAAGCCCAGGCAGGCGAAGCAACGGCCAGCGTCAACAAGCCGGCCAGCAAACCTGCGGATCCGGCCGCGCGTGCGATGTTTTTCTTGCTCATACGGTTCTCCTGAGTCAGTGGGGGCCGGTCGATGCCGGGACTCGAACTGTCGGAGATAGAGGCGCCGCTGGCTGCTGCCTCCCCTAATTCAAAGTAGGTGCCGACCCGCCATTCCTCGCGGCTACCACTTGCGGTGGTAGTTCGCCGTCATGAACTGCGTCCATTCGCCGTCGTCACCGAGCACGTGGGAGGTCAGCATGCGGTGGTCAGGGCTCTTGATCTCGATCACGTCGCGGTAGGTCGCCAGCGTGCCGTCACCCGAGAAGCTCGGGCCCTGAGACTCGAGCGTCAGCACCTTGCCAGCCGCGTCGAGCGATCCGTTCGTGTAGATCCACAGGTGGCTCATCATCGAGCCGACCCACGTGCCCGTGTAGCGAGCCGCCTGGGGGTCGTAACCTAGCGTCAGGAGCATGGTGCCCGTCTCGCCGCCGGGCATTTCGGCACGGCCCTCGCAGAGAACCCAATAGCCGCCGAGCGCGCGCACGCTCTCGGTGCCCTTGAACTTCTGCGGCGCCGCGCCGGGCTCGCAGGCCGCTTCGGATTCGGACGTCCATTCGCCCACGAGTCGATCCAGCCAGCGATGCTGCTCGTGCGGTTCGGTGTTCATCATCGTCATCTCCTCGGGTTCGTTGCCTGGCGTGGCTCAAGGGGCCACGACGATCATCCACGACACGCCGAAGCGGTCGGCGACCATGCCGAAGCTCGGCGAGAAGAAGGTCGGCCCGAGCGGCATCTGGATCTGCCCGCCGTCGCTCAGGGCGGTGAACAGCCGGTCCGCCGCGGCCGCGTCGGGCGCGGACAGCGACAGCGAGACACCCTGGAAATTCGGCTTGCCCGAGCACATGCCGTCCGAGGCCATCACTTCGCTGTCGCCGATCCGAAAGGAGGCATGCATAACCTTCTCGGCGCCAGCGCTGCCGGCCGGGCACATGGCGGGCTCGGGGCTGTCCTTGTAGCGCATGAAGTCACCCGGCTCGGCGCCGAGCGCGCGACGGTAGAACTCGATCGCCTCTTCGCAGCGACCTTCGAAGAAAAGATAGGGTTGGATGCGCATTTCAGTTCCTTTCATATTAGGGGTGGGCAGGAAACACGAGGAATCGTTCGACACGGGCAGGGCACGGGTTCAAGGCGCTGCCACGACCTTTACGAGACGCCGAAGCGGTTGAATGAGCGTGTGTGGACAGCGTACACTTTGTTTGTGTATGGTGTCCACAATATCCGACCAGAAATCATGGACACTGTCCACATCCTGTTTCCATCGTTCACATCGAGCAGTCATGAAGAGCACGGCACCCGGCGCTCCACCGCAACGCAGCACCTACCGCCACGGCGACCTGCGGCGAGCGCTGATCGAGGCCGGGATCGAGCTGGCGCGTGCCGACGGGCCCGACGCGGTGGTGCTGCGGGAGGCCACTCGCCGCGCCGGCGTGGTGCCGAATGCGGCCTACCGGCACTTCGCGAGTCGCAACGATCTGTTGCAGGCCGTGCGAGCGGCGGGCCTGGCGGCACTGGCCGTTGCCATGGAGGAAGAGCTGGCGCGGCTGGGCCGAGGCCGGCGCGGCAAGGAATTCGCCCGTGCGAGCTTGCGAGCGGTGGGCGCAGGCTACCTGCGCTTCGCGCAGGCGGAACCAGGCTTGTTCCGCACCGCGTTTTCTGTGTCCGAAGAGATCATCGGCACGCCCGATCCCGCCAAGGCCGGCGAGAGCGGGTTGAACCCGTTTCAACTGCTGGGCGCCGCGCTCGACCGCATGGTGCAAGCGGGCGTGCTGCCCGCCGAGCGCCGGCCGGGCGCGGAGTTCCTGGCTTGGTCAGCAGTGCACGGGCTATCCCTGCTGGTGATCGACGGTCCGCTGCACGCCTTGAGCCCGGCGCAGGTGCAGCCGCTCGGGCAGCGCTTGCTCGAAATGGTCGAGAAGGGCTTGTAGGCCGAGCCCGTTGAGGCCGAGGGAGGGCTGCGAGCGTTAACCGCCTCTAGCGCGCTCGCACCGCTGCTTGCACCGACGGCGGCTCCAGCAGCAGATCGAGCCCGTACAGCCGGGCCAGCCCCACGAGCTTGGGCGGCAGCGCGTGCAACTCGAAGCGCTTGCCCCAGGTCTGCGCGAGGCGCCGGCACTCGAGCAACACCGCGAGCGCCGAGGAGTCGAACTGCTGCAGCTGCGAGCCGTCGATCACGAGCAAGGGCTCGGTCTCGCGTTCGAGCGCGAGCGTCAGCAAGCGCAGCGTGTCGCGCGCCTCACGCATGCCGAGGGTTTCCGGCAGCAGCAGCATGGCTGTCGCGGCCTCAGCTCTTGGAGGCGGCCGACTTGTTGCGCTCGGTCATCTTGGCGATCAAGCCGTCGATGCCGCCGGCGGAGATTTCTCGCGCGAAGCTGTTGCGGTAGTTCTCGACCAGCCAGATGCCGAGAACATTGACGTCGTAGATCTTCCACCCCTGGGCTCGCTTCTCGAGCCGGTAGTCGAGCTGGATCGGCTGGCCGCTGCCCTTGACTTCCGTGCGCACGATGACCTCGGTGTCCTCGGGCCGGCTGCGCATCGGACGTACCTCCACGACCTGGTCCTTCACTTCCCTCAGCGCACCGGAATAAGTGCGCACCAACAGGGTCTTGAACTCGGCCATCAGCTTTTGCTGCTGCTCCGGCGTGGCTTGCCGCCAGTAGCGCCCGACCGCCGCGGCGGTCATGCGCTCGAAGTTCACATGCGGCATCACCTTGGCGTCGACGAGCGCCATGATCTTGCTGACGTCGCCGGTCTGCAAACTCTTGTCGGCCTTGACCGTGTCGATGACTTCGCCTGACACCTGCTTGACCAGCGCATCGGGCGTCTGGGTTTGAGCCTGGGCCGGTGCATGCACCGACACGAATGCGCTGACGCCCAGGGCGACGAGGCGGGCGAGAAATTGACGTTTCAACATGCAATCCTTTCGGTTCTGGAACAACTCCCGATCACTGGTTTCGAGCCTGATTGCTGCGCGAGGTTCAGCAACCGCTCACGGCATTTCAATTCAACTTGCGCTGAACCCGGCCCAATGTGCTCCGGCGCACCCAACACCGCTTCAGCGCACCGGCGCTTCGCTGGCGGTCCCGGAACGAAGCGAGGCGGCGCCGGGTGCCGGCAAGGGCAGATCGGGGCGCTCATCGTAATCGTCCTCCGGCGGATCGCCGTCGTAGACCAGATTGCGGCGGCGCTGCAGGAATGCGTCGCGCACGAAGGTGTACTTGTCGAGCGCGATGTCGTCGAGCAGATTGGTCGCCCGGAGCAGGCCGGCGCGCGTGTTGATGACGCGAACGACGGTCAGCGTCGCGCTGGCCGCCAGGGGGCTGGCCAACTGGTCGGGAGAGGCCTTGATGTCGATGGGCAGGCCGATCGAGTCGCGCACCGTCGAGGGGCCGAGGATGGGCCACACGATATAGGCACCCGGCTCGAAGCCCCACACGCCGAGCGTCTGGCCGAAGTCTTCGTAGTGCGGCTCGAGGCCCAGCTCGCTGCCCCAATCGACGAAGCCGCCGATGCCCAGCACGGTATTGACCGCGAAGCGCATGGTGTCGCTGGCGCTGTCGGCAGGGCGCCCCTGCAGCAGCAGGTTGACCGCCGACCAGGCGTCTTTCAGATTGTTGAAGAAGTTGTCGACGCCCAGGCGAACGGTGCTCGGCACCACGTCGCGATAAACACGCGCCGGCGGCACGATCACGTACTTGTCGACCGTCTCGTTGAAGCCGTAGACCTTGCGGTTCAGCTTCTCCAATGGATCGGGTTGTTGCTGCGTGGCGCAACCGGCCAGAAAACCGACGGCCAAGGCGGCACCCAGCCAGCGGCGCCAGCGTCTCGAACGGCTCACTTGATCTCTCCTGCGTTGCTGCCCGAATCTGCCGCCTTGTCGAACAGAAACTGGCTGATCAGGTTTTCGAGCACGACCGCCGATTGCGTCATCGTGATGCGGTCCCCGGCAGCAAGCACCGCCTCCTCCGCACCCGGCTCGACGCCGATGTATTGCTCGCCGAGCAGGCCCGAGGTCAGGATCTTGGCCGAGCTGTCCTTCGGAAACGTGAACCGTTTCTCCAGGTGGAGTTCGGCATTGGCCTGGTAAGTGACCTTGTCGAAGCCGATCGACGCCACGCGGCCGACCACCACGCCGGCGCTCTTGACCGGCGCGCCGGATTTCAGCCCGCCGATGTTGTCGAAGCGGGCGTTGACGGTGTAGGTGTCCTCGAAGCTCAGCGTCAGCAGGTTGCCGGCCTTGAGCGCCAGAAACAGCAGTGCGACCGCGCCGATCATCACGAACAGGCCGACCCACAGGTCGTACTTCGATTTTTGCATTTCGCCTTCTCCCTTCGGGTGCGCCGCGTTCAGATGGAAAACATCATCGCGGTGAGTAGGAAATCGAGCCCCAGCACGGCCAGCGATGCCACCACCACGGTCCGTGTGGTGGCCCGAGAAACGCCCTCGGGGGTGGGCTGGCAGTTGAAGCCCTGCAGCAGCGCGACGAAAGTGACGGTCACGCCGAACACGAAACTCTTGACGACGCCGTTGCCTACGTCGGCGAACACGTCGACGCCGCCCTGCATCTGCGACCAGAAGCCGCCGGCGTCGATGCCGATCATCACCACGCCGACGAGGTAGCCACCGATGATGCCCACGGCGCTGAACACCGCCGCGAGCAGTGGCATCGTGATCACCCCTGCCCAGAAACGAGGAGCGAGCACGCGCTGCACCGGGTCGACGGCCATCATCTCCATCGCAGTGAGTTGTTCGCCCGCCTTCATGAGGCCGATCTCAGCGGTCAGCGAGGTGCCGGCGCGCCCGGCGAACAGCAGCGCGGTAACCACCGGCCCGAGTTCTCGCACGAGCGACAGCGCCACCAGCAAGCCGAGCGCTTCGGAAGAACCGTAGCGCTGCAGCGTGTAGTAGCCCTGCAGGCCGAGCACGAAGCCGACGAAAAGGCCCGAGACGGTGATGATCGCCAGGGAATGGTTGCCGAGGAAATGCACCTGCTCGACGATGAGCCGGCCGCGCCGGAAAGCCGATCCGAAGCTGGCGACCAGGCGCACGAACAGCCGCGCACTCGCGCCAAGCGCCGTCAGACCGCTGCGCACCGCGAAACCGACGTCGCTGGGCCGCCACCAGCTCATCGGGGCCCCATCCTGAAATCCTGCTCGATCGTTGTCGCCGGGTAATGAAAGTGCACGGGGCCGTCAGGCTCGCCGTCGACGAACTGGCGCACTAGGGGGTCGGAGCTCTCGCGCATCTGTTGCGGCGTGCCCTGGGCGACCACGCCGCCATTGGCGAGGAAGACGACCTGGTCGGCGATGGAAAAGGTTACGTCCACATCGTGTGATACGACGATGCTGGTGATGCCGAGCGACTGGTTCAGCTCGCGGATGAGCCGTGCAGCCACGCCCATCGAGATGGGGTCGAGCCCGGCGAACGGCTCGTCGTACAGCATGAGCTCCGGATCGAGCGCAATGCCACGCGCCAGCGCGACGCGTCGCGCCATGCCGCCCGAAATCTCGCTGGGCATCAGCTCGCGCGCACCGCGCAGGCCGACCGCGTTGAGCTTCATCATTGCCAAGTCGCGGATCATGACCTCGGGCAGGCCGCTGTGCTCGCGCAGCGGAAAGGCGACGTTGTCGAACACCGACAGATCGGTGAACAGCGCACCGAACTGGAACAGCAGGCCCATTCGGCGACGCACGGCATAAAGCGCATCGCGATCGAGCGTGGAAATATCGATCCCATCGAACAGCACCTGCCCGGCCATCGGGTCGATCTGGCGGCCGATGAGCCTGAGCACCGTGGTCTTGCCGCCGCCCGACGTGCCCATGAGTGCGACCACGCTGCCGCGCGGCACCGCCACTTCGACGTCGCGCAGGATCACGCGTTCGCCATAACCGCAGGTGACGCGCTTGAGTTCGACCAGGGGTGGGCGGCTGTCGGCGGACGACGGCACGGAGCGACTTGTCATGGGCCCAATACGAAAACGCCGGCTCGAACCGAGCCGGCGGCAAGCATGATAGGGGATAACACCGAGCGGAGTCGGAGCGCGCCGGGGCTGTGCGCCCCGTCGCGCGAACGACCGTGACGCACCTTGCAGATCGGATGTGACGCGCGGCTGTGGCGCGCGACTGTGTGTGCCCTGGCGCGCGTCCGGAGCCGGGCCCTAGCGGGGCAGGTCGCTCGCGCCCATCAGCTCCTCGTCGACCGCCCGGGCGGCCTGCCGACCTTCCCGAATCGCCCATACGACGAGCGACTGGCCGCGGCGCATGTCGCCGGCCGCGAAGACCTTGCCGATGTTGGTGCGGTAGCCACCGAGGAAGTCGGTGCTCGCCTTCGCGTTGCCCCGGTTGTCCTTCTCGACACCGAAGGCGTCGAGCACGGAAGCCACGGGGTTGACGAAACCCATTGCCAGCAGCACGAGATCGGCCTTCAGGATTTCCTCGCTGCCGGGCACTTCGACCATCTTGCCGCCCTGCCACTCGACCCGAACCGTCTTGAGCGCCGTCACCTTGCCGCCCTCGCCGATGAACTCCTTGGTGCCGATGGCAAACTCGCGCTCGCAGCCTTCTTCGTGGCTCGAACTGGTGCGCAGCTTGTAGGGCCAGTAGGGCCAGGTCAGCGCCTTGTTCTCTTCCTCCGGGGGCTGCGGCATGAGCTCGAACTGGGTCACGCTCTTCGCACCGTGGCGGTTGCTGGTGCCCACGCAGTCGCTGCCAGTGTCGCCGCCGCCGATCACGATCACGTGCTTGCCGGTCGCCATGATCTGGCGCGCGACTGCGTCCCCCGCGTTGACCTGGTTTTGCTGCGGCAGGAACTCCATCGCGAAATGCACGCCGTCGAGATCGCGGCCCGGCACCGGCAGGTCGCGCGACTGCTCGGCGCCGCCGGTCAGCAGCACTGCATCGAAGTCGGCCCGGAGCTGCTCCGGCGTGATGGTCTGGCGGGCCACGTTCATGACTTTCGAGCCCTTGGGCAACTCGCCGACCATGACACCGGCGCGAAACCGAACCCCTTCGGCGCGCATCTGTTCGATGCGGCGATCGATGTGCGACTTCTCCATCTTGAAGTCGGGGATGCCGTAGCGCAGCAGGCCACCGATGCGGTCGTTCTTCTCGAACAGCGTGACCTCATGGCCGGCGCGGGCGAGCTGCTGCGCAGCGGCCATGCCGGCCGGGCCGGAGCCGACCACGGCCACGGTCTTGCCCGTCTTGATCTTCGGCAACTGCGGCTTGACCCAGCCCTCGGCCCAAGCGCGGTCGATGATGGCGTGCTCGATCGACTTGATGCCGACCGGATCGTCGTTCACGTTGAGCGTACAGGCCGCCTCGCAGGGCGCCGGGCAGATGCGGCCGGTGAACTCGGGAAAGTTGTTGGTCGAGTCGAGCACCGTGAAGGCGTTTGCCCAGTCGTTGCGGTACACGAGGTCGTTGAAGTCCGGAATGATGTTGTTGACCGGGCAGCCCGAATTGCAGAACGGCGTGCCGCAGTCCATGCAGCGCGCGCTCTGGATCTTCGCGTCGTCGGCTTTGAGCCCGATGACGAATTCCTTGTAGTTCTTCAGCCGCTCGACGACCGGGGCATAGCCTTCCTCGACGCGCTCGAACTCCATGAAGCCGGTGATTTTTCCCATGATTCTTTTTCCCGTACTGACCGATATTCGTGGACGCGAAGGCGCGCCGCCCGACGAAGGGCGCACACGCACCGCGCCCCTTTACTTCACCGCGACGGTGCGGCTCTTCTTGGGCGCCACCTTGGCCTTGGCGATCGTCTCGCCGGTCTGCTTGTGCGCATGCAGCTCGCCGAGCGCGCGCTTGTATTCGCTCGGAAACACCTTGACGAACCGCCCCCGCGCACTGGCCCAGTGGTCGAGGATGTCGCGCGCGCGCAGCGAGCCGGTCCACTTGTGGTGGTCCTCGATCAGCTTCTTGAGCAGCAGCTCGTCGGCCAGGCCCTTGTGGAAGATCGCGGCGTCCTGGCTGGCGCGCTGCTCCTCGGCAGGCAGCACCTTGTCGAGCGCGACCATCGCCGTGTTGCAGCGCTGCACGAAGCTGCCGTCCTCGTCGTACACGTAGGCGATGCCGCCCGACATGCCGGCGGCGAAATTGCGCCCGGTCTTGCCGAGCACCGCCACCGTGCCGCCGGTCATGTATTCGCAGCCGTGGTCTCCGGTGCCCTCGACCACCGTGGTCGCCCCCGACAGGCGCACCGCGAAACGCTCGCCCGCTACGCCGCGGAAGAAGGCCTCGCCGCTGGTGGCGCCGTAGAGCACCGTGTTGCCGACGATGATGTTGTGCAACGCATCGCCGCGGAATTCGATGCTCGGGCGCACCACGACACGGCCGCCGCTGAGGCCCTTGCCTGTGTAGTCGTTCGCATCGCCGATCAGGTACAGCGTGATCCCCTTCGCCAGGAAGGCGCCGAAGCTCTGGCCGCCCGTGCCTTCCATCTGCATGAAGATGGTGTGGTCGGGCAGCCCCTCGGGCCGGTGGCGGATCAGCTCGCCGGAGAGCATGGCGCCGACCGTGCGGTTGACGTTGCGCGTCTCCTCCATGAAATGCACCTTCTCGCCGCGGTCGATGGCGGGCCGGCACTTCTCGATCAGCTTGACGTCGAGCGCCTTGGCGAGGCCGTGGTCCTGCTCCTCCACCTGACGACGCGGCACCTCGGCGGCGACCTGCGGCAGGTGGAACACCCGCGAGAAGTCCAGGCCGCGCGCCTTCCAGTGACCGATGCCCTTCTTGGTGTCGAGCAGGTCGGCGCGGCCGATCAGCTCGTTGAAGGTCCGAATGCCGAGCTGCGCCATGATCTGGCGTGCCTCTTCGGCCACGAAGAAGAAGAAATTGACGACGTGCTCGGGCTTGCCCTGGAACTTGGCGCGCAGCAGAGGGTCTTGCGTGGCCACGCCCACCGGACAGGTGTTGAGGTGGCACTTGCGCATCATGATGCAACCCTCGACCACCAGCGGCGCGGTGGCGAAGCCGAACTCGTCGGCGCCGAGCAACGCGCCGATCACCACGTCGCGGCCGGTCTTCATCTGGCCGTCGGCCTGAACGCGAATGCGCCCGCGCAGGTTGTTGAGCACCAGGGTCTGCTGCGTTTCGGCCAAGCCCAGTTCCCAGGGCGTGCCGGCGTGCTTGATCGAGGACCACGGTGAGGCGCCCGTGCCGCCGTCGTGGCCGGCGATCACGACATGGTCGCTCTTGGCCTTGGCGACGCCAGCCGCGATGGTGCCCACACCGATTTCCGAAACCAGCTTGACGCTCACGCTCGCTCGCGGGTTCGCGTTCTTGAGATCGTGGATCAGTTGCGCCAGGTCCTCGATCGAGTAGATGTCGTGGTGCGGCGGCGGCGAGATCAGGCCGACACCGGGCACCGAATAGCGCAGGAAGCCGATGTAGTCGGACACCTTGCCGCCCGGCAACTGCCCGCCCTCGCCCGGCTTCGCGCCTTGCGCCATCTTGATCTGGATCTGATCGGCCGAGACCAGGTACTCGGTCGTCACGCCGAAGCGGCCCGACGCCACCTGCTTGATCTTGCTGCGCAGCGAGTCGCCTTCTTGCAGCGCGTAGTCGGCGGCAATCACCTTGGCGCCGATCACTTCGCTGACCAGCGTGCCTTGCTTGATCGGAATGCCCTTCAGCTCGTTGCGATAGCGGGCCGGGTCTTCCCCGCCCTCGCCCGTGTTGCTCTTGCCGCCGATGCGGTTCATCGCAATGGCCAGGGTGCTGTGCGCTTCGGTCGAGATGGAGCCCAGCGACATCGCACCGGTGGCGAAGCGCTTGACGATCTCGGCCGCCGGCTCCACCTCGTCGAGCGGCACCGCCTTGCTCGGATCGACCCTGAACTCGAACAGGCCGCGCAAGGTCATGTGGCGGCGAGACTGGTCGTTGATGAGCTGCGCGTATTCCTTGTAGGTCTCGTACTTGTTGGCGCGCGTGCTGTGCTGCAGCTTGGCAATCGCGTCGGGCGTCCACATGTGCTCTTCGCCGCGCACCCGCCACGCGTATTCCCCGCCGGCGTCGAGCATGCTCTCGAGCACCGGGTCGTCGCCGAAGGCCGTGCGGTGCATGCGGATCGCCTCCTCCGCCACCTCGAACACGCCGATGCCGCCGACCTGCGAGGCGGTGCCGCGGAAGTACTTCTCGACCAGCGGCTTGTCCAAGCCAATCGCCTCGAACAACTGCGCGCCGCAGTACGACATGTAGGTCGACACGCCCATCTTGGACATGATCTTCGACAGGCCCTTGCCGATCGCCTTGATGTAGTTGTAGATTGCTTTCTCGGCGCTCAGCGCGCCCGAGAGATCGCTGTGCAGCGCGGCCAGCGTTTCCATCGCGAGATACGGGTGCACGGCTTCCGCGCCATAGCCCGCCAACACCCCGAAGTGATGGACTTCGCGCGCCGAGCCGGTCTCGACAACGAGGCCGGCCGTCGTGCGCACGCCCTCGCGCACCAGGTGCTGGTGAATCGCCGACAAAGCCAGCAGCGCTGGAATCGCGACCTGCTCGCGGTTCATGCGGCGGTCGGTGATGATGAGAATGTTGTGGCCGCTCTTGATGGCGTCCACTGCCTCGGCACACAACGACGCCAGCTTCGCCTCGACGCCCTCGTCGCCCCAGGCCAGCGGATAAACGATGTCGAGCTCGTAGGACTTGAACTTGCCCGAGGTGGGCTTCTCGATCGAGCGCAGGCGCGCCATGTCGGCGAAGTCGAGGATCGGCTGCGCCACCTCGAGCCGCATCGGCGGGTTGACGGCGTTGATGTCGAGCAGGTTGGGCTTGGGGCCGATGAAGCTGTTGAGCGACATCACGATAGCCTCGCGGATCGGATCGATCGGCGGGTTCGTGACTTGCGCAAACATCTGCTTGAAGTAGCTGTAAAGCGGCTTGTTCCTATCCGACAGCACCGCCAGTGGCGAGTCGTTGCCCATGGAGCCGATGCCCTCCTCGCCCGCCTGTGCCATCGGGCTCATCAGGAACTTCAGGTCTTCCTGCGTGTAGCCGAAGGCCTGCTGGCGGTCGAGCAGGCTCTCGCCGAAGGCCGGCGTTGCAGCGGCCATGTCGGCCGGCGCCTCGATCGCCTCGAGCTTGATGCGCACGTTTTCGATCCACTGCCGGTAGGGCTTGGCCGAGGCGTACTGGGTCTTGAGCTCCTCGTCATCGACGATGCGGCCCTGCTCCAGATCGATGAGGAACATCTTGCCGGGCTGCAGGCGCCACTTCTTGACGATGCGGTTCTCGGGAATCGGCAGCACGCCCGACTCCGAAGCCATCACCACCAGGTCGTCGTCGGTGACGATGTAGCGCGCTGGGCGCAGACCGTTGCGGTCGAGCGTGGCGCCGATCTGCTTGCCGTCGGTGAACACCATGGCGGCCGGACCGTCCCAGGGCTCCAGCATCGCCGCGTGGTATTCATAGAAGGCGCGGCGGCGCTCGTCCATCGTGGCGTGCTGCTCCCAGGCCTCAGGGATCATCATCATCGCGGCCTGGGCGAGCGGGTAGCCGCTCATCGTGAGCAACTCCAGCGCGTTGTCGAAGGTGGCGGTGTCACTCTGCCCCTCGAAGCTGATCGGGTAGAGCTTGTTGAGGTCCTCGCCCAGCACGGGCGACTTCATCACGCCCTGGCGCGCGCGCATCCAGTTGAAGTTGCCTTTGACGGTGTTGATCTCGCCGTTGTGGGCGACCATCCGGTAAGGGTGGGCCAGCGGCCACTCCGGGAAGGTGTTCGTCGAGAAGCGCTGGTGCACTAGCGCGAGTGCGGAGACCGTGCGTTCGTCCTGCAGGTCCTTGTAGTAGGTGCCGACCTGCGTGGCCAGCAGCAGGCCCTTGTAGATGATGGTGCGGCAGCTCATGCTCGGCACGTAGTACTCGTGGCTGTGAGTGAGCTTGAGGGCCTGGATCGCGCTGCTGGCGGTCTTGCGGATCACGTAGAGCTTGCGTTCGAGCGCGTCGGGCACGATCACGTCGGTGCCGCGGCCGATGAAGATCTGGCGGATCACCGGCTCCTTGGCGCGCACGGTCGGCGACATCGGCATCTCGCGATCCACCGGCACGTCGCGCCAGCCGATAAGGACCTGGCCTTCGACGCGCACCGCGCGCTCCAAAGCCTGTTCACAGGCCAGCCGGGAGGCATGCTCCTTGGGCAGGAAGATCATGCCCACGCCGTATTCGCCCGGCGGCGGCAACGCGATGCCCTGCAAAGCCATCTCGGCGCGGAAGTACTCGTCGGGGATCTGGATCAGGATGCCGGCGCCATCGCCCATCAGCTTGTCGGCTCCCACCGCACCGCGGTGGTCGAGGTTCTCGAGAATCTTGAGGCCCTGCGCGACGATCGGGTGCGTCTTGTGGCCCTTGATGTGGGCGACGAAGCCCACGCCGCAGGCATCGTGTTCTTGGGTCGGGTCGTACAGACCCTGCTGCGCGGCAGCGGCAATCACTTGGCGGGTCGGGGCGGACGAACTCACAGCACTCTCCTGGGCGGGAAACTCCCTAGGCTACTGCAGCGCTAAAAGCCATGCAATGCAAATTAATGGGGTCAGGTTCAATTTAAGTCCACCATCGTTTTGTGTGACTTTAAATGGGGACACTTACAAGCTAAGCCGTAACGGCCTTTCTTGGCCGTCCTCTGGGCCGAGGCCGTACCGGTCGGCCCACGCTCTGCCGAAGCCTTTCCGTAAAGGCACTGCCCCCCAGGACGCCGCCGCCTCTGAGCGATCCTTCAATCCTGTCTATCTCTGCTGATGTGAGCGCCTGCTCGCACAGCACACGATAAGCCGCCTCCCGCTCGAATGGCGTATTGCCCAGCAACCAGTACGCAAGGGGATCGGTCAAGAGCGAATCGGCCGCTTGCCCGCAATGTCCGGCACGGCTGGACCAAGCGCCATCGACGGCCGACCCGCCTTCTCGCGAGGTTTGCGCTGGCGTCAACTGCTCCGCATAGACCATGCATTTCAGCAACCACGATTCGGGCTCGATCACCGCCGCCCGGAATCGGCCTTCCCACAGCCCCCCCGTGCGCTGATAACGCCGGTTGAACGCCGACGCATGCCGGCGCGCCACGGCCTGCATGAGCCGGCTCAAGCCGGCGGCTTGTTGTGGCGTGGCGATGAGGTCGAAGCGCCCGTCGAGCACCGCATAAGCGTGCAGCGCAACGCCGTGCTGTGCGGCGGCATCGCGCAGCAGCTGCAGCAGCGAACGCCTGTCGTCGTCGTCGCGAACCATGACTTGCCCGTGCTGCGCACGCTGGCTCAGGAGATGCGGCAAACCGGCGACAAGGAGACGGGGTAGGCGGGCCATGAGGAAGCGCGAGGGATTCGGGGCGAAAAGGAAAGGGGCACCCCGGTGCCCCTTGGAGCGAGACGCAAGCGCGCCTCGGCATTCTTTCGCAGATCGTCGCGTCAGAAACGGTGAAGGATACCGACGGCAATGCCGGTGCGCGAGTCCGGGCCGGCGGTGCCGCCCGTTGAAGAGGCACCGGCTCCGCGCTGAACGAGCGTCAGGTCGCCGCTCGTCTTGGTGTGATCCACGATCGCATAGATCGAGCTGCGTTTGGAAAACGCGTACTGCGCGACAGCGGCGAAGTAGTCCACCTCGCCCTCTGCGGGAATGAAGGGCGTGATGCCTTCTTGCTCCATGCGCCAGTACTGAAGGCCGACGTTGAACGCATTCGTCACGAGGTAGGTGCCGCCGACGCTGAACATCTTGCGATCGTCGGAGCCGAAGCCGAAGGGAAGCGAACTGAGGGCAGTTCCTGTGTCGCCAGGGACAGGCGACGTACCCGTCAGGATGCCGTTGTCCAAGCCCGTCGCGGTGTAGAGGATGGCCGGTCCGGCAACCCGTGCGGTCAATCCCGGCGGTAGTGCCAAGTCTTCGTCGATGTCGTTCTGGATGTAGAAGGCGTTCAGGTACAGCTTGCGGTTGTCGTAGCCGATGCCGACCAAGCTGGCCTTGGCCTTGTGTTCGCCGCTGAACTCGCGCTCGAGGTAACCGCCGCCCAGCGTGATGTCGCCGAACTTGTAGCGCGCCATGCCACCGATGGACTTGCCGTTGGTGAAGGTGGCGGCCCCCGATTCCCGGCTCCCTTCACCAGCGCTGACCTGGAGCTCCGCGACAAAGCCGCCCAGGGCAATCGCGTACTTCAACATGTTGTTGTTGCGCGCGCCGAGCGCCATGCCGATCTCCGGCTTGTACGACTCGAGAAAGGGGCCCATCGTCTTGAATGGCGAGAAGGCCAAGGCCGACACATCGAACAGCACGTTGTACTGGCGCCCGAGCGTCACCTGGCCGAAGGGCGTGACCAAGCCCACCCAGCTTTGCTGGAACTGCTCGGTCGTCTGAGGCGAGCCGCTGTCCGCCAGAAAACGGGCTTCGATGTTGGCCAGCGCGCGGTAGTTGCCACCCAGATCCTCGGTCACCCGGATACCCCAGCGGCTCGGCGTGATGCCGCCAGCCGTGGTGTCGGCGCCTGCGCCGTTCACGGACGTCAAGCGGTCCTCATTGTCCGAGCCCGCGTTGTCGGTCATTCGAACGCCGACATCGACGACGCCGTACAAGGTGACGCTCGACTGCGCGTGCACGCTTGCGGCCATGGCCGATAGCGTCGCGAGGGCAACGAGGGATTTCTTCATGGGAGCGGTTTCCTAAATTTCTTGTGGATCGGTCGCGACGGCCTGCATGAGACGCCTGCTGCTCAGCCACTGTGCTGTTGGTCACTGCCTCGCCGAAATATATCGACCGGGTCTCGCGGGCAATAGCGGGGGCAACACTCGGTGTTGCAGCTTGCTGACGAAAAATGTCACTCAGGCGACACGGGGCTCCGCTTCGAAGACATCGCGTCCCGTCATCCGTCGATGTTCACGAAGCGCATAGCGATCCGTCATGCCGGCGATGTGATCGGCAAGGGCGCGATAGCGGTCACTGCCCGTTGCACCGCGTTGCGGCCATTCGGCTGCGTCGGCATCGAAGGCCTCGAACAGTTCTTGCACGACGCCCTGCGCACGCTCGGTGGTGGCCAGCACCTGCGGATGACGGTAGAGGCAACGGAACAGAAAGCGCTTGAGCGCGGCACTCTCCTGTCGCATCGAAGGCGAAAAGCAGATCATGGCCGGGCCCAGCCGGGCTGCGTCAGCGTCGGCCGGCGCCAAGGTCGCGAGGGCAACGCGACTGGCGTCGATCACGTCATAGACCTGCACCGAAAGCAGGCGCCGCAGCGTCTCGTACAGCAGCCGCCGGCCGGTCAGGCCGGGATGTCGGTCGCGCACCTGGGCAAGACAGCGCGAAACCAACGGCACTTCTTCGAGTTGTTCGATGCCGATCAGCCCTGAGCGCACACCATCGTCGACATCGTGGGCGTTGTAGGCGATCTCGTCGGCCAGGTTGCAGAGCTGCGCTTCCAGGCTCGGCTGGGTGCCGTCGATGAAGCGCCGAGCGACTCCGCCCGGCTCCACCGCCTCGAGCGCCTTCGCGTGGCGCCCGGAGCAGTGCTTGAGGATGCCTTCGCGCGTCTCGAAGCTCAGATTGAGGCCGTCGAAGTCGGCATAGCGCTCTTCGAGTTGATCGACCACCCGCAGCGACTGCAGGTTGTGCTCGAAACCGCCGCTGCCCGGATCGGCATTCCGCAGGCAGCGGTCGAGCGCGTCCTGGCCGGCATGACCGAAGGGCGTGTGGCCCAGGTCGTGCGCCAGCGCGATGGCCTCCACGAGATCCTCGTTCAAGCCAAGCGCACGGGCGATGGAGCGGGCGAGTTGTGCGACCTCGAGCGAATGCGTCAACCGCGTGCGGAACAGGTCGCCTTCATGGTTGAGGAAGACCTGCGTCTTGTAGACCAAGCGCCGAAACGCAGTGGAGTGGACGATGCGGTCGCGGTCGCGCTGGTAGTCGTCTCGGGTTGGGGCCGGCGGCTCCGGGTGACGGCGCCCCCGGCAGAGGGCCGGATCGCTGGCGTAAGGCGCGAGGGCCATGCGGCCAGCGGCGGCGACGTCAGCCGCCGTGCCGCGCGATGACCTCGCGCACCACCGCGTCGGGCGCCCCACGCAACAGCGCATGACCGATCGAGTCGACGACCACGAATCTGATCTCGCCGTCCTCCGCTTTCTTGTCGAACCGCATCAGCGCCAGATACTGCTCGGCGCCGAGCCTGGGGCCGACGACCGGCAAGCCGGCGCGCTCGATCAGGCGCGCGATCCGCTGCGCCGATTCGGCGGGCAGGTGGCCGAGCCGCACCGAGAGATCGGCCGCCATGACCATGCCGCAGGCCACCGCTTCGCCGTGCAGCCAGGTGCCGAAACCGAGCCCGGCCTCGATCGCATGCCCGAAGGTGTGCCCGTAATTAAGGATGGCGCGCAGGCCCGCTTCGCGCTCGTCGTGGGCCACCACCTCGGCCTTGATCTCGCAGGAGCGGCGCACGGCATAGCGCAAGGCCGCCGCCTCCCGCGCCAGCAGTGCATCGAGGTGCTCTTCCATCCAACCGAAGAACTCCGCGTCGGCGATCGGCCCGTACTTGATGATCTCGGCCAGGCCGGCACGCAGTTCACGCTCGGGCAGCGTGGCCAGCGTGTCGAGGTCGGCCACCACCGCCCGCGGCTGATGAAACGCGCCGATCATGTTCTTGCCGCGCGGGTGGTTGATGCCGGTCTTGCCGCCCACCGACGAATCCACCTGCGCCAACAGCGTGGTCGGTACCTGCACGAAAGGCACGCCGCGCATGTAGCTCGCGGCGGCGAAGCCGGTCATGTCACCGACCACACCGCCGCCGAGCGCATAGAGCACCGTCTTGCGGTCGGCGCCGTGCGCCAGCAGGGCGTCGAAGATGAGATTGAGCGTGGCCCAATCCTTGTGGTCTTCGCCGTCGGGCAGCTCGATCAGCTCAACCCGGGCGTGGCGCTTGCGAAGGGCGGTGATCAGCGCTGGCGCATAGAGCGGCGCCACGGTGGTGTTGCTCACCACCATCGCCATCGCCGACTTCGGCACGCCGTCGAAACTGGCCGCCTCGCCGAGCAGTCCGTGTCCGATGCGGATCGGGTAGCCGCGCTCACCGAGCGCGATATCGACCGTCTCGATCTGGTGCAGGGAACTCGCGGACGCTGTTGAAACCGGCATGCGTACGAGTGTACGAGCGCTGCACAGCCCTCAGCCGGGCCGGGGCGGCTCCACGGGTGACGGCACGCGCGACGGATCGACCAGTCCGGCCAGCTCGAGCTGCATGAGAACCATGCCGACCAGCGTGTGCAAGGAGGGCCGACCGGTATCGATCACGTAGTGCGCCGCCTCGCGGTACAGCGGATCGCGCTCGCGGAACAACTGCTGCAGGCGCGCACGCGGATCGGCGACCTGGAGCAGCGGGCGCTGCGTGTCGTGGCGCAGCCGGCGGTGCAGTTCCTCCGGCGTGGAACGCAAATAGATCACCGTGCCAGTGGCATGCAGAAGCGCGCGGTTGGCTTTGCGCAGCACCGCACCGCCGCCCGTGGCCAGCACGCCTTCGGTGTTTGCCTTGGCACAGAGCTCCGCGATGACGGCCTGCTCCACGTCACGAAAGCGCGCCTCGCCTTCGCGCTCGAAAAAACAGCGGATCGGCTCGCCGATCCGCTGTT
>NZ_JACDCW010000146.1 GCF_013817345.1 Methylibium sp.
CTTGCTTGAATGCGCGCGCAGGTCCGGGTCCTTGGCATCACGCGAGGACCTGCTGCACCGTTCCAGGGTGCGGCGATGGTCGTTCACACCGATGTGCCGCCGCGCCACCGCCGATCCGATATGTCCGCGGACCGACTCAAGCGCAAGGTCCTCCAAGATTCTCGAGTCCGGAGATCCAGATGCGCGGTTGACCTGCCCGAAACCCGTCATCGGCGCCGTGCTCCACAGCCACTCACATGACTGCATCCGTGACGTAAGTCAGCGAACGAAGTGCGCCGTTGTGGTATTGTGTGTACGTTCAAGCGCTGCGAGCCCCAACATGTCCACGACCATGACCGTCCGCCTTGAAGACGACGTCAAGGACCGCCTCGATGTCTTGGCCGAAGCGACCCAGCGCAGCAAGTCGTTCCTGGCCGCTGAAGCCATCCGTTCCTACGTCGAAAACAACGAGTGGCAGATCGGCGAGATCCAGGCGGCGCTGAAGGAAGCCGATGCCGGTGACTTTGCCAGCGACAAGGATGTCACTGCACTGGCCAAGAAGTGGAAAGTGAATGCGCGTTAGGTGGCTGCGCAAGGCACTGCGCAACCTTGACGATGAGGCTACCTACATCGCGGCTGACGACGCCACGGCCGCGGGTTTGGTCGTCAAGCGCGTACTTGATGCCGTCTCAATTCTTGCGGAGCAGCCGGGTCTCGGTCGGCCTGGTCGAGTGCCCGGCACCCGCGAGTTGATCGTGGCAAAGACGCGCTACATCGTTCCCTACCGCGTGCGGGGCGAGACGGTCGAGATCCTGCGCGTGTTTCACACATCACGGCGGCTGCCAGAACGGTGGTGAATGGGCCGGTCGCCGCCACACGATCCTGATGACGGCAGTCAGGAGTTCGAGCCCCGAGCGCTGGCCGAGGTTGAGATCGAGCAGCAAAACCTCGGGGCTCAAACGCAGCAATTCGCCAAGGGCGGTCGTCAGGTCGGCGCTCTCGGCCACCACTTGGTGGCCGGCTGATTCGAGCACCGAGCGGATGCCGTCGCGCAGCATCACATGGTCGTCGACCAGTTAGACGCGCGTCATGCGCTTCGGCTCTGAGGCAGGGGCCCCCAGTGCCGCGAGGACGCAGCGATTTGTGCTGACGTCACCGCAAAGAGTCTAACGAGTCGACGCTGATACACCGTGCGGCCGCTGATGGGGTCGTCGAGTGCCCAGTCCCACAGCGCCGTGTCGATTGCAAATCGCCTACCAAGGGTATACACGTCGCCGTGACCGCGATGTCGGGCACCCCTGAATGGCACAGCGTTGCCTTCGTGCGCCGCTTGGAGTGCGTGCCGTAGTCGGCCGGATCAAGGCCGAGCTCTTCGACCGAGCCTTCCAGGATCCGCGCGTCCGACATGGCCGCGGATGCAAGCAACTCGGCTGGCCGCAAGGTGCCGGAGCGCTGCGACCTCATGTCGCGGCAGACGTTCCAGGCGCTCATGGCCAGACGTGGCCCGTCGTGGGTATGAGGCCCATACAGCGCCCATACAGCACGTAGTCGTCGAAGTAGGCCTGCTTCCTGCACTTCGTCCTTGCTGCACAGGATCTCGGTGCGGTGCGCATGGTCTGCATGATCAACGGCGAACCCGGCGCCGGCAAGACGACCTTGGCGCTGCAATAGCTGCTGCAAGGCGTGAGGGAAGGCGACACCACCCGGTATGTGACCCTGGGTGAGATGGCGAGCGAACTGCGCGTCACTACTGAATCGCACGGCTGGTCCAAGCGCTCCTTGAGGCGGTGGAGCGCGTCAAGCCACGTCGCATGGTGCTGGACCGAGCGGATTGGAGGTCTTTCCGCGGCTGACGCCGAACGAGCATGGCGCGGTGTTCAGCCGCGAAGTTGTTCTTAGTGGCGTGGCGGCGCTGGACGCCCTGCTTGGCGAACTCACTACCGGACGCTCAAACCGGTCACACTCCAGAAATCGCGCTAACGTGCTCCGGGATAAACATCTCCGTCAGTGGCCCGATCATCGCTCGCCAACGTCGCAGCCGCCGAGGCAGGCCTCGACGACCACTTGACCATGTCTTTCGTATCGAACAGCGGCTAAACCTTCGACCGGGCGCCGCTGTCGATGCGGCCTTCCCCGATTAATGAATCGACGACCAAGAATGGCATGAAGCGCACTGTCAGCCCGAGACGTGAAGGCGCGGGCAAGGCATCCGGGGCTTTCCAAGCTTGGCTGCGGCCCATCGCATGCTGCGCCTGTGTGGCGTGCAGCGCCTTTGCGACGCTCCGCGTCCGCGGCACTGCCTGTCACCGCGCCAACGACCGGTCCCGAAGGTACTGCTCACCTTTCACAGGCGGCGAGCGACATCCCGAGTGAGCAGCTTCACCAGCTGGGAGCTGATGGTTTGAAGGATCGCCTGTAGTTGCTTGTCGGCCGCCGCCGCCTCCGACGTAACGGAATTGGCGCGCGAGCCGACCGGAATTGGCGCGCGAGCCGACCAACGAACGCACGTTCGGCGATTGGTCCATGAAATATGTGCCCGGCGAGCGGGCGCTGGGCGACCTGATGCGAGCTTGGGGAATGGCACGGTTCGATCCCTATGCCTTGAAGCCGGAGCAGCTCGATGCGGCAGTCACCTATTTGCGGAAGCAGGTCAATGCGGCACACCAGTTGCCGGACGAGCGTTCGAGGAGGAGCTTCTGAGCCCCGCCCAGCACGGCCGCAAAAGTCGCGCCTTGGCATGGCTGGCTCCTCGGGTGCATGACCTCAAGCGAGCGCAGGACGGGCTGGAAACCAACTACGTCAGCGCCACTCTGGGCGTGTACCTCAGCATCTACAACGATTCCAGTCCTTGCTGATGTTGCTGGGCATTTTCGGCGGCCAGAAGAGCAAGCCGCACATCGTGCCGGGCGCTGCGCAGCGAAGCGGCTTTTTCGCCCGCCGCTGGCGCGGCGAGCGGCCGGCAGCAATGGTGTTCTGGCGCGACATCGTCGTCGCCGCGGCCTGTTGAACCTGCTGGCAAGCTTTGCCGCCCTGATGCTTGTGGCACAACGTGCGCCCATGGGCCTGCCAGTGGCGTTGCACTTCGCGCCGCTGTTCCTGTGCCTGGCACTGTGGCGCCACGCAGCGTGCTCCCGCACACTGGCCTGGGCCGCCGGCTGTGGTTCCTGGCCGCCGCACTGCTGTAGCGCTGCCGTCCCGGTTGAAGGCGCGATTTCGGACGACAGGAAGTTCAAGCTCAGTTCTCGCGCCCGAGCCAAGAGCTGGGCCTGCATCTTGAAAGTCGAGCGGATGAACTCAGGACTCGACAGGCAAGAGCCGACTACTGGCCGGTCAGGAGACCCGCCGTTTTCGGGCGAACGCTCCCTCAACTCCCTTCGCAGGCTTTCGCCACTGTGTCAATGACCCCCCACGGGGGACACCCGCCGCCACTTCAACGAGAGGCTGGATATCGATAGGACCCCGAGTCACTTTCACAGGCTGTCCCGATAGAAAGCCTCGACTGCCAGCAGTCGGAATGGTTGAGGGCAACAACTTCTCCGTACGTTCTAGGGAACGGGTATGTCGCTTGCTCCTCCGCGGCACGAACTCTTTTGTGGATTGCTAAAATTGAAAGACAGTTCTGTCTCCGGGATTCATCGGGCCGACCCAAACGCGACACCGCCGCGCCGCGCCCGCGCCGTTTCGGTGTACTCAGCGCTGCTGCGTGAGGGCGGAGGCGGGCCCGGGCAGATTGACGAGCTGGCGCGCTCGGCGTCGCGCTCGTTCCTGCTCGATCAGATCGACGCCACTAGCGAGTTGGCGTGCGACTTTCCCGATCACATCCGCTCGCTTCCGGTATGGCTGGAGCAAGAAAACCGCGAAGCTGCCGAGCGCTACCGTCAATACCTCGACGAGCGGCAGGCTGGAGCGCCGCGCCGCTTCTTCTCAACTCGCTCGCACGCTCTGCACTTCCTGCGCGCCGTCGCTCCGACCAAGCTGGTCGACGGTGCGTGGCTATACGGCCTGCTGCCGCATTGGAACGACGCACGATTCGGTGCCCTTATTCGCATCTACCTCGATGAGCTGGGCCAGGGCCGGCGGGCGCAGAACCACGTCGCCCTCTACCGGGATTTGCTCTCCAGCCACGGCCTCGAAGGCCACGGTGCCGAACGGCTGGCTGACGAGCACTACACCCAGGGCGCCATTCAGCTCGCGCTCGCCCACCATGCCGACGAGTTCCTTCCCGAACTTATCGGCTTCAACCTCGGCTACGAGCAGCTGCCCTTGCACCTGCCCATCACCGCCTATGAGCTGGCCGAGCTCGACATCGACCCCTACTACTTCACGCTGCATGTCACCGTCGACAACGGGGCGAGCGGTCATGCTCGGCAGGCGCTCGACGGCCTGCTCGCGGCTTGGCCGCGCCTGGGAAGCGGCCGCGAATTCTTCGCGCGCGTCGCCGCTGGCTTCAAGCTCAACCTGCTCGGCATGGGTACGGTAGATGCAATCGAGTCGTTCGACATGGAGCGCGAGCTGCTTGGCGTTTTAGCCAACAAAGCCGTGGTGGGCGCGCCGCTGCACTCCGACTACTGCAGCGTCGGTGGCAAAACGGTGACCGAGTGGCTAAGCGAGCCGGCCCGCCTGCCCGACTTCCTGCGTGCACTTGAAGGCCTGGGCTGGATCCGGCGCGGCCAGCCGCCGGTGAACAGCCGCTTCTGGAGGCTCCTGCACGACGAAGGCTCGCCCATGTTCGGCGTGTTCACGGCCTGGGAGCAGGCGCTGGTCGCCGACTGGATCGCCGCTGCGCCCGGGGCGGCTACGCCGGGATCGCCCCCGCCGCCGCCGCCGCGGCGGCCGTCACGCCGCTTCCCGAAGCGCGTCGTCGCGCCTGCTGCCAATGCCGTCTCGCGCCCGCCCCGCCCCGCCCGCGGCACGACGGTGGCCGATGTCCTGAGCCATCACCTCGCCGGCCTTGATCGCGCCACCGCCGGCGATTTCAATGCCGACCTGCGCCTTCTCTCTGACCGGCTGGCCGGCGTGACCGGCCGCGCTGAGGCAATGGCCCGCTTGATCGGACTGCTCTCGCCTGCCAACCACTCCACCCCTGTCGGCCTGCTGGCGACGCGGATCTACACCAACCTGCGCGACGCCCATGAATGACCACGCCCTCGGGGCCCTGGGCCGGGCCCTGATGGGGCACGGCAACCGTTTCATGACCCGAATATGAAGCGGAGCAAGGCGTTCCCTGCGGTCGTGACGCATGGTGGCGTTGGCAATTCAAAGAACACGAGGGATGCCTTGTGATGACAGCGAGGACGCACTCGGCGCCGTCGCCTGTGTGCGCGACGTCAAGAACCCCGTGCAGCTCGCCCGAGCCGTGCCGGCACACCGCCGCGAGCACGCTGCACGAGGAAATGTGGGGGCGCAAACGACGAAGCCTTCGGAACCCTCGGCGCCGCAGCGCCATCGCCATCGCCATCGCCATCGCCAACCGCGACGATGCCAGCGACGAGGCCGCGGCCCAGCAGGTCTACGAGGCCGACGGTATCTTCATGACCGGCGGTGACCAGAAGCGGCTGATCGCGCTGACCGCGGCACCCGCATCGACAAGGCCATGCATCGCGCCCTGCGCGAGCGCGGCGCCTGCATCGGGCACCAGCGCCGGCGCATCGGTGATGTCGGTACACATGCTGTTCGACGGCAGCCGCGACATCCTGCCGCAGAAGAGTTTGGTGCACCTCGCGGCCGGCCTTGGCTTCGTGCGCCGGGTCGTCAGCGACCAGCACCTCTCGGAGCGCCAGCGGCTCGGCCGGCTGCCCGCCATCGTCGCCCAGAACCCATATCTGCTCGGCGCTGGCATCGACGAAAACACCGCTCTCGTCATTGAGCCGGGCCACGGCATAGAGATCATCGGCGAGGGCGCTGTGACGTTGATCAATGGCTGCGAAATGCTGTCGAACTACCTCGACGCCGCCGATAAGGAAAGCCTCGAGCTCTTCAACGTCACGCTGCACCTGCTGCCGGCTGGCGCCCACTACCGCCACGACGGCGGCAGGACAGGCGCCAGCGAGTCGCGCGACGACGTAGGGGCCCGGCCCATCCCCAAGACGCTCGTCGACCTGATCGGTGCGGTGACGGCGACGCCCGATAGCGGCGCCCAAGGCCGCTTCCAGGGAGCGGCATCGTGAAGCTCGTCGAACGCCGCCTGCTGCGCGGTCCCAACATTCATTCGCCGCGGCCCTGCCTGCTGGCGGTGATCGACCTCGAAGGGCTTGACGACGTCTCGTCGGCCTCCCCGGACGGCTTCACCGACCGCCTGCTCGCCCTGCTCCCCACGCTGCAGAAGCACCGCTGCTCGCCTGGCTACGTCGGGGGCTTCGTCGAGCGGCTGCGCGCCGGCACCTACATGGCCCACATCGTCGAGCACGTGACGCTCGAGCTGCAGTGCCTGGCCGGCCCGGCCGTCGGCTTTGGCAAGGCGCGGATGGTGCGCGACCGGCCGCGCCACTACCGCGTCGTCGTTGCCTACCGCAGCGAGAGCGTGGCTCAGCGCGCCATCGAGGTCGCGCTCGCATTGGTCGAGCGGCTGGCCACCGGCGAAGCGTTCGCGCTCGAGCCGGTGCTGATCGAGCTGCGCTCGCTCGCCGCTCGCGCCGCGATCGGGCCCAGCACCCGTGCCATCGTCGACGCCGCCGAGCAACGCGGGATTCCCATCACACGGCTGACCGAATCGGCGAACCTGTTCCAGCTCGGCTGGGGCGCGCTGCAGCAGCGCGTGCAGGCGACGATCACCAGCCAGACGAACCACGTCGCAGTCAGCATCGCCAGCGACAAGGAGCTCACCAAGAAACTGCTCGCCGAGGCCGGCCTGCGGGTGCCACGCGGCCAGACGGTCAGCAGCATCGAAGCAGCTCACC
>NZ_JACDCW010000039.1 GCF_013817345.1 Methylibium sp.
ATCGGTGGGCGTCGTTGCGCGTGCGCGGCACGATCTTCTCGATGCGGCCGACGTCGTCGCAGACGATCTGCGTCTCGACGGTCTCGAAATCGACCGCGCCGCGCGCAGCACGCGCCTTGAGCAGCGCGCGGTAGACCTCGTGCAGGTGCAGGAGGTGCGGCACCAGTTCGCTCCTCTTGTGCGCCTCGGGGCCGCGGGTATTGGCAAGAACGGCGGCGACCTCGTTGTAGGTCAGGCGTGCCTGCGAATTGATCACCGCGGGGAAAAACTGGTACGCATGGATCTCTCCCGTGGCATCGACCAGCATGTCGCACACCATCGCCAGACGATCTTCGTGCGGGTTGAGCGAGCAGAGTCCGTTGGAGAGCTTCTCCGGGAGCATCGGAATCACGCGGCGCGGAAAGTAGACACTGGTTGCACGCTCGTAGGCGTCGTCGTCGAGCGACTCGCCGGGCTTGACGTAGTGGCTTACGTCCGCGATCGCCACGAGCAATCGCCAGCCGTCCGGCTGCCCCTCCCCGGAACTGCGGCCGAGAGTCGCCGGCTCGCAGTAAACCGCATCGTCGAAGTCGCGCGCATCTTCGCCGTCGATGGTGACCAGGGCCACGTCGGTCAGATCGATGCGGTTCTTCTTGTCGACAGAGCGCAGCTTGTCGGGCAGCTTGGCCGTCTGCGCCATGGTCTCGGCAGAGAAGCGGTGCGGCACTTCGTATTTGCGCACGGCGATCTCGATCTCCATGCCGGGGTCGTCGATCTCGCCGAGCACTTCGGTCACGCGCCCCAAAGGCTGCGAATGCATCGACGGCGGCTCGGTCAACTCGACGGCGACCACCTGCCCGACAGTCGCGGTCGCGATGCCGTTCTTCGGGATCATGATGTCCTGGCCGTAGCGCTTGTCTTCCGGCGCAACCAGCCAGATGCCGCTCTCGTGCAGCAGCCGGCCGATGATCGGCGCCTTCTTGCGTTCGACGATTTCGAGCACGCGGCCTTCGGGCCGGCCCTTGCGGTCGTAGCGGATCACGCGCACGCGAATGCGGTCGCGGTGCAGCACCGCGCGCATCTCCTGGGGCGACAGATAAATGTCGGCTTCGCCATCGTCGCGCTGCACGAAACCGTGGCCATCGCGATGGCCCTGGACCATGCCCGAAACCTCGCTCATCAGTGCCGCGCCGAGCACAGCGCTGCTTGTTTTGTCTTCTTGCTTGATGCTAAAATCTCCGGCTTCGGTATACGGCCCAGGTGGCGGAATTGGTAGACGCACTAGTTTCAGGTACTAGCGAGTAACTTCGTGGGGGTTCGAGTCCCTTCCTGGGCACCAAAATCATAAAAGGCCAGCGCAGTGCGCTGGCCTTTTGCGTAGGCGAGCAGCGCTGGGCATAGGAATAGAAGGGCAGGTTCGGAATCGTGCAGACGCTCGTGTCGACTTTCACGTCGGCACCCCGGCGAACACGAAGAACAAGACTTGCACCGTCCTCAAATTGCAAACTTCCGCGCCAATCGGTCGGGCCGCAAAGTGTCGTATTCCTCGAAGGGCTGGTGAATCCAAGGGCTCGTCGGCAACGATTCGACGTAATAGTCCGGCGTGTAATTGGACGCGCCCTTGACCCAGATCACCGCCGACCTGAGCTCGCTGATGTCTGGGGTGCAACGCAGCCGATCAACCACCGCCTTGAGTGTGACGCCGGAGTCGGCCAGATCGTCGACCAGCAGGACCCGTCCGGCCAACTCCCCCTTTGGAAGGGTAATGTACTTGGCGAGTTCGAGCCGGCCCTGCAACGTACCGGCCTCGGCACGGTAGGAGCTCGTCGACATGATGGCCAGCGGCTTGTCGAACACGCGCGAGAGGATGTCACCGGGCCGCATGCCGCCGCGCGCCAGGCACAGTATCTGGTCGAAAGCCCAGCCCGAGTTATGCACCTTGAGCGCCAACCGCTCGATCAGCATGTGGTACTCGTCCCAGGAGACGTAGAGGTTCTTGCCGTCGTCGGTGAGCATGCGCGTGAGGTGATTGGTGATGCCAGCGGCTTCAACCGTGATAAGGATGGCGCAGAAGAATGGTGTGCTCTCGGTCCGGCCCGGTCGACACCATGTCGATCGGCGCGCCGATGAAAGCCTGCACCCGCTCGAGGTAGTGCTGCGCACCCGGCGGCAGATCGTCCCAGCGGGTCATGCCGACGGTGCTGCCCGCCCATCCGGGAAAGCTTTCGTAGACCGGCCGGCAGGCAATGATTTCATCGGCGTCGAGCGGCAGGATGTCGATACGCTGCCCGTTCATCTCGTAGCCGACGCACATCTTGATCTCTTCGAGCCCGTCGAGCACGTCGAGCTTGGTGATGCACAGGCCTGAGATGCCGTTGATCAGCACCGAGCGCTTCATCGCCGCCCCGTCGAGCCAGCCGCACCGGCGAGCGCGGCCAGTCACAGTGCCGCGCTCCTGACCCACGGTGGAAAGATGGTGGCCGACCGTGCCCGGTTCGTCCATCGGCAGCTCGGTCGGAAACGGCCCGCTGCCCACGCGCGTGGTGTAGGCCTTGGTGATGCCCAGGATGTAGTGCAACTGGTCCGGTCCGACGCCGGAGCCGGCCGCGGCGTTTCCGGCCACACAGTTGCTGGAAGTCACGTAGGGGTAGGTGCCGTGATCGATGTCGAGCAGCGTGCCCTGCGCCCCTTCGAACAGCACGCTGCCGCCGGCCAGGTGCGTCTTGCGGATGAGCACGCCCACGTCGGCAAGCATGGGCTTCATCTGCTCCGCCATCTTCATCGCGTTGTCGAAGATCGGCTGGAACTCGAGCGGGCTCGCGCCCAGAAAGCCCTGCAGCACGAAGTTGTGCAGGTCGAGCAGTTCGCGCAGCTTTTCGGCGAAGCGCACCGGGTGCTTGAGGTCTTGCGCGCGCAGCGCGCGCCGGGCGACCTTGTCTTCGTAGGCTGGGCCGATGCCCTTGCCAGTGGTGCCGATCTTGCCGGCACCGGAGGTCTCGCGCAGCGATTCGCGCGCATGGTCGAGTTGCACGTGGAACGGCAGGATCAACGGGCACGATTCGCTGATGAAGAGCCGCGATCGCACCTCGACACCGGCCGCCTCGAGCCGCTCGATCTCGGCCAGAAGATGCGTCGGATCGACCACCACGCCGTTGCCGATGTAGCAAGCCACGCCATCGCGCATGACGCCGGAAGGAATCAGCTGCAGCGCCGTCTTCTTCCCTTTGATCACCAGTGTGTGGCCGGCGTTGTGCCCGCCTTGAAAACGCACCACGGCGCTCGCATGATCGGTCAGCCAGTCGACCACCTTGCCCTTGCCCTCGTCGCCCCATTGCGTACCGACCACAACCACGTTGCGGCCGGCCCCGCGCGGCACATCACGGCCGGGCTTGCTTGCTTGCATCTTCTCGTCCTGCATCTGTCGTCCGTCTTTTGCCGCGTTCACAGAACGCGCACCTGCCACTCGCCGCCCACTGCGACGATCTCGCGGTCGCAGGCGAACTCGAGGGTTTCATGCTCGTGGCCGGGCAGCATGCACACGACTGTTTCGCCTTGCGCACGAAGTGCCCGTACCGCAGAGCGAAGCGTTTGATCTTCGCTCCAGGGCGCACGGATGGCGGCTCGTCGGCCGGTGGCGCCTGCATGGCGGACCCACTGCTTGAGGTCGATCGCGCTGAAACCGACCGCCGGGCGGTTGCGCCCGAACACCGCGCCGACTTCGTCATAGCGCCCGCCGCGTACCAGTGCGTCGCTCGAGCCCTTGGCATATATCGCGAAGCGCGCGCCGCTGTAGTAGGCATAGCCGCTCAGATCCGCCAGATCGAAGCCGACCGTCACCTCCGGATGCGCCAGCGCGGCATGCGCGGCCAGGCAGCGAAGGTCGCGCAGTGCGGCGCTGATCATCGGGCGCTGCGGCAAGGCCGTCTCGGCCGAATCCAGCACGTCGGCCGCGCCATAAAGCGACGTCAGAGCGAGCAGGCCACGCTGCGTTTCTTCAGGAAACTCGGCGCCGAGTCGGCGCAGGGCCGTGGCGTCCTTGGCCGCCAAGGCGGCGTAAACGGCTTGCGAAAGGGCCGCGTCGCAAGCCACGCCGTCGAGCAGCCCCCGCACGATCCGCGCATCGGCCAGATCTAGCACCAACCCGCCGACACCACAAGCGGCCAGGCTGTCGAGCGCCAAGTCTTGCACTTCCAGGTCGGCCTCCAGGCCGGCGTGGCCGTACACCTCGGCACCGAACTGCAGCGGCTCGCGGCTGGTCTGCAGACCGGCAGGAAGCGTATGAGCCACCGGCCCGCAGTAGCAAAGCCGGGTCACGCCATGGCGGTTGAGCAGGTGAGCGTCGATGCGTGCGACCTGTGGCGTGGTATCGGCGCGCAGACCGAGCATGCGGCCGCTCAGCTGATCGACCAACTTGAATGTTCGCAGGTCGAGCTCGTGGCCGGTGCCGGAAAGCAGCGATTCCAGATGCTCGAGCAGCGGCGGAATCACCAGTTCGTGGCCGTAGCGCCTGGCGGTGTCGAGCACGCTGCGTCTAAGCTCCTCGACGCGCCGCGCCTCGCTGGGCAGCACGTCGGCGATGTGCTCGGGCAGCAGCCAAGCAGACGTCATGAAATGGCTCGGGAATTAAAAACGCATTGTACCGGCGCCCCTGTGTGCGGCCCGCCGCAGCCCGGTGCGCTCAGCCGGCGAGCAACAACAAAAGCAGCACGCCGCCGAGCATGCTGGACAAGCCCAGGAAGCGCAATTGACCGTCGCTCAGGCGGGTCGCCTGCTCGAACAGCTTGCGCCAGCGCTGTGGGCCGAGAAAGGGGAGCAAGCCTTCGAACACCAGCACCAGGGCGAGCGCATTGAACAGCGTCTCCCACATGCCGAGCTGCGCCGCTTGCTCACTTCGTCCGTGCAGGTGCCGCCGGCACTGGCGCGGCACCGCCGGTGCCGCGCATGCCTCGGAAGAATTCGCTGGTCGGCTCGAGCACCATCACGTCCGTCTTGTTGCGGAAGCTCGAACGATAGGCATCGAGCTGCCGGTAAAACTGCGCAAATGCCGGATCGCGGCTGAATGCTTCGGCATACAGGGCCGAAGCCTTCGCGTCGCCCTCGCCCTTGATCTTCTGCGCATCGCGATAAGCCTCGGCAACGATCACCTCCCGCTGCCGGTCGGCGTTGGCGCGGATCTGCTCGCCTTCGGCCTGGCCGGTCGAGCGCGTCTCGTTGGCCACTTGCTTGCGCTCTGACTCCATGCGTCGGTAAACCGCGTCGGTGATGCTGGCAACGAAGTCGACCCGCTTGATGCGCAAGTCCACGATCTCGATACCGAAGTTCTTGGCATCGTCCTCGACGCGGCGGATCACACCCTGTGTCACAGCGTCGCGCCGGCTTGAAAGCATCTGGCGCACCGTGACCTTGGTGACTTCCTCGTTGAGCGCGGCCTGCACGATCGGCGCCAAACGTGCTTCGGCATTGCGCACGTCGGCACCATTGGTGCGGATGAACTGGCGCGGATCGGTGATGCGCCACTTGATGAGCCAATCGATCACCAGGCTTGTCTTTTCTGCGGTGAACACCGGCCTCGTCTCAGGGCTGTCGAGGCTTTGAATGCGCCGGTCGAGGAACACGACGTTCTGGAACGGCGGCGGCAGTTTGAATTTGAGGCCGGGCTGGGTGATGACCTCCTTGATCTCGCCCAGCGCATAAAGCACCGCGAACTGCCGTTGATCAACCAGAAACAAGGTCGACGAGGCCACCATCAAAGCGAGCAGCACGCCCGCCACCATCATGCCGATGCGATTCATATGATTGTTCTCCTCGCCTCAGCGGCCTTCTCGCTCGCGGCTGCGCGAGTTGTCGCGCGAGCGCACGTCGCTTTGCGGCGTGTTCATTGTTTCGGTGGCCGGCGGCGACATTGCCGTGGGAGCGCCGCCTGGCACGCCGGCGGCCTGCATGAGTTTGTCGAGCGGCAGGTAAAGGAGGTTCGAGCCGGTGCGCGACTCGACCAGGATCTTGCTGACGTTCGAGTACACCTCGCGCATCGTGTCCGTGTAGAGCCGGTCCCGCGTAACGACCGGCGCCTTCTGGTATTCCGTGAGCACTTGGCGAAAGCGCGAGGCATCGCCGTCGGCCTGCGCGGCAACGCGGGCTGAATAGCCTTCGGCTTCCTCTCTCAAGCGCGCAGCAGTCCCCTGCGCCCTCGGAATAACGTCGTTGGCGTAAGCCTGGCCTTCGTTCCTGAAGCGCTCACGGTCGGCGCTGGCCTTGACAGCATCGTCGAAAGCCGCCTGCACCTGCTCCGGCGGCGAGACCGCCTGCACGTTCACGTTGGAAATCAGGATGCCGGTGTTGAGCCGGTCGAGCTGGTTCTGTATGGACGTGACAAGGTCATTGGCCAGCACCTCGCGTTGCTCGTAAAGCACAGAGTCCATGTTGCTGTTACCGACGATCTCGCGCACCGCCGACTCCGCGGCAAGCACGACCGCCTCATCGGGATTCTGGTTCTCGAACAGGTACTGCTGCGCATCCTTGAGCCGGTACTGCACTGTGAACCGGATGTCGACGATGTTCTCGTCCTGCGTCAGCATCGACGAGTCACGCAGGCCGGTTGCCTGGACCGTGGCGTTGCGGCCGATCTCGACCGAGCGCAGTTGCGTCACGTTGACCACCTCGTGCGATTGGAACGGATAAGGCAGGCGCCACTGAAAGCCGGCCTCCACCGTGTGGCTGTAGCGTCCGAAGGAAAGCACCACGCCTTGCTGGCCTTCCTGCACGATGAAAAAGCCACTGCCGAGCCAAATGAGCAGCACCACACCCGCAATCAGGCCGGCCCCGATACCGGCGCTCTTCATGTCGGGAGGACCGCGATCGCCGCCGCTGCTGCCACCGCTGCCGTTTTGCAGCCCGCCGTCGCCTTTGCCACCGAACATGCCGCTGAGCCGACGGTTGAAGTCGCGCCACAGCTCATCGAGATCCGGCGGGCCGTCGTTGCGGCCGCCCCCGGCCAGAAGCACCTCCGGTCTGGCGCGCCAGAAGACGCGGCGTGCGAGGCCGCGCAGCAGCCCGGTCAGGGCCGCAGCACAGCCTGCCACTGCGGCAAAGGTGCGCACCGGGCGCTTTGCGTTTGCGTCTTGGTAAGTGTTCATGCGTGTCGTTGCAGCCTGCCGGATGCAGGATCGATGCTGACGGAATCGTCGTTGGGGAAATCGTCGCTCGCCCCGGGCGTCGCCGTATCGGCACTGGCGGGCAGAGCGGCGCCGCTGGCACCCTGCACGGCTTGCGTCAGGAGCGAGCGCAATTCGGCCAGGCCGGTGCCATGCCGCGCGCTGACGAAAACCCGGGGAACGCGACGCGTGCCACCGAGTTCCAGCGCATCGATGAGCACCCGCGGCGTTTGCGCATCGCCCAGCTGATCGAGCTTGTTGTAGACGAGGATCTGCGGAATGTCGGCTGCTCCGATTTCGACGAGGACCCGCTCGACCTCCAGCCGTTGCTCTTCCAGGAGCGGGCTGGAGGCATCGACAACGTGCAGCAGCAGATCGGCCTCGGTCGCCTCGAGCAAGGTGGCCTGGAAGGACTCGACCAGCGTGTGCGGCAGGTCGCGAATGAAGCCGACCGTGTCGGACAGGCTGACCGAACGGCCGGCTTCCTCGAGATAGAGCTGACGCGTCGTGGTGTCGAGCGTGGCGAACAACTGATCAGCCGCGTAGGCGCGGGCCTTCACCAGCGCGTTGAAGAGCGTGGACTTGCCTGCATTGGTGTAGCCCACCAGCGAGATGCGGAAGGTGCCAGCACGCTCGCGGGACCTGCGCTGGGTGCCGCGCTGACGCTTGAGCTTGACCAGCTTGGCCTTCAGCGCCTTGATGCGCTCGCCGATCATGCGACGGTCGAGTTCGATCTGACGTTCGCCGGGGCCGCCCCGCAGGCCGACTCCGCCCTTTTGGCGTTCGAGGTGCGTCCAGCGCCGGACCAGTCGATTGCTCAGGTACTGCAGCTGCGCCAATTCGACCTGAAGCTTGCCCTCGTGGCTTTGCGCGCGGGCGGCGAATATTTCGAGAATGAGCCCCGTCCGGTCGAGCACCTCGACACCGAGATGACGCTCGAGGTTGCGCTGCTGCGTCGGAGACAGGCTCTGGTCGAAGATCACGCAATGGCCGCCGCTCTCTTCGACCAGCGATTTGATTTCGTCGGCCTTACCGGAACCGACGAACAGCGCCGCATCGGGGGCCTTGCGTCTCGCGATCAAGCGCGCAACCGGAGTATCACCCGCTGATTCGGCGAGCAGCGCCAGTTCATCGAGCGTGTCGTCGAACGAAGTGCCGGGGCCGAGATCGACGCCCACCAGCACGGCGCGCGCCTCGCTGGTTGCCACGGGCGATGCAAACGTGTTCAAACGCGGTTCGTCCATGACCGCCGCAGCACGGCAGCGCCGGAGCGGAAAACCAGGAAGCCGGAAGAAAAACGGTTCAAGCGCTTCAGCTCGCCGTCTCTGGCGCCTCGGCGGCGTGGAAGTTCACCGCGCGGCCGGGGACCACCGTGGAGATCGCGTGCTTGTAGACCATTTGCGTCACGGTGTTTCGCAACAGCACCACGTACTGGTCGAAAGATTCGATGTGACCTTGCAACTTGATGCCGTTGACGAGGTAGATCGAAACCGGAACATGCTCCTTGCGCAGCAGGTTCAGGAACGGGTCTTGTAGAAGCTGCCCTTTATTGCTCACGATATGCTCCGTGTTGAAAAGCTATGGGTGTTTGCACGTTATCACAGGCCTTGCGCCACTCAGCCCGCTGCAATTACGAGTCCTTCTCTGCGAAGGGGTTCCGCGACGATTTCATTTCAATGCGCAGCGGCGTGCCGGTCAGTTTGAAATGGGCGCGGAAACGGCCTTCGAGAAATCGCCTGTAGGCATCGGTAATGTGATCGAGCGAATTACCGTGGATCACGATCAGCGGCGGGTTGCGGCCGCCTTGGTGCGCATAACGCAGTTTCGGCCGGAAGGCGCCGGCGCGCTTGGGCTGCTGAAACGCGACAGCTTCAGCGAGCAGGCGCGTGAGCACCGGCGTCGGCAGTGTCTTGGTGGCCGAGGCCCAGGCATCGGCGATCGACTTCCACACCGGTCCTAGGCCCTGACGCTTGATGGCAGAGATGTGGAGCACCGGCGCGAATTTCAAGAATGCCAGGCGCTGCTCGATGGAGCGCTGCAGCATCTCGCGCTGATAGCTGTCGACTGCGTCCCACTTGTTCACCGCCAGAACCACCGCACGGCCGGAATCGAGGATGTAGCCGGCGATGTGAGCGTCCTGGTCGGTCACGCCTTGTGTAGCGTCGAGCAGCAGCAGCACCACGTTGGCGTCGGCGATGGCCTGCAAGGTCTTGACCACAGAGAACTTCTCGATCGACTCGAACACTTTGCCCTTGCGGCGCAGGCCGGCCGTGTCGATCAGCTCGAATTTCTGCCCCCCGCGCTCGAAGGGCACGCTGATCGCGTCGCGCGTCGTGCCCGGCAGGTCGAACGCAACCAGCCGCTCCTCGCCGAGCCAGGTGTTGATGAGGGTCGACTTGCCGACGTTCGGGCGCCCGGCCACGGCCAGGCGGATCGGCCGGTCGGGATCGTCGAGCGCCGCATCGGCGTCTGCCTCTTCGAAGACGAAGTCCTCGAGCGCGGCTTCGATCAGACTGCGCACCCCCTGCCCGTGGGCCGCGGACACCGGATGCGGCGCGCCCATGCCTAGCTCGAAGAACTCGCCGAGCTGAGGCGCCTCCGTCATGCCTTCGGCCTTGTTGGCGGCGATCAGCACCTTCTTGCCGACGGTGCGCAGATAGCGCGCGATGTCGTGGTCCTGCCCGGAGACGCCCGCTCGCACATCGACGACGAAGACCACGGCGTCGGCCTCGGCGACGGCCTGGCGCGTCTGCTTGGCCATCTCCTTGTAGATGCCGCTCTCGGCGGTGGGCTCGAAGCCGCCGGTATCGACCACGATGTATTCGTGCTCGCCGAGTCGACCGTCGCCGTAATGGCGGTCGCGCGTGAGCCCGGCGAAGTCGGCCACGATGGCGTCGCGGCTCTTCGTCATGCGGTTGAACAGCGTCGATTTGCCGACGTTGGGGCGCCCGACCAGCGCCAGCACAGGTTTCATCGCGCTATACCGCGATCACCGCCGAAGCAGGCACGCTCGCTTCGGTGGGAGGACAGTGCCAAGCGCCAAGAAGTCGCCATCACTCGGCGCGAAACGCGAACACGCCGCCGTCCCGCGTCACCGCCACGATGTTCGGGCCCGCCTTCACCGGTGCGCCGACGATCGCCTCGCCGTCGGTGGGAAGGCGCAGCAGCGGCTTGCCGTTCTCACGGTCGAGGAAGTGCAACTGCCCTTGATAGTCCCCGAACACCAGCGTGCGGCCTAGCACCAGCGGTGAAGACAGCGAGCGAAAGCGCAGATCATCGGACGTCCAGGCGACGTCGCCGCCCTCGCGCTTCCAGGCGGTGATGCGGTCGCTGGCGTCGGCCCCGAAGACCAACTGCTCATCGGCCGCCACGCCGTTGGCACCGCCGACGTTCTTGGTCCAGCTCAGCACGCCGCGGGCGGCATCGACGCAACCCACCGCCGATTGGAAACCGCGAGCGCAAACGGTATCGCCGATGCGCGCAGCGGGGCCCACCAGATCGGCGAGGCGCTCGACTTCGTTCGTGCCGCGCGGCGATGCGATGGCCGCTTCCCAGCGCTGCGCGCCGCTCAGCGGATCGAGGCCGACGAGTCGAGCCGCCTGGCCCACCACCAACGTGTTCTGCCAGGGCAGCAGGACGCCCGCCTGCAGCAAGGTCAGCGGATCGCCGCTGCGCGCGAGAGCCCAGAGCTTGCGTCCGTCGAGCACATCGAACGCCCGCACGCTGCGATCGACGCCGAGCACGAAGACGCGCTCGCCGGCGACGAGGGGCGCGGTCACCACGCGCGTGTCCAGCCGCGCACGCCAAAGCAGCTTGCCAGCGTCGAACACCACCAGTTCGTTGCCACGAGTCACGACGCTGGCATAGCGGCCGTCGCTTCCCACGCCCGCACTCAGCGCCTCGCCGACATTGCCGCGCCACAGTTCGCGGCCGGTGTCGGCCGCCAGGGCAATGACGTCGCCGCTCGAACTGGCAAGGGTGACCGAAGTGGCATCGGCCGCCACGGCAAGGGCAAACTCGACATCGCCCAGTTGCGCTTGCCAGACCTGAGCACCCTGGATCTGCGGCGCAAAAGACTGCAGCGGTGTGGGCTCGGGCCGATCCGGCCCGCTCGAACAGGCGGCCAGCGTGGCGAGCAACAGCGCCAACGCCAGGCTACGCAAACCGAAAGTCATTGCGAGGCCCCGCCCGGCACCGGTGCCGGTATCAACACCGGCACCCCGGCATTCGGTGGCGCGCCCAGAGCCGTGAGCTTGGCCTCGACCAGCCGGCGGTAGTCGATCGTCGGCGGCAGCACCTCCCAGGCCGTGCGGTACGCCGCCTTGGCCTCCTCGGTCTTGCCCTGAGCGTTCAGGATGTCGCCGCGGCGGTCGGCGACCAAGCCCGCGAAAGCAGGCGGCGCGTCGGCCGGCAGCTGCTTCAGGGCCTCGTCGTACTTTTTTTCGTCGAGCAGAAGGCCGGCCAGACGCAGGCTGGCGATGACCCGGTATTCCCCCTGGTTTGCGTTCTCCGCGACCCACTGCAGGTTGACGCGCGCAGCGTCGAGCTGGCCCTTTCCGAACAGCAGCTTCGCGGCCGCCAGACCGGCCTGTTCGGCGTAGGTGGTCGAGCCGTAGCGCTCCTTGAGATCGGTGAAAACGCGCGTCGTGCGCTCGGCGTCGCCGGCTTGGACCGCCTTGTCGAGTTGGTCGTAAAGGACCGCGGCTTTTTGCGCACGATCGCGCTGCAGCCATTGCCAGCCGTTGAAGGCGGCGAAACCGCCGAGCGCCAGGATCAGCACCCAGGTAATCAGGTTGCCGTAGGCCTTCCAGAAATCCTTGAGCTGATCGAGCTGTTCTTGTTCGCCGATGTCGAGACGGGTGGCCATGCGTGTGCTTCGAATGTGAGCGCGCCGGCTTTGCCGGCGAAGCGCGGATTATGAACGGAGGGGTTCGCCGGCTAGCCCGGGGCCGGGCAGCAGTTCGCCGGCCCAGGCGCCGACGTCGTCAAGCGCGCGCAGCACCTGGGCGGCGGCCGGCGCATCGCCGGGCGCGGCCCGCAGCGGCTTGACCGCGACCATGCCCTGGCTCAGTTCGTTGGAGCCGAAAACAAGCGCATGCCGGGCACCGCTCGCGTCCGCCTTCTTGAACTGCGCCTTTATGCTGGCTGCACCGTCGCGGCCGGCCGGATGCAGCACTACCGCGACACCGGCTGCACGCAAGGCATCGGCCGTGACCATGGCTTGCGGCACGGCGTCCGCATTGGGGACGATCGCGTACACGTCGGGCGCCGTCGAGGGGGCCTGCACACCACAGGCTTCGAGCAACAGCAGCAGCCGCTCCATGCCGAGCCCCCAGCCGACGCCGGGCGCGGGCTTGCCGCCGAGCTGCTCGATCAGCGTGTCGTAACGCCCGCCGCCACAGACGGTGCCCTGCGCACCGAGCTTGTCGGTGACCCACTCGAACACGGTCAAGTTGTAGTAGTCCATGCCGCGCACCAAGCGCGGATTGATGCAGTACTCGAGCCCGGCCGCATCGAGCACCGCACGCACCGAGGCCAGGTGCGCCAGCGATTGCGGTCCGAGAAAGTCGATCAGCTTGGGCGCGCTTTCCAGCGCCGGCTGCATCGAAGGCTGCTTGCTGTCGAGGATTCGGAGGGGGTTGCTGTGCAGCCGGCGCCGCGCATCGTCGTCCAGCAATTCGGTGTGCGCGACGAAATGCTCGATCAGCGCGGCTCGGTGGGCCTTGCGTTCCTCCGCCTGGCCCAGGCTGTTGAGCTCCAGGCGCAGGTCCCGGCCTTCCACCAGACCGAGCGCGCGCCACAACGAGCGACACATCAGAATGATCTCGGCGTCGACGTCGGGCCCCGGAAAACCCAACGCTTCGACGCCGACCTGGTGGAACTGCCGGTAGCGGCCCTTTTGAGGCCGCTCATGGCGAAACATCGGACCGATGTAGAAAAGCCGCTTGCCGCCTTCGTACAGCAGCGAATGCTCGGTCACGGCGCGCACGACGCCGGCGGTGCCCTCGGGCCGCAGGGTCAGGGCGTCGCCGTTGAGCTTGTCCTCGAAGGAATACATCTCCTTCTCGACGATGTCGGTTATCTCGCCGAGGCCCCGCACGAAGAGCTGCGTCGGTTCGACGATGGGCGTGCGGATGTTCGCGTAGCCGTGTCGGCGCATCACGCCGCGCACGGTGTCCTCGAGCCATTCCCAGCGCAAGGATTCAGGCGGCAAAAGATCGGGCATGCCCTTGACGCCGCGCAGCGGTGACGTGTCGGGCCTCGCGGCTTTCAAAGGTTCAGCCATGGTTTGCAAAAACGGAAACTGCGAGCCGGCCGCAGCCGGAGAAGCGAACTGCGCAACATCTGCGCCGGGTCCCCTTCAATGTGGGGCCGTCACCGCGCCGTAGCGGCGCTCGATGTAGTTCTCGACAACGCTCTGGAACTCGCGCGCGATGCCCTCGCCACGCAAGGTCATCGCCTTTTCGCCGTCGATGAACACGGGCGCCGCCGGCGCCTCGCCGGTGCCCGGCAGGCTGATCCCGATATCGGCATGCTTGCTTTCGCCAGGGCCATTCACGATGCAGCCCATCACCGCGAGCTTCATGTTCTCGACACCGGGGTACCGGGCCTTCCAGACCGGCATCTGCGCACGCAGAAAGTCGTCGATCTGCTTGGCCAGTTCCTGGAACGTGGTACTGGTCGTGCGGCCACAGCCCGGACAGGCGGTGACGCTCGGATTGAAAGCGCGCAGGCCGAGCGACTGCAAAATTTCCAATGCGATCACGACTTCCTGCGTGCGCGCCTCGCCCGGCTGCGGCGTCAGGCTCACCCTGATGGTGTCGCCGATGCCTTCCTGCAGCAGAAGTGCCAACGCGGTGGTGGAAGCCACAGTGCCCTTGGTTCCCATGCCCGCTTCGGTCAGACCGAGGTGAAGCGGGTAATCGCACCGTGCGGCCAGCGCGCGGTACACGCTCACCAGATCCTGCACACCGCTGACCTTGCAGCTGATCAGGATCTGGTTCGGATCCATGCCGAGCTCGCGCGCATAGGCGGCGGACTGCAGCGCCGAGGCAATCAGTGCCTGGTACATGACCTGCCGCGCATCCCAGGGCGCGGCGCGCTGCGCGTTCTCGTCCATCAGCGAAGCAAGCAGCTCCTGATCGAGACTGCCCCAATTGACACCGATGCGCACCGGCTTGTCATGGCGCAGTGCCGCTTCGATCATTTGCGCGAACTGGCGGTCGCGCTTGTCGCCCTTGCCGACGTTGCCTGGGTTGATTCGATACTTGGACAGCGCCGCCGCGCACTCCGGGTAGTCGCTCAAGAGCCGATGCCCGTTGTAGTGGAAGTCACCGATCAGCGGAACATCCACGCCCATGCGGTCGAGCTGCTCGCGTATCGCCGGTACCGCCTGCGCTGCCTCGGGAGTGTTGACCGTGATGCGCACGAGTTCGGAGCCCGCCAGCGCCAGCGCCTTGACCTGGATGGCCGTCTCGATCACCTGCACCGTGTCGGTGTTGGTCATGGACTGCACGCGTACCGGCGCGTCGCCGCCCACGGTGACCACCTTGCCGCCCCAGCTGACCCGTGCCTGCCGAGAGCGGCGCGCGGCCGGCGCGGCGGCCGCGATGGCCCCCTCGCCCGCAGCAAGGTTCAGATCCGTCGGATGCGCGCTCATTTCAGCTCCAGCCGCGCGACGTTCTCGCGCGTGGTCTTCAAGGTCACGGGCTCGCCGCGGAAGCTGACCCGCGTGGCCGCGGCGTTGCCGATCGTCACGCGCAGCGGCAATGCGCCTTCGACGTCCGCCGACTCGCCGGCCGCCAGCGTGCGCGAAAGCACCAGCTGGTTGCTGCCATCGCGCACTTCGACCCATGAAGGCTGCGTTGTGGCGCGCAGCGTGAGCAGCGATTGCGCGACGCGTGCGGGCTCCGAAGCGGCTGCTTCTCGCGGTTCAGCAGCGAACACGGTATCGATCACCACGGACGAGGCCGACGCATCGGGCGCGATCGCCGAAGCCGGCACATCAGGCGCTGCCGCCGAGGCGACCGGAGAGGACAACGCCTGCACAACGGGATCGGCCAGGGATAGCCCGCCGACGGGCTGCGTTGCATCGGTGGGCGTCAGCGGCTGCGCCGGCACGGCGGCAGGTTCGGGCACCGACTCGGCGGTCACCTCATCGCCCGAGGTCCAGCTGCGGCCCGGCAGGAGATAAACGACCAAAGCGGCCACCACCAGCAGTCCGGCAGCCACCACCGGCACGCTCGGCGAGCCACGCCGCTCACCGCTGTCACGACGACCTTCATGCTCGCGAAACGGCTGGTTGAGCCCGCGAGTCAATGGCTCGAGACGTTCGCCCTGGGGCTGCGGCAGCCGCGCGAGCACCGGTTCGGCATCGATCTTGAGAGCGCGGCACATGCTCAACGCGAGCGCTCGGGCGAACGTGGCATCGGGCAGTTCGTCGTAACGGTCCGACTCGATCAACTCGAGCTTGCGCTGTGCTACTTTCAGCGAGGCCGCCAGCACCGCGAGGTGAACGCCTTGACGTTCGCGCGCCGCGCGCAGCAACGCGCCGGCCGTCTGCGGCGGGGCAGCGGTCGGGTCGTCGACCGCGCCGCTCGCGCGTTGCTCGGCCTCACTCATTGAATGCCCCGCGCTCGAAAGCAGCCGCCTCGCGCGACGTGGGGTAGCGTGAGCGCAACTGGTTGCCCAAATCGCGCACGCCCTGCGCATTGCCGAGGCGACGCTCGATTCGTGCGGAGAGCCACAGCGACTCGGCGTTGCGTAGCTCGGCATTGTTGTTGACGCGGCGCACGTAAAAGCGTGCCCGCTCGTACTCGCCGAGCCGCAGCAGAACGTCGGCCAGGTTCATGGCAGTCGCCGGGTTGCCGGCGTCGAGTTCGTAGGCCCGCTTGAGTGTGGCCTCGGCTTGATCGAGGCGGCCGGACCGAGCTTCGCAAATGCCTTGCACCAGCAGCGTGCGCGCAGGCGTTCGGTACTGCGGTGTCGCAAGCGCACGCTGGAACAGGGCTTCGGCTTCTTCGTAGCGCTGCCGTGCGCACAGGAACCAGCCGTAGTTGTGCATCACGTCGCCATCGCTGGGCGCGACCTGCAGAGCTCGGCGATAGCTGTCTTCCGCGAACTGGTTCTCGCCCAGTTCTGCATAGATCAAACCGCGCAGATTCAGCGCCTGCGGCAAGTCGGGACTCGCGTCGAGCGCCTGCTTGACCTCGTCGAGCGCCGTGTTCCACTGGCCTTCGGCGAAATAGGCGCCGGCCAGGTCGAGGCGGATGCGAGCGCGCTTTTGCGGATCAGTCTCATCGGAGGCGGTGGAGCGGTCCCGAGTAACGTCGGCCGCGGGCAGCGGCGCCGGGAGCGGCACGCTTTGCGCCGGCGTCGTCGTGGTCTGCGTCTGCGCACAACCCGCGGCAAACGCCAGCAGGCCCAGTGAAAGCGCCCAGGCGGCCGCACGCCGTCCTCGTGTCATGACCGGGCTCATCTTGTCTCCTGCTGAGTAGTGCCCGGCGCCGAAGCGGCGCTGCGCTCGACGGCGAACATCGCGATCGGCGCGCGGGTCATGCGCCGCTTGGCGTCGGTTCGATCCTGCACCTCGCCGGCGAGCTGACCACAGGCGGCGTCGATGTCGTCGCCGCGGGTCTTGCGCACCGTGGCGATCAAGCCTCCGGCGATCAGCACCTGGGCAAAAGCTTGCACCTTCTGTTCGCTCGAGCGAGTGAGGCCCGAAGCCGGGAACGGATTGAACGGAATGAGGTTGAACTTGCAAGCGATCCGGCCGACGGGGCCCTGCTCGCTTACCAGGCGCACGAGCTCCTGCGCCTGGCGTTCGCTGTCATTGACACCGTCGAGCATGCAGTACTCGAAGGTAATGAAATCGCGCGGCGCACGCTCGAGATAGCGCTGGCACGATGCCAAAAGTTCGGCGATCGGGTACTTGCGGTTCAGCGGCACCAGGTCATCGCGCAGCGCGTCAGTGGGCGCGTGCAGCGAAACTGCCAAGGCCACCGGGCAATCCTCTCGCAACCGCTCGATCATCGGCACCACCCCGGAGGTGGAGACGGTCACCCGACGACGCGACAGACCATAGCCATGATCGTCGAGCATCACACGCAGGGCGGGAAGGAGCGCCGCGTAGTTCTGCAGCGGCTCGCCCATGCCCATCATCACGACATTGCTGATGATTCTTTGATCCTTTCCGAAACGCCGGCGCAGTTCGTGTTCGGCATGCCACAACTGCGCCACGATTTCGCCGGTGCCGAGATTGCGGCTGAAGCCCTGGTGTCCGGTCGAGCAGAAACGACAACCGACCGCGCAGCCGGCCTGCGACGAGACACACAAGGTGCCGCGATCGTCTTCGGGAATGAACACCGTCTCGACTGCATTGCCGCCGCCCACGTCGAACAGCCACTTGATCGTGCCGTCGGCGGAGACATGCTCGCTGAGTACGGCGAGTGGCCGCACGACGGCGCAAGCGGCCAGCTTTTCGCGCAGCGATTTCGCCAGATCGGACATCCGGGCGAAATCCGCTTGGCCTCTTTGATGCACCCAGCGGAACAACTGCGTTGCACGAAAGCGCTTTTCGCCCAGCGACTGGCAAAACGCAGCCAGGGCGTCGAGATCGAAGTCGAGCAGATTGGCCGCGGTCATCGGGAGTGAAAGCTGGGGGCGGCGGGAGAACGTCTCCCGGTCTGGCTCAACGGCTGTAGACGCTCATGGCCGGAAAGAAAAACGCGACTTCGGTGGCGGCCGTCTCCGGCGCGTCGGACCCATGCACGGAGTTGGCATCGATGCTGTCGGCGAAGTCGGCGCGGATCGTGCCTTTGTCTGCCTTCTTCGGGTCGGTCGCGCCCATCAGGTCACGGTTCTTGGCGATTGCGCCTTCGCCCTCGAGCACCTGAATCATCACCGGCCCGGAGATCATGAACTCGACCAGGTCCTTGAAAAAAGGCCGCGCCTTGTGCACGGCGTAAAAAGCCTCGGCCTCACCACGCGACAAATGCGCCATGCGTGCGGCCGCGATCTTCAGGCCAGCGGCTTCGAAGCGTGCATAGATCTGACCGATCACGTTCTTTTCGACCGCGTCGGGTTTGATGATGGAAAGCGTGCGTTCGATCGCCATGTTCTTCTCCGGAAATCTCTTGAGACAAAGCCTTGAATTGTAGCGGTCGGTCGGCGCTGCTCGATGACGGTGCGCCTAGCGACCGCGTCCACCGAAACGGCCGCCACCGCCCTGCCCACCGCGGCCGCCTCCGCCTCCGCCTCCGCCTCCGCCTCCGCCTCCCCCTCCACCACCACCGCTGCGCTTGCCGCCGACTTTGGTGAAGTACGCATCAGCACCGATGTAGCCGACCGAGGTCTGCATGGGATCAGGCTGCTTGGGGCCGCCTTTCTTGCCGCCCGGCGCCGGATCCTGCGCATTGTTGTCGGGCCGACCGAAGCCGGCGTTGATGCGCTGCGAGCCCTTGACGAAGCGCTTGTCGAAGGTCTGTTCGAGCGGGTTCGGAATGGTGCCGGCCGGGCCGAAATCGGCTTCTGGTTTGGAGCCGCCATGGCCGAAACCCTGAGCGCCGCCGCGCCGCGGGCCTTTGGCGAACCGGCGATCGAAGGTTTGTTCTAGCGGGTTCGGGATCGGTCCGAAGTCCTCGCCGCGCTCGCGCGCCGAGCCCTCGGCGCCGTCTTGCCCTGCCTCGTACGGCCGAGCCTCCCGCGGTTCCCGCTCGCGACGCGGCCCGCGCGGTTCGTTCTGGCGCCCCGCTGCCGGTTGCGGCCCACGGCCTGCCCCCTTCACCGGTTTGGCATTGCGACCGTTGCGGGCGCCGGCGCGCTCCGTGCGCGGGGCGGGCTGTGGTTCGCGCGCCTCGGCCCGAGGGGCGCCGCCGATGAACTGGCGAATTCGCCGCAGGTCCTGCTCACCGAGTTCCACCCATACGCCACGCTTCAAGCCGCGCGGCAGCACCACGCTGCCATAGCGGATGCGGATCAGCCGGCTGACCGCCAGGCCGAACGTATCGAACAGCTTTCGAACCTCCCGGTTGCGGCCTTCGGTGATGACGACGCGGTACCAGCGGTTCGCGCCGTCTCCGCCGCCGTCTTCGATGCTCTTGAAGTTGGCGGTCTGGCCATCGACCTGCACGCCTTCGATCAAGCGCGCGCGCTGTTCGTCGTCGAGGCTGCCGAGCACTCGAACCGCGTACTCGCGCTCGATGCCGAACCGCGGATGCATGAGCTGATTGGCCAGTTCACCCGAGTTGCTGAACAGCAGCAAGCCTTCGGTGTTGATGTCCAGGCGGCCGACCGATTGCCACTTGCCGTTCTCGAGCCGCGGCAAACGCCGAAATACCGTGGGCCGGCCTTCCGGATCGTTGAAACTGACCACCTCGCCGATCGGTTTGTGATAGGCCAGCAGACGCGCCGGCGCGCCTTGTATGCGCACCTTGACCGGCTTGCCCGAAACCTTGATGCGGTCGCCGTAGGAGATGCGCATGCCGATGTGCGCGACCTCGTCGTTGACGGTAACGCCGCCGTCCTGGATCAGTTGCTCCATGTCGCGCCGTGAACCGATGCCCGACTGGGCCAGCACCTTGTGCAGCTTGGGCGCCTCGGGCTCGGGGCGCAGCACGCGCTTGGTCGATTGTTCGAGCGTGGCCGGATCATCGGCCTCGGGCGGCTCGGCGTCGTAGGCACCGGAGAGCACCTCGGCGAAACGTTCGACGGTTTCTGCCGGATCGGGCAGCACCGCCGTGTCGCGCGGCCCCCGCTCGACGGGCGCGGCTGCGTCGGTATTCGCACCGGCGCCGGCCTGTGAATCTTCGGGCGCGTCGCGTTCGGCCCGGTCCTTGCCCCGGCCACGGCGGCGGTTGCGGCTGCGGCGGCCGGACTCGAGGCTCTCGCCACCCGCTTCAACGCCGCCTTGGCCGGCGGTCTCGTTTGCCGCGCCTTCGAGAGTCGCCCCAGAAGACAACGCTGTCTGGGTGTCTTCCGTCTCTGATCGGTTCTGAGCGCGGTTCTGAGCGAGCGCTCCGGATTCGACTTGGGGGGCGGCGACAGCGGTGTGAGCGTCGGCCTCGGCATCCCGGCGCTCGATGCTCGGCGCGTCTGCGTTCGCCTCGCCGGCTGGCGAAACGATACCGACGGGCCCATCCGCGGCTTCGGCCTTGGGCTTGCGGCGGCGGGGCAGTTTCACCGCCTCCCCCAGATCCTCTTGCACGGCCGACGAAGCGGGTGCATCAGCGCCCTCGGTCAGCGGTGCAACCGCCTTGCGCGGGCGGCGCTTGGCCGGCGCCACAGCATCGTCCGGACTGGTGTCGGTCGGCGTTTCGGCGTCGGTTGCGGGCTCGCGGGGCAAGTTGTCGTTCGAATTCATGTCTGCGGTTCCATGCCGGCCGATGCCGGCGGTGTGGCGGGGGGTTCGGCCGAGGCGCTCGCCTTCTCGGTCAGGGGTGCGCTCGCGCTTTCGGCGGCGGCGCGTTCGCCTTCAAGGGCGGCCGGCGAAGCCGCTTCAGCATCGAGCTCGGTATCGACCGCCTCGCCAGAAGCGTCGGACTCGCCGTTTTCGAGGAAGCAAGCCTGCCCCGGAACGGCTTCGGCCATTACAGCGGCCATTCGTGTCCCGTCGATGGCCGGCAACTGCTCCAGCGAAGCAAGGCCCAAATCGTCGAGGAACTGCCGCGTCGTCGCGAACAAGGCCGGGCGGCCCGGCGTCTCGCGATGACCAATGCTTTCGACCCAACCGCGATCTTCGAGCTGCTTGAGCAACTGGCTGTTGACGGTGACGCCCCGGATGTCCTCGATATCGCCGCGCGTCACCGGCTGGCGATACGCAATGATGGCCAGCGTTTCCAGCGTGGCGCGCGAGTACTTCGGCGGCTTTTCAGGGTGCAGCCGGTCGAGCCAGGGCCGCAGTTCGGGACGGCTCTGAAAACGCCAGCCGCTGGCCAGCGCAACCAGCTCGACTCCGCGGCCCTGCCAGTCTTGCATCAGTTCGTCGAGCAGGCTGCGCAAGGTATCGGCGCCGAGTTGCTCATCGAAGAGCAGGCGCAGCTCGCGCAACGGCAGCGGCTGCTGCGCGCAGATGAGCGCGGTCTCGAGGACGCGCTTTGCATCCTGTGTGTTCATGAATCCGTCTGTCGTCCTGGCCGGGTCGTGACCGGCATGCAAGGGAGTCGGAACTGCGCCGGCTTCTAGGCAGGCGCGGCGGCTGCGCCATCGCGGGGCCCGCTGCGGGCCGGGCTTTCGTCTGTTTCGCGGGGGACCGTGCGGCGGTCGGGGCCGGTCGGGCCGAAGCAGGCGACCGGTACGGGCTTCAACAGCCCGGTAGACCGATTGTATCGGACCCGGCTCAGCCTGACGCATGCGCCTCGATTTGCCGCCAAGCCGCCTGCAGGTCGGCGGGTAAAGGCGCGACAAACTGCACTGCGGCGCCGTCGGCAGGATGCGCAAATCCCAGCCGCTCGGCGTGCAGCGCCTGTCGCGTCAGGCCGAGCGCCGGACGACCGCCATACAGCGCATCGGCGATGAGCGCATGCCCACGAGAAGCGAGGTGAACGCGAATCTGATGAGTGCGGCCGGTATGAAGGGTGCAACGCAGCGCACTGACAGCGTCGCCGGCGGCCAGCAAAGCGACATCGGTGCGCGCCGGCTTGCCGCCCGCCACCACTGCCATGCGCACCCGCGACACCGGATCGCGGCCCACAGCCGAGTCGATGCTGAAGACCGGCTGGCGCGGGACGCCATGCACCAACGCCAGGTACTCGCGGCGCACTTCACGCGCGGCGATGGCGCGCACCAGGGCGGTCATTGCCGGCAGGGTCTTGGCAACGACCATCAGCCCGCTGGTGTCCTTGTCGAGCCGGTGCACGATGCCTGCGCGCGGCAGCGTTGCCGCGCCGGCGTGATAGGCGAGCAGGCCATTCAGGAGCGTGCCAGACCAGTTGCCCGGCGCGGGATGCACCACCAGACCGGCCGGCTTGTCGACAACCAGCAAGTGCGCGTCTTCGAACACAACCGCCAGTGCCATCGGTTCGGCGCGGAACGCGCGGCTCTCCGGCGTCGGCAGCAAGCTGACGGCAATGAGCTGGCCGGCCGTGACGCGTCGCGCGCACGCCGTGACGACCTGCCCTTCCACGCTCACCTGTCCGCCTTCGATCAGCGTTTGCAAGTGACTGCGCGAAAACTCGCCGGCAAGACCGACCAGCCACTTGTCGAGCCGCTCGCCATGCGTGCGCGCATCGACGCGCTTGCTGCGCTGCTCCACTTCGGCCGGGCCGACCTCGGCAGGCTCCTCGACGGCGCTCCAGTCGTCCGGCGAACCGGCCGCGGTCGGCGCTGGCTGCGGCGGGTGCCGCGCAGGGGCAATTCCCGGGCGTTCGCAGGGGGCGGTCATATAATTTTCGGGTGCTTTCAACCGCGGCCGCACTCGCGCCGCCTGCTGGTAATGACTCTGATCCGACCTTGTTCGACCGGCATGCAGCGCGCTGCAATCGGCGCGTCTCGCGTGGCGCTCGCCACCCTGCTCGGCTTGGTGCTCGCCGGCTGCAACACCACGCCGACCGATGAAACCGCGGGCATGTCGACGGAGAAATTGTACGGAGAGGCGAAGGACGAAGCTTCGGTCGGCAACTGGGAACGGGCCACCATGCTTTATGGACGGTTGGAGGCGCGCGCGGCCGGCACGCCGCTGGCTCAACAGGCGCAGCTCGACCTGGCCTACGCCTTCTATCGAAGTGGCGAGAAGGCACAAGCCGAGACGACGATCGAGCGCTTCATCAAACTGCACCCGAGCAGCCCCGCGCTCGACTACGCCTACTACCTTCAAGGCTTGATCAACTTCAACGAGAACCTCGGTCTGCTCGGCAACCTGGCGCGGCAGGATCTGTCCGAGCGCGACCAACGCGCCTCGCGCGACGCCTACCAGAGCTTCAAGCAACTCGTGCAGCAGTTCCCCGATTCGAAGTACGCCCCCGATGCGCAACTGCGCATGAACTACATCGTCAACACCCTGGCGCAGTACGAAGTGCACGTGGCCCGCTACTACTACCGGCGAGGTGCTTACGTCGCCGCAGCCAATCGCGCCCAGCAGGCGGTGCAGGAATTTCAGAGCGCCCCGGCCACGGAGGAAGCGCTCTTCATCATGACCCTCGCCTACGACCGGTTGTCGCTGCCCGATCTGCGCGACGACGCCCGGCGCGTCCTGACGCAAAGCTTTCCGCAATCGAGCTACGTCACGGAAGGCTTTGCCGCTGCAGACAAACCGTGGTGGCAGCTGTGGTAGACGATCACCACATGGCGGGCAAGGCCGCGATCTCGCCCAACCAAGCCAGCGCTTCGCTCTCCTCGTGCAAGGGCTGCATCGGTGGCAACGCCCGGCGGAGCTTCTGGCCGTAGCCCATCGCGGTCATGCGGGGATCGCAGATCACCAGCAGGCCGCGGTCGGTTTCGCTGCGGATCAGCCGGCCGGCGCCTTGCTTCAGTGACACGGCTGCCTCGGCGACGAAATAGTCGTTGAAGGCGTTGCGGCCCTCCGCTTCGAGGCGCTTGACTCTGGCCTCAACCAGCGGATCGTTCGGCGGCGGAAACGGCAGCTTGTCGATGATCACGCACTGCAGCGCCTCGCCTGACACGTCGATGCCCTCCCAGAAACTCTGCGAGCCGACCAGCACGGCTCGCGGCGTGTCGATGAAGCGCTGCAGCAACTGACGCTTGGGCGCGCTGCCCTGCGTCAGTACGACGATCGGCTCGGCGTCGCCGTCGAAGTCCGCCTGCAGCGCGTCGGCCACGGCGGTCAAGGCGCGCAAGGTTGTGGTGAGAACGAAGGTGCGCCCGCCGGCCGCGCGCGCGCAGGCCGCAGCCAGCCGGGCGACAGCCGGTGCGTGGCCGGGATCGACGGGTTTCGGAAAACGCGCCGGCACATAGAGCCGGGCATTCAAGGGATAGTCGAACGGGCTGTCCACGCGCAGGGTGCGCGCGTCGTCCAGGCCGGTCTGCTCGGTGAACCAGCGCAAGCGTTCGTCGGCTCCGAGCGTGGCCGAAGTGAAGATCCACGCCTTGGGCGCCGCGGCGATCCGCTCGCGCATCGCGTCTCGCACGTCGAGCGGCGACTCTACGAGCCGCAGTGACTGCGCCATCAGGTCGATCCAGCGCACGCGGCCCGGCTCGGCCGCTTCGCTGAAACGCTGTGCACGGCTAGCCAGAATTTGCGCGCGCTCGGCCAGCTTGCTGAAGTCAGGCGAGATGTCGGCCACGGCGTCCAGCGCGGCTGCGGCCTCGCCGCATGCGACGCCCAAGTCCGCTAGCGCCTGTCGAAAATCTTCGCGCCCCGCGCGCTCGTCCCAGCGCAGCTTGAGGCTGCCCCGGGCGCCGCTGCCCTGTAGCGGCCCCGCGGCCACGAGCCGCAGTTCGCGCGCGGCGTGCTCGCACGCTTGGGCGAGTGCCTGCCAATCCTGCAGCCCGCGTGCTTGCGCCAGCCCCACGGCGAGCAAGTCGCGCGCGAAATCGAAAAGCTGCGCAGTGCCCAGGGTGTCGCCGAGAAAAGCGATGCCTGCCTCGGCGAGTTGGTGAGCTTCGTCGAACACTGCCACGTCAACTGATGGCAGCAGTTCGGCCATGCCGGTGTCGCGCAAAGCCAGATCGGCAAAGAACAGGTGATGGTTGACAACGACGAGGTCGGCCGCCATCGCCTCGCGCCGCGCCTTCATCACGTGGCAAGCACGGTACTGCGGACAGTCGCCGCCGAGGCAGTTCTCCCGCGTCGAGCTGACCAGCGGGATCACCGGTGAGCGTTCATCCAGGCCTTCGAGCTCGGCCAGATCGCCACTCGACGTGCGCTGCGCCCATTCCTCGATGCGCGCCAGGCTGCGCAGCGCGAAGCGATCGGAAAACTGTGTGGACTGACGTGCCTGCCCGAGCCGCTGCAGGCACAGGTAGCTGGCGCGGCCCTTGAGCAAGGCGACCGTCACCGGCAGGCTCAAGGCCTCGCGCAAGCGGGGTAGATCACGGAGGAAAAGCTGGTCCTGCAAACTCTTGGTGGCCGTGCTGATGAGCCCGCGTGCGCCCGACAGCAGCACCGGCACGAGATATGCGAAGGTCTTGCCGACGCCGGTGCCTGCCTCGGCCGCCAGCACGCTGCGCTGGTCGATCGCATCGGCCACGGCGAGGGCCAGTTCGAGCTGCGCACCGCGTTCGCGGTACTGGGTTTCCGTGCGCGAGAGCGTGCCGCCTGCCGCGAAAACAGCTGTCACGGCGTCTTGCAGCGGGCTCACGGGCATGCCTTGTCAACAGGGTGGCTTGGTTCGGCCGCTGCGGCGTCGGACCGGGCCGCGAACCGGGCTTGCAGCTCGCCGCAAAGCAGCGCACCGCCGGCGAGCCTCATGCCGGCTCGGGCGGACTCAGTCGCGCTTCCAGCGTAGCGATCGTGTCGCGCAGGCACAGTCGCCGCTTCTTCAAGCGGCGCAGCGCGAGATCGTCACGCGGCAGATCGAGTGGCATCAGATCGATGAGGCTGTCGAGGTCGGCATGCTCGATGCGCAGTTCGATCAGCCGGCGTTGCGGCGAGTGCAGGTTGTCGTTCATCGGGAGCCTTTGGCGTGATTTTCCGCCAATCGGGCCTCGATCATCGCGTTTATAGTTTTCGAATATGACCCCCGCGACTCCCGGTTACCGACTCGCCGCCGCCACCGGCCTGCACCGCGGAGACCGCGCCTACCAGCAAGATCAGGTCAGCGTGATGGCGCATGCGCGCGTACCCGGGTGCCTGCTTGCGGTGGTCGCCGACGGCATGGGCGGCAAAAGCGGCGGTCGCAAGGCGGCGGACCAGGTGCTGCTCACCGCAGCGCAACTTTTCGAGCGCTACACGCCCAGCCGCGACGACCCGGCCGAAGCGCTCAAGCAACTGGTGCTGGAGTCGCACCTGATGATCAAGCTGACCGCGATGACCGCCGAGGAAGAGCCGCACAGCACCGTGGCTGCCTTACTGATCGGTCCTTCGCGGGCATGCGATGTGATTCATGCAGGCGACTCGCGCGTTTATCACTTCCGCGGGCCGGAGATGCTCACGCGCACCAAGGACCACTCCTTCGTGCAGCGCCTGGTCGACGAAGGCCAGATCTCCGAGGACGAGGCCAACACGCACCCTCAGTCCAACCTGCTGACCGGGTGTCTGGGAACGCACAGCGAGCCGCCCGTCAGCCTGCACCACATCGACCGGCTCGAACCGGGCGACAGCCTGCTGATGTGCAGCGACGGTCTCTGGCACTACTTCACTCCGCGAGAGCTCGGCGCGATCGTGCATGCGCTGCCCCCGCGCGAGGCCGGCGAGATGCTCATCGGCAAGGCGCGCCATCGCGCTCGCGGCGGCGGCGACAACCTGTCGCTCGCGCTGGTGCGCATGGAAGCCATCGACTGAGCCCCGCTGATGCGGCGATACGCAGAGCGTCGCGTTGACCGGCAAGACACGTTCCGCAGATGAAAGCCCGTGCGGCTCATGTCAACCCTGTGTCGACATCGCGCCGTGCCAAAGCCAGGAACTCGGCCGACTGCATCTCTCGCAATCTCGACTCCGTGCGCGGAAACTCGTGTGCGAGCGGCCCCTCGGTGTAGAGCTGCTCGGGCGGCGCGGCGGCGGAGAGCACGAGCTTCACGCGCCGATCGTAGAGCACGTCGACCAGCCAGGTGAAGCGCCGGGCCTCGGAGGCGTGGCGCGGCGACATCGCCGGCACGTTCGACAGCAGCACCGTGTGGAACTGGGTGGCCAGTTCGAGATAGTCGTTCTGCGAGCGCGGGCCGCCGCAAAGCTCCTTGAAGTCGAACCACACCACACCGCCGGCACGGCGAAGGGCGCGAATCTCGCGCTGCTCGATGCGCAACAGCGGACTCTCGTCCCGCGCCTCCGCCAGGCGTTCGAAGGTCTGTGCCATTGCGGCGTCGGCATCGGGCCCCAGCGGCGTGTGGTACAGCGCGACAGTGGCGAGCGTGCGCTGCCGGTAGTCGATGCCGGCATCGACGCTGATCACCTGGAGCCGCTCCTCCAGTAGCGCGATCGCGGGCAGGATGCGCTCGCGGTGCAGGCCGTTCGGATAGAGCGCTTGCGGATGGAAGTTGGACGTGGCGACGATGCTCACGCGGTTGGCGAACAATGCCGCGAGCAGCCGGTGCAGGATCATCGCGTCGGTGACGTCGGCCACGAAGAACTCGTCGAAGCAGATGAGCCGGAAGCGCCGCGCAATGCGCCGGCCGAGTTCGTCGAGCGGGTCGGCCGTGCCCTTGAGATCCTGCAGTTCACGATGCACCTCGCGCATGAACTCGTGAAAGTGCAGCCGTGTCTTGCGCCTCAGCGGCACCGCCTGGAAGAAGCAGTCCATCAGGAAGCTCTTGCCGCGGCCGACGCCGCCGTGCATGTACACGCCGCGCGGGATCGGCGGGCGGACCAGCCAGTCGCCGAGCCGCCGCAAGGCCGGCTCTCGCGCTTGGGCGGCGCCGTCGCCCGGAGCTTGCCGCGACGCCTGCAGCATCAGCTTGCCGATGGTGTTGCTGCGCCGAGCCTTGTAGTCGGCCCATTCGTGCTCGCAGCGCTCGAGCGCGTCGATCGCGCGCAACTGGGCCGCGTCGGCGCTGTAGCCGCGTTCGGCGAGCGTGCGCAGGTAGAGGTCGCGAACGGCCATGGGCGCTGATGCTAGGGCCGGCGGGCGGCGAAACGGGACACGGCAGCGCAGGTCGCTGCCAACCGGAAGCCGAACCGGCGGCTGATCGCGGAGCGCTGCGGCATCCGCGGCAGCCGATGCTCGGACGACTCAGAAATTGAGCGTGCGCTTGTCGACCGCCAGCGCGGCTTCCTTCATCGCCTCGCTCAGGCTCGGATGCGCGTGGCAGATGCGGGCGAGATCCTCGCTGCTGGCCTTGAACTCCATCGCCACCACCGCTTCGGCGATCAGCTCGCTGGCCATCGGGCCGACGATGTGCACGCCGAGGATCTCGTCGGTCTTGGCGTCGGCCAGCATCTTCACCATGCCGGTCGTGTCGCCGAGCGCGCGCGCGCGGCCGTTGGCCAGGAAAGGGAAGCTGCCGGCCTTGTAGGCGCGCCCCGCGCTCTTCAACTGCTGCTCGGTCTGCCCGACCCAGGCGATCTCGGGCGAGGTGTAGATCACCCATGGGATGGTGTTGAAGTTCACGTGCCCGTGCTGGCCCGCGATGCGCTCGGCCACCGCCACGCCCTCCTCCTCTGCCTTGTGCGCAAGCATCGGGCCGCGCACGACGTCGCCGACCGCCCAGACGTTGGGCAGGTTGGTGCGGCAATCGTCGTCCACCGCGATGGCGCCGCGTTCGTCGAGCTTAAGGCCGACCGACTCGGCGTTCAGGCCGGTGGTGTTGGCGACGCGTCCGATCGAGACGATCAGCTTGTCGACTTCGAGCGTCTTTGCGCCGCCCTTGGCATCGGCATAGGCGACGCTCACGCCTCCTTCGCTGGCTTTCACTTCGCTGATCTTCACGCCCAGTTCGATCTTCAGACCCTGCTTGGTGAAGGCGCGGTGCGCTTCCTTGGCGATCTGCTCATCGACTGCACCCAGAAAGCTCGGCAGCGCCTCCAGAACGGTCACTTCCGCACCGAGCCGCCGCCATACCGAACCCATCTCCAGGCCGATGACGCCGGCGCCGATCAGGCCGAGTCGCTTGGGTACCGCCGCAATGCGCAGCGCGCCGTCGTTGCTGAGGATGCGGTCCTCGTCGAAGGATGCGCCGGGCAGTGCGCGCGCGTTCGAACCCGTGGCGACGATGACGTGCTTGGCGGTGATGGTTTCGGGCGCTGCGCCGGCGACGGCGATCTCGTAGCCGCCCTCGCCCGCCTTGGCAAAGGAGCCGCGGCCGTGAAAGAACGTCACCTTGTTCTTCTTGAAGAGATACAGGATGCCGTCGTTGTTCTGCTTCACGACCGCGTTCTTGCGGCCGAGCATCTTCGACAAGTCGAGGCTCAATTCGCCGACACCGATGCCGTGCGCCGCGAAGCCGTGGCCCGCATGCTCGAAGTGCTCGCTCGACTGCAGCAGCGCCTTGCTCGGGATGCAGCCGACGTTGGTGCAGGTGCCGCCCGGTGCCGGGCCGCCTTTTTCGTTTTTCCACTCGTCAACGCAGGCGGTGTTGAAGCCGAGCTGCGCCGCGCGGATTGCCGCGATGTAGCCGCCGGGACCGGCGCCGATGACGACGACGTCGAACTGTTTGTTGCTCATCGTCGCGGCCTCAGATGTCGAACAGCAGGCGCGCAGGATCTTCCAGCGCTTCCTTCATGGCCACCAGGCCGAGCACCGCCTCGCGCCCGTCGATGATGCGGTGGTCGTAGCTCATCGCCAGGTAGTTGATCGGCCGCACCACGACTTGCCCGTTCTCGACCACGGCACGGTCCTTGGTGGCGTGCACACCGAGGATGGCGCTTTGCGGCGGGTTGATGATGGGCGTGGAGAGCATCGAGCCGAACACGCCGCCGTTGCTGATGGAAAAGGTGCCGCCCGTCAGGTCGTCGAGCGAGAGCTTGCCGTCCCTGGCCTTCTGGCCGAACTCGGCGATCTTCTTCTCGATGTCGGCGAAGCTCATCTGGTCGGCATTGCGCAGGATCGGCACCACCAGGCCGCGCGGCGATCCGACGGCAATGCCGATGTCGAAGTAGCCGTGATAGACGATGTCGTTGCCGTCGACGCTGGCGTTGATGACCGGGTATTTCTTGAGCGCCGCCACCGCGGCCTTCACGAAGAAGCTCATGAAGCCGATCTTGACGCCGTGCTCCTTCTCGAACTTCTCCTGGAAGCGCTTGCGCATCTCCATCACCGGGGCCATGTTGACCTCGTTGAAGGTGGTCAGGATGGCGTTGGACGACTGGGACTGCAGCAGCCGCTCGGCGACGCGCGCGCGCAGCCGCGACATCGGTACGCGCTGCTCGGGACGCTCGCTCAGCTTGGGCGCCGGCGGGGCACTGACCTGAGGAAGCGCCGGTTTGGCCGGGGGGGACTGGGCAGCTTTCGGCGCTGGCGCAGCCGTCTGGGCAGCAGCGGCCGGTGCGGCGCTCGCCTTCGCACCCCCTTCGAGCGCACCCAGCACGTCGCCCTTGGTGACGCGGCCGTCCTTACCCGTGCCGGTCACCGTGCCGGCAGACAGATCTTTTTCGGCCATCAGCTTGGCCGCCGCCGGCATGGCGATGTCGCTCTTGGTCTGGGCGGCAGCGGCCACGTCCGCAGACAAACCGGGCTTGGTACCCGGCGCGGGCTCACCCGGCGGCACCGCCTTGATCTGGTCTTCGCCGCCCGTCGACGCCTTGCCTTCGGTATCGATCTTGGCGATGACTTCGTCGCTGACGCAGCTCTCGCCGTCGTTCTTGACGAGCTGCGCGACCACGCCCGCAGCCGGTGACGGCACTTCGAGCACGACCTTGTCGGTCTCGATCTCGATCAGGATCTCGTCCATCTCGACCGGCTCGCCCGGCTTCTTCTTCCACTGCAGCAAGGTCGCCTCGGCAACAGACTCGGACAACTGCGGAACCTTGACTTCGATGATCGCCATGAAATGCTTTCTTAGAGGGTTCGGCCGAGGTATCACCCCGGTCCCGCGGCGTTGACCGGCCTGCGGCCGGTCGAACGCAGCGACTTATTGCGGCGCGAATGCGCCGCAATAAGCCTATTTGGTGAGAACGAAGCCCTTGAGCTTGCCGTAGGCCTGGTCGAGCAGGGCCTTTTGCTGCTCCTGGTGCAGGTGCGCATAGCCCACCGCCGGCGAGGCCGAGGCCGGCCGGCCGGCGTAGCCGAGCTTCTGGCCATCGACCATGTTCTCGTGGATGTAGTGCTGCACGAAGAACCACGCGCCCTGGTTCTGCGGCTCGTCCTGGCACCACACGATCTCGTTGGCGCCCGGAAACTTCTTCAGCTCGGCAGCGAAAGCCTTGTGCGGGAAGGGATAGAGCTGCTCGACCCGCAGGATCGCCACGTCCATGGCCTTCTTCTCGTCGCGCCGCTTGATCAGGTCGTAGGCCACCTTGCCCGAGCAGGCAATGATTCGCTTCACCTTGGCGGGGTCGAGATCGGGCCGCGAGGGGCCGATCACGGTGCGGAACTCGCCGCGCGTGAACTCGGCCAGCGGCGAGGTCGCGTCCTTGTTCCGCAGGAGCGACTTGGGCGTCATGATGATCAGCGGCTTCCTGAACATGCGCACCTGCTGGCGGCGCAGCAGGTGGAAGATCTGGCTGGCCGTGGTCGGCTGACAGATCTGCATGTTGTTGTCGGCGGCCAACTGCATGAAGCGCTCCAGGCGCGCCGAACTGTGTTCCGGGCCCTGGCCTTCGTAGCCGTGCGGCAGCAGCAAGGTCAGGCCGTTGGAGCGGCCCCACTTCACCTCGCCCGAGGCGATGAACTGGTCGATGACGACTTGCGCGCCGTTGACGAAGTCGCCGAACTGCGCTTCCCAGACGGTCAGCGTGTTCGGGTCGGCCGAGGCGTAGCCGTACTCGAAGCCGAGGACCGCTTCCTCCGAGAGAATCGAGTCGATCACCGTGAACGGCGCCTGGCCTTCGGCCACGTGCTGCAGCGGCGTCCAGGTGCCCTCGTCCCACTTCTCGCGGTTCTGGTCGTGCAGCACCGAATGGCGGTGAGTGAAGGTGCCGCGCCCGCAGTCTTCGCCCGACAAGCGCACCGGGTAGCCGCTCGCCACCAGCGAAGCGTAGGCGAGGTGCTCGCCCATGCCCCAGTCGACGTTGATGTCGCCCCGACCCATGGCGGCGCGGTCGGCCAGCACCTTCTCGACCAGCGGATGGACCTTGAAGGTGTCCGGCACGGTGGTGATGCGCTCGGCCAGTCGCTTGATCTCGGCCAGCGGCAGCGCGGTGTCGGCCGCGTCGGTCCACTTCTTGTTCAGGTAGGGCGACCAGTCGACCGCGTACTTGCTCTTGTAGTTGGTGAGCACCGGATCGGTGGTGTGCCGGCCGGCTTCCATCGCGGCGCGGTAGGCCTTGACCATCTCGTCGGGCTGCTCGGGCTTCAGGGTGCCCTGAGTCACCAGCTTGTCCGCATACAGCTTGCGCGTGCCGCCATGCGCCGCGATCTTCTTGTACATCAGCGGCTGGGTCATCGAGGGCGTGTCCTGCTCGTTGTGACCCAGCTTGCGGAAGCAGATGATGTCGACCACCACGTCCTTGTTGAACTCCTGGCGGTAGTC
>NZ_JACDCW010000147.1 GCF_013817345.1 Methylibium sp.
ATGTCGGTGATCTTCCTGCACAGAGTCGCGGTGCGGCGGCGTCACTTCATCGTATCGGCACTCCTGCCCTACGGCTACATCCTCACGCTCGGTGCCGGTCTGTTGCTGGTCACGCTGGTGGCCGGCAGCCTTCAAGCGATGGGCGATGAGAGCGTCACGATGTTTGGCCGTGAGTGGTCGCTTAGCGGCTTCTCCGGTGTGCTGTTGTACGCGTTGGGCCTGACAGGCGAGGTTTTCGTGTTGACCTCTGTCTACATGGTGATGCCGGTGGGGCAGCTGGCGTTGCGACACGCATTGATCGGTGCCGTCACCGCTGCACTGCTGTGGGAAGTGACACGCCACCTCCTGGTTTGGTACTTCAGCACGCTGTCGCAGGTCAGCCTGGTGTATGGCTCGCTGACGACATCAATCGTCGTGCTACTCAGTCTGGAGATCGCTGCGGCGCTGCTGCTGTTCGGCGCGCAGGTAATCTCAGAGTACGAGCGCATCGAGCGGGGTCAGCCAGAAGCCCCGCCGCAAGCCTTCCGCACCGACTGAGGGGCGCCTCGTTCCCTCAGTAGGGCCCGAGGGTCTAAACGGACTGCCTACCGAAGGGAGTTGTGCGCAGGCGAACCGTTCCGGTCAAGCATTGGTGCCTCACGGCGAACGCACCCACCGCCCTCAGGCGGAGGCAGACCGCCTTGCCGTCACGGCCCCGTCGTCCGTGAGTACGTAATGCAAGCGGCCCGCTATGTGAGCCGTGCGACACAGATGGCTGCACAAGTTCTCATTAAAGCCGAGTGTGCGAGGCGCGGCGTGCCGGACATCGTTATGCAGAGGTACAACCGCCCGAATCGGTTTCGCGGTCCTCGCAATGTCTCCAAAACTCCCCATGTGGATCGTTCGCATCAACAACGTGCAGCTCGTGGCAGCTTTTTCGGGCGCGGTGCTGCTGATCGTCGGCTACTTCGCCGTCGTCGACCCGGCGCAGCGCACGATCTCGGGGCTGGCGCTCGGCGTGCTGGCCCTCGCGTCGCTCATAGCCTCGCTGTTCATCCTGTTCGTACGCAGCGTTGACGAACGTCTGTTCCGCGTGAGCCAGTACGAGCAGCGCGAGGCGGGGGCCACCTCGCAGTTTCGTCCCAGCGGCTACCAGCCGCGTGAAGCCGGGGAGCAGGCGGCGAACCAGAAGCCGCCGCTGCCGGCACCCATGCTCGACGTCGGGTAACCACGTTCGCGGAGGGTGCGCGGGCCGGGCGCGCCATCGAGACAAGCCGACAGCAATGCTTCGGTGAACCAGCGGGCGCCAGGTTCGAAGGCAAGGACGTGCGGCGATCGCAGGCAAGATGAAGCACAGCGGAAAGTGGGCGCAAGACACAAGAGTAGTGTGGTCCGCAGACTCTCGGGCCAGTTGTCGGGTGGGCCAGGCGACGTGCGTGACTGGTCTATCGACTTGATCAACTCGCCCATCCTTCCTCCCCCGGTGAGGAACGCCAGGAATGACTGTTTTTTCTCTATACATCCGGCTCCGCACAGCAAGTCCGAGGCAGTGTAGTGAGGCTCGACGGCGGGCGAGCGAGTGGTTCGGTAAAACAGAAGGCGAGGAGGAGGGCGACCGTGCAGCGTTTGTTCGGTTGGCTTTCCTTTAAACGCTGTTCAGGCACGCAGCGTGCCAGCTGTCGCTGCTGCAAACTGAGTTCAGCATCGCGTTTGCCATTCCGGGCTGGTCAGCCGATGGACCTAAAGTGCTACGAGACTGGCAGTGCACACCTTGTCAAGTCCGCTCCATTGACGAGCATTTGTCCGCTACGTTTTTGATTCCTGCCATGTCGAACGTACATGTCTTACACATTCGCCCGCGCGACGCGGACCTCCTCAAGGGAGTGCCCCTAGAGACGCAGCGCTCCATGGCGACCACCTTTCTGTGCTCGAACGAGCCTATGAGTCAGCTGCTTGAGCGATGCGCTCAAACCGGCGTCGAAGGCCGCGGGAGCCGGGTCACCCTCGCCTGCGTGCTATTGATGGTGAAGAACGACGCGCCACAGGATCTCGTGCTGGTTGACCCTCAGCTCTATCGGAGCCTGCGCGAGCGCATAACGGACCTGAGAGTGGGAGGCTGGGTCCCGCCCTACCGGCCGGGCATCGAGGACTGACAGTGCTGTCGAGTTGGCCGTGGGCTCAATCACCAAACGGTGCTCAACAGTTCGTCATCGTTGCGCCGTTGTTTCTGTCGCAAGTACCGCGTGCAGCGGTCTCAAGCAAATGAAGCGCTCTTTGGAGTTACCGGATGGCGTCGTAATTGTTGCCAATGCGTCGAGCGCTCGTTTCGGGGCAGCAATATCGTCTGCCAGTCGGTCGAAATGTTCGCAGGGCAGCGGACAAGCGATGTAGGCTTCTGCAAGGTCGTGCCTGGGTCGGTGCATACCGCTATGCAGCAGTAGCCGATCATTCGTTCAGGCCGCTGTAAGCCAACGCGGAATCAACCGTCAACGCGTCGGCTGATAAGGCCGGGCCAGTACCACTGGCCCGGCGGGATCCTCGCTGGCGCTTATGTTCGCGGAGCTCTAAGATTCCTATTGCGCCAGTTTGCACAGTGCCTGCATACTTCGCTTTGAAAAGAAGAGAGGCTCTTTAGCCTCTGGAACCAATCCACCTGTGTTTACAACTGAGATGGCAAAGTGACATGACGAAATCGTACGTTCAACTGAGAAGAGAGATCGCGGAACTGGAAGCGCAGGCTTTGAAGCTGACGCGAGCTGAAGTGGCGGGTGTCGTCATCAAGGTGAAAGAGTCGATTGAGTCTTATGGACTCACCGTGGAGGATCTTTTTGGGCCGCGCTCAGTGGCGAGCAAGCGTGGACGCGTCACAGCGAGGACGAAGTCCAAGAAGGGAGACGCGGCGAAATACGTTGATGGCAACGGAAACGCGTGGGTCGGCCGCGGTCCTCGTCCGCAGTGGTTGCGCGACGCGCTTGCGGCCGGCAAGCCGCTGAGCGACTTTGAAGTAGGCGCTAATCCGCAAGGCGGGCGTGTCGCCCCGTCGCAGAAGGCCGCGGCAAAGAGGGGATCCGCTGGTCGTGTCAAGGCTGCAGGCAGGACGAAATACAAGGACGAAGCAGGCAACGCTTGGACGGGCATTGGGAAGCGGCCAAATTGGTTCAAGAATGCGCTGGCGAACGGCAAGTCAACGGAAGATCTGCTGGCCTGAAGTAGGGCCCAAGGCTGACTTTGATTCGCGCGAGACGCTCCTGCGAGTCGTTTGACCGCTTGAGAGAGGCTGGGAGACCTCGTTTGGCGTAGCGTGTTTCGGCCGGTCAGTAAGACCCTGCCTGCAAGCTCGCGTGTCTGCAGGAGAGCAGGCCGAGAACGCCTCGGCCAGAAGCGTTCCTCATCGAGGTCATTCGAGCCGTCGCGCCGGAGGCCCGAGAATGACCCTTTGCTGCGTTCCTGCGCTGCATCGTCGGTCCCTGAAGATGGTCCCTATCGGCGTGCATGTCCCGGCCCAGAAGGCGGCGGCGGTGGTCGAGCTCTTGACCGATCCGGCCGGTGCCGAGGCAGTTAGGGCGGACGTGGCTTGCAGGCTGCAGATCAGACGGCCGAGGCTGCCAGAGTCGCCATATCGATCACGAAGCGGTACTTGACGTCGCTCTTGAGCATGCGCTCGTAGGCCGTCTCGATCTGGTCCATGCGGATCGTCTCGATGTCGGAGACGATGCCGTGCTCGGCGCAGAAGTCGAGCATCTCCTGCGTCTCGCGAATGCCGCCGATCAGCGACCCGGCGAGCCGGCGGCGACGCATGATCAAGTTGAATACGTTTGGCGACGGATGGGGGGTGGCCGGCGCGCCGACCAGTGTCATCGTGCCGTCGAGCTTGAGCAGCGACAGGAATGCGTCGAGGTCATGAGGCGCCGCCACGGTGTTGAGGATGAAGTCGAGGCGGCCCGCCTGCGCCGCCATCTCGTCTTCGTTGCGTGAGAGCACGACCTCGTGAGCGCCGAGGCGCAGTGCGTCCTCGCGCTTGTCGGCCGATGTCGTGAACAACACGACATGTGCGCCCATCGCGGCGGCGATCTTCACGCCCATGTGGCCGAGCCCGCCGAGGCCGACGATGCCGACCTTGTGACCTCGTTTCACACCCCACTGTCGTAGTGGCGAGTAGGTCGTGATGCCGGCGCAAAGCAGCGGCGCGACGGCGGCGAGCTGCGAGGCATCGTGCGACACGCGCAGCACGAAGGACTCGCGCACGACGATGTGGCTCGAGTAACCCCCGTAAGTGTTCTCGGCGCCGCCGTAGAGCGAACCGTTATAAGTGCCCGTAAAGCCTTTGTCGCAATACTGCTCGAGCCCATCGGTGCAGGGCTGGCAGTTCCGGCAGCTGTCCACCATGCAACCGACGCCGACGGTATCGCCGAGTTTGAACTTTCTTACCCTCGATCCCACCGCGGTCACGCGTCCGACGATCTCGTGGCCCGGCACTGTCGGGTACAGCGTGTTGTTCCACTCGTTGCGTGCGGTGTGCAGGTCTGAGTGGCAGACGCCGCAGTGCAGGATGTCGATTGCCACGTCCTCGTCGCCGGGCGTGCGCCGCTCGAAAGAGAACGGGGCAAGCGGTGTCTTCGCCGAGACGGCGGCGTAAGCAAGGGTTGGAGTCATCGGGAAGGCTTGAAGTGAAGCTGCGAGGATGATAAGGGATTACCCGAATTCACGAGACCGCCGGACGGCAAGAACAGAGTGGCTGCAGACGTTCAGCTTTGGCGGGCAAATGTCGGCGATTGGCGCGACCGGACGTTCATCGCTCCATTCCGCTGTCTACAAACCGGTCCTTCATGAAGATCGAGTAAGTGACAGTCACTAGCGCACTACGAGGGTCCGTCGCTGGCAGCTTTCACGGCTACGAACTCAGAGACGCGCCCCAAGCATCATTGATTCGGTTGTGGATGCACGCGCAAAGCTACCGTCAATGTCTTTGATTGCCATGCCAAGTGTGAGACGTTTACTTCAAACGTTTGAAACAGGCCCGACCTCTCCTTAGTCCGACTCGGTCCCGACTCCGGTTCTCAATTCAGTTCTTTCAGCTTTTTGACAGCTCGTTTCGATTTGTTACCCCTAATGCAGGGGGTACGCAGACACGCCTCTGCGCTCTACTGTCTACTGAAACGGTCCTGCCTCAATTGCTTAGCGAAGAAGTTCCAGTCGATCAAGTTCTCGGATATTTCCTGACAAGGAGAATGTCATGAGTGAATTGCAAGACTTTTCCGTATTTGATCGTAGGGAGTCTTCCGTCCGTGGATATTGCCGCCGATTCCGCGCAGTTTTTGCGACTGCCACCGGCAGTGCAATGCGCGATGTTGATGGTCGGGAATATATTGACTTTCTGGCTGGGTGCGCATCGTTGAACTACGGTCACAACGATCCGCAGATGAGCACCGCATTGATTGAATACATCCAAATCAACGGCGTCACCCAAGGCCTGGATCTGCATACTGGCGCAAAGCGGGCGTTCCTGGAAGCTTTCGAGCGGCTCATCCTGCAGCCACGTGGCATGGACCACCGAGTGCAGTTCACCGGGCCGACTGGCGCGAACGCCATCGAGGCGGCGATGAAGTTGGCGCGCAAGGCCACCAGCCGCACAAACATCATTGCGTTCACGAACGGCTACCACGGCGTAACCCTGGGTGCGCTGGCGGCGACCGGGAACCAGTACAACCGGATGGGTGTGTCGCTACCCGGCGTTACCCGAGCCCCGTTCGATCGTTACTTCGGTTCCGATTTCGACTCCGCTGCGGCGCTCGACCGCATGCTCGGTGACCCCTCGAGCGGCATCGATCCGCCGGCGGCGGTTCTGTTGGAGACGGTTCAGGGCGAGGGAGGCCTCAACGCCGCGTCGCCCGAGTGGGTGCGCAGCGTCGCAGCGATCGCACAGCGGCATGGCGCGTTGCTGATCATCGACGACGTGCAGGCCGGCTGCGGCCGCACCGGCACTTTCTTCAGCTTTGAAGAGATGGGAGTGACGCCAGACCTAATCGTGATGTCCAAGTCGATTTCGGGCTACGGGCTACCGATGGCAATAGTGCTGGTCCGGCCGGCGCACGATGTGTGGCGACCTGCGGAGCACAACGGCACCTTCCGCGGCAACAACCACGCTTTCGTGACCGCGCGAATCGCGCTCGAAAAATTTTGGTCGGATCAGGCCTTTGCCGATCAGATTGCGATCAAGAGCGACATCGTTACCGCGCGATTGAAGGCGCTGGCCCGCCGGATCCCCGGCTCGCGGTTGAAGGGTCGCGGGATGATGCAAGGCTTGGCACTGCCCTCGGGCGACCTGGCGGCGGAGATCTGCCGTAGGTGCTTCGAGCGGGGCCTGATCATCGAAACATCCGGCGCGCACGACGAGGTGCTGAAGATTCTGGCCCCGCTGACAACGCCGATAACCGTACTCGAACGCGGACTCGAGATCCTGCAGAGTGCAGCGGCCGACGCTTTGGAAGACGCCTTGGTTCCCGCGTTGACCTAAACAACTGTGCGGCGCGCGGCGCTGCTTCGCGACACCTGTTCATGGTTCGTCCGTTTAGCGGCGTCCGCTGAGCGAACGGACACTCCACGGCGCGACCTGAGGAAGGGTTCATCGTGCTCTCTGAGGTGCATGGCAACACAGGCGCCGCTAAGCAGGTTGCAGCCGAACTCGACGCACGACGCGAGTAAGCGTGGCCTCAAGGCCCTCTTGACCGAGAAGCTGGGAGGGGACTACAGCAGGTCGCTTTCGCCGTCGTTGACCTCGTCGATGAACACGTCATTCGACCAAGCCAAGCCGATGGCCTTGTCCAG
>NZ_JACDCW010000040.1 GCF_013817345.1 Methylibium sp.
GTCGCGCCCGTCGCGCCGGCCTATCCCGGCTCGAGCGCCGAGCCCGCACCGGCCGGCGCGCAGGCCGCCGACATCGCCTGGCAGGAGTTCTTCGCCGACCCGCGCCTGCAGCGCCTGATCGAACTCTCGCTGCGCAACAACCGCGACCTCCGCATCGCGGTGCTGTCGATCGAGCAGGCGCGCGCGCTCTACGGCATCCAGCGGGCCGACCGGCTGCCGACGGTCAACGCCGCGGCCAACGCCACGCGCCAGCCGCTGGGCGCGGGCGGCGACGTCAGCAGCCTGTACACGGCCGGGCTGGCGGTCACGGCGTTCGAGCTCGACCTGTTCGGCCGCGTGCGCAATCTGAGCGAGGCGGCGCTCGCGCGCTACTTCGCCACGGAAGAAGCCCGCAAGGCCACGCAGATCAGCCTGATCTCCGCGGTAGCCAACCTGCACCTCGCGCTGCTCGCCGACGACGCGCTGCTCGAGCTGACCCGGCGCACGCTCGAAACGCGCCTGGAGTCGCTGCGCCTCACGCAATTGCGCTTCGAGGGGGGCGTGGTTTCGGAGCTGGATTTCCGCCAGGCGCAGTCGCTCGTGGAGAGCGCTCGCGCCACGCTGGCGCAGCAGCAGCGCCAGCGGGCGCTCGACGAGAACGCGCTGGTGCTCGTGGTCGGGCAGCCCTTGCCGGCCGATCTGCCGGCTGCGGACGGGCTGGCCGGCCTCGCGGCCGCCTCGCTCGGCCCCGAGTTGCCCGCTGGCCTGCCTTCGGCATTGCTCGTCAACCGGCCCGACATTCGCCAGGCCGAGGAACTGCTGCGCGCCGCCAACGCCAACATCGGCGCGGCGCGCGCGGCGTTCTTCCCGCGCATCACGCTGACCGGCAGCGCCGGCGTGGCGAGCGACAAACTCTCGGGGCTGTTCAACAACGGGGTGGCGGCCTGGTCGTTCATTCCGCAAATCGTGTTGCCGATCTTCGACTACGGCCGCAACCGCACCGGGCTCGAGGTGGCGCAGGTCGATCGCGACATTGCCGTGGCGCAATACGAGCGCACGGTGCAGATCGCGTTCCGCGAAGTCGCCGACGCGCTTGCCGGTCGCGCCACGCTCGGCGAGCAGGTGCGCGCGCTCGAAGCGCAGTCACAGGCCGAGCGTCGGCGTTTCGAGTTGTCGGACCTGCGCTACCGCGCCGGCGCGGCCAGCTACCTCGATCTGCTCGATGCGCAGCGTTCGCTGTTCGCTGCACAGCAGGCTGCGTTGCAGACCCGGTTGGTGCAGTTGCAAAACCAGGTCACGCTCTATAGCGTGCTGGGCGGGGGCTGGCAGGAGCCGCAGGAACCACTGGCTGCGAACTGACTGAGACTGCGTCCTCTCCGTCGTCATCGGAAGGCAGTCGAACATGTCGTTCCCTCTCCCTCTGGGAGAGGGCTAGGGTGAGGGTCAGCCGGAACGCCGATGCTGCTCGATGGGCGCATCTAGGGGGCCGCCCTCTACCAAAGCAAAAGGTAGCCCATCCGAGAGCGCGAGGCACGCATCAGGTCATGTTCTCCATCCCGATGGCCGCATTCCTGGTCGTGCCTTTGCCGACCTTGATCGCCGTGTCCGGCCGCTCATAAGTCCCGATCAGGCAACCGCTTGCGATCGCCCGGTCTCGCAGCGTGTCGACCACGGCATCGCGGCCGGGTGTGCCGGAGAAAGCCTCGCCCTCGGCCAGCGCGAAGATCTGGAAGGCATAGCGGTGCACGCCATGCCCGGGAGGAGGGTCCGGCGGCAGCCAGCTCTTGCCGAGGTAGGAGTTGCGGCCGGTCTTCACGCCTTCGCCTTCATGATCAGGGCTCTTCAGCGCCCCTTCGCTCAAGCCGGTTTCGTGCGGGCTGATGTCGACGGCAATGGCATGTACCAGCGGCTGCGGCGTGGGTGCATCGGCGTCCTCGACGATGAGCAGCAGCGAGCGGGCTGCGACCGGTACGCCCGACCAAGCGAGCGGCGGCGAGTGGCCCGCCCCATCGGCGGTGTACAGGGCCGGAATCGGCGCGTGGTCGCCGAAGGCCAGGCTGGTCAGCGTGATCGCCGCCGTACCGGCGCGCAGGTCGAGCTGGCGGTAGACGGTTTTCTCGATGCCGGCGCGCTGCTCGCGCAGCGCATGGCCTACGACGTCGGGCAATTTCTCGAGCATGGTGGGGCTCCTTCCGGTTGTTCCCTGGTTTCGCAGCAGCCCACGTGCCCGCCGCAAAGCGTGTTCGTCGCTCAAAGAAAAAAGGGCTGGCAGCTTGCGCCACCGGCCCCCCTCGAGCCTGCCCGCCGAAGTGGGCAGCAAGATCGCTCAGCCCAGGTTCACCGGCACGAAGATCTTGTTCTCGCCGCGCTGAACCAGCAGCGCCACGCTCTTGGGCTCTTTCTCCAACACGCTCTTGACCTGCGCCACCGACTCGACCGGGTTGCCGTTGACCGACAGCAGCACGTCGCCGCGCTGGATGCCGGCGCGCGCCGCCGGCCCGCCGACCTGCTCGATCAGCATGCCGCCGCTCTTGACCTTCGCGGCTTGCTGTTCCTGCGCCGTGAGGGGGCGCAGGGCCAGACCGAGCTGGCCGCCTTCGGTGGGCATCTCGTCAGCGCTGGCAACCGCCTCGGCGTCCTCGAAGGCGCCCAGCTTGGCGGGCACCGTGGTGAACGCGCGGTCACGCCAGACCTTGAGCTCCACCGTCTCGCCCGGCGTGGACATACCGATGACGCTGGACAGCGACCCCGAGCGGATCACCGGCTCGCCGTCGACCGCGGTGATCACGTCACCGGACTTCAGGCCGGCCGCCGCAGCCGGGCTGTCCGGCGCCACGCTGGCGATCAGGGCGCCGTCCGGCGTCTTCAGACCGAACGACTCGGCCAGGCCCTGGTTAACGTCCTGAATCACCACGCCGAGCCGTGCATGCGAGGCTTTGCCGGTCGCGACGATCTGGTCCTTGACCTTGAGCGCCACGTTGATCGGGATCGAGAAACTCAGGCCTTGATAGCCGCCGGTGCGTGAGTAGATCTGCGCGTTGATGCCGACCACCGCGCCGCTGCCGTCGAACAGCGGGCCGCCCGAGTTGCCGGGGTTCACGGCCGCGTCGGTCTGGATGAACGGCACCACCGACGAGTACTCGCCCGGCAGCGTGCGGCCCTTGCCGCTGACGATGCCCTGCGTGGCCGTCTGCTCGAAGCCGAACGGCGCGCCGATTGCCAGCACCGGGTCGCCGACCTGCAGCGAGGCCGGGTCGCCCAGGCGCACCATCGGCAGGTCCTTGGCCTCGATCTTGAGCACGGCCACGTCGGTCATCACGTCGGAACCAAGCACTTTGGCCGTGAACTCGCGGCGGTCGCTGAGCTTGACGGTCACTTCATCCGCTTCATGCACGACGTGGGCGTTGGTCAGGATCAGACCGTCCTCGCTGATGATGAAGCCCGAACCCTGGCCGCGCATGGGCGACGGCGGGCCTTCCTGGCCGCCGGGGCCGCCCGGCGGCATGCCGCGGAAGAAGGGCGCGAACGGGCTGTTCTCGAAGCCAGGCGGCAGCTTGAAGCCCGGCGGCAGGCCGCGCTCGGGGCCTTCGTCGCTGTTCGACTTGCGCGTGCCCTGCACGGTGATGCCGACCACGGCCGGGCCGGCCTGTTGCACGATCGCGCGGTAGTTCGGCACCGCGTCGGCGGAAAGCTGCGGCACCGGCTTGGCCGGCACCGTGGCCACCATAACGGCATTGGTCTTGACGGCTCGCGCCTCGCCCGGCAACCATTCGTTCTGTATCGCACCGGCGGTGCCGACGGCCAGGACGCCTGCCGCGACGAGGGCGGCGCTGAGGGACTTCATTCGCATGCTGATCTCCTTGAAGAGGGCGCGGAGAAGCTCCGCATGCGATGAAAGATAGGCGCCGCCGGTTAGGGCTCGGTTAGCGTTGGGTTAAGCGAAGATTAAGCACCGAGGCTACGGACGGGCGCTCATTCTCGACAACGCTCTGCGCAGCACTTCCGAACGGTTCGGCGAATCCGGTTTTTCATCGCTCATCGCGGAGGCTCTCACATGCGTTTTCGGCCTGCGACCGTAGAGCCTCGTTCCGAGCCTTCTCAACCGCTCGCTGGCGCGGGCATTCCCGCCAGCGGCCTTGCGCTGTGGGAGTCGGGCTTTCGACCCTTCTATCTGCTCGCCAGCGCGTTCGCTGCACTGTCGATCGGCCTGTGGGCCGCGCAGTTCGCCGGCTGGCTGGGTCGCCCCTACCTGTCGGGGCCGCTGTGGCATGCGCATGAAATGCTGTTCGGCTTCGCCCTCGCCGTGGTGGTCGGATTCCTGTTCACTGCGGGACGCAACTGGTCGATGCAGCCCACGCCGACGGGCTGGCTGCTCATGGCATTGGCAGCGCTCTGGGTGGCGGGGCGCTTGCTCGTCCTCACGCCTTTCGCCTGGGCCGCCGCCATCGTCAACGCGGCCTTCCCTTTCGCGGCGGCCGTCGGACTTGCGGTGCCACTCTGGGCTGCGCGCAACCGGCGCAACTATTTCTTTGTCGGCCTGCTCGTGGCGATGGGCATCGCCAGCCTTGCAGTTCACCTCTCGCAACTCGGCATGCTGAAGCTGCCTCCTTGGCTGGGTGTGCAAATCGCCCTCGACGTGTTGCTGTTCCTCATGGCGGTGATGGGTGGACGCGTCATCCCGATGTTCACCAACGCCGGTGTGCCGGGTTGCGGTGCCGTGCGCAACGCGATGCTCGAGAAAGTCGCGCTCGCTGCGCTCTTGAGTCTGCTGGTTGCGGACCTGCTGCAGTGGCACGGCGCGGCCCTGGCCGCCCTCGCGCTGCTTTGCGCGAGCCTTCACACCGTCCGCTGGGCGCTGTGGAGGCCCTGGAACACTTGGCGAGCGCCGCTGGTGTGGGTGCTGCATGCGGCGTATGCGTGGATCCCGCTGCACCTTGCGCTGCGCGGCGCGTCGGAACTCGGCTGGATCAACGCTTCGTCGGCCACGCACGCGCTGACCGTCGGCGCCATCGGCGGCTTGACCATCGGAATGATGACGCGCACGGCGCGCGGACACACCGGCCGGCCTCTTCGCGCCGACCGCTTCGACATCGCGTGCTATGTGCTGGTGCTCGGCGCAGCGGTCGTGCGCGTGCTGATGCCGCTCGCCCTACCAGCGTGGTCCATGCACGCCGTGGTCGGCTCCGCGAGCCTGTGGTGCGCGGGCTTCGGGCTGTACGCGCTGCGCTACTGGCCGGTCCTGACTCGGCCGCGGTTGGACGGCAAGCCGGGTTGAGCCGAGGCGGCCGGCTCCTGCGGCGCGCGTGCGACAGCTCACAGACTCCCGCCCCTATCGGGCGCATGGTGGAGTCACATCCCGACTGTGCTTCCGTGCATTACTCAGTCGTTGCAAGTTGGTTTGCATTCGATCGAGCGCTGGAGTTTCGTGGATAACACAAAAAAGCTTTGGGTCTATCTGGCGATTTTGTTAATCGCTTCTTTCGCCACGCTGCTGTGGACGGGCGGCGAAATCTACCGACAAGCGCCGCCCATGCCCGAGCGGGTGGTGTCGACCGACAAGAAAGTTATCTACGTTCGCGCGGACATCGAACTCGGCCGTCAGGTGTGGCAGTCGTTCGGCGGGATGCAGCTCGGCTCCATCTGGGGTCACGGCGCCTATGTAGCGCCTGACTGGAGCGCGGATTGGCTGCACCGGGAGGCGGTGGCCCTGCTCGACCTGTGGGCCAAGCGCGAGGCCGGAGCAGACAGCTACGACGACTTGTCGGCGGAGCAAAAGACGGTCTTCCAGGGTCGGCTGGAAACCAGAATCCGGGAGAACACGTTCGATCCCGAAAGCGAAACGATCACGCTCAGTGCCGACCGCGCCATTGCGATCGCCAGCGTTGCCGCCCATTACCGAAGTTTGTTCGGCAACGATCCCGCCACGGCCGGGCTGCGTGAAGCCTACGCAATGAAGAACGACACCGTGCCGGATGCGGAGCACCGTCGCGCCCTCGCTGCGTTTTTCTGGTGGACCGCTTGGGCAACGGTCACCGAGCGCCCTGGGAGCGAGATCACCTATACCAACAACTGGCCGAGCGAGCCGCTGGTCGGCAATCGACCGCCGGCGAGCTTGTTTCTTTGGTCGGCGTTCAGCGTCATCCTGCTTCTCGCCGGCATTGCGCTATTGGGTTGGCACCATGCCGTCACGGCAGGGCGCGCGGAAGAACCGCATGAAATGCCGGCCACGGATCCGATGTCGCGGGTTCAGGTCACGCCATCGATGAAGGCGGCCGCACGGTACTTCTGGGTCCTGTTGGCGATGTTTCTGTTGCAGCTCGTGCTCGGCGCCATCACGGCCCACTACCAGATCGACGGCCAGCACCTGTACGGCTTCAGTCTTTCGGAAATACTGCCCTATTCGCTCACGCGCACCTGGCACACCCAGTTGGCGGTTCTCTGGATAGCGACCGCCTGGCTGGCGACGGGCCTGTATATGGGGCCGGCCATCTCGGGCTACGAGCCGAAGCATCAAAGCTTGGGCGTCAACGTGCTTCTTGCCTGTCTGGTGATCATCATCGTCGGCTCTTTCGCCGGCCAATGGTTTGCAGTGATGCAGAAGTTGGGGCTGGAGCACAACTTCTGGTTCGGTCACCAGGGATGGGAGTACGCCGACGGCGGCCGTTTCTGGCAATGGTTCTTGTTCATTGGTCTGATGCTGTGGCTCGTGCTGGTCGGGCGTGCGTTGTGGCCCGCATTGCGTGCCGCGAACAAGGAATCGCGATCGCTGGTGGGACTGCTGTTCCTGTCGACCGTGGCGATCGGCCTGTTCTATGGCGCAGCGTTGCTGTGGGGCGAGCACACCCATCTATCGGCGGTCGAGTACTGGCGCTGGTGGCTGGTGCATTTGTGGGTGGAGGGGTTCTTCGAAGTCTTCGCCACGGCAGTGCTGGCCATCATCTTCACCCGCCTGGGCCTTCTGTCCGTCAAGATCGCGACGGTCGCAGTGCTGTTCGGAACCATCGTGTTCATGGCCGGCGGGGTGCTCGGAACTTTGCATCATCTGTACTTCAGCGGTACGCCGACCGCGGTCATCGTGTTGGGTGCCAGCTTCTCCGCGCTCGAGGTCGTACCGCTCGCGTATGTCGGTTTCGAGGCTTACGACAGGTACCGGCAAAGCTCCGCGACGCCGTGGATGTACCGCTATCGCTGGCCAGTGATGTTCTTTCTGGCGGTCGCCTTCTGGAACATCGTGGGGGCGGGGCTGTTCGGTTTCCTGATCAATCCGCCGCTGTCGCTTTATTACATGCAGGGGCTCAACCTGACCCCGTTGCACGCCCACACTGCTCTGTTCGGGGTGTACGGCATGCTCGGCATCGGGCTCGTGTTGTTCTGCCTGCGCGGCCTCAAGCCGGATCTGATTTGGAACGAAGGCCTCCTCAACGTCAGCTTCTGGTCGCTGAACATCGGGCTGGCGCTGATGGGCGTGCTGACCCTTCTTCCGATCGGCACGCTGCAACTGCTGGCGGCGGTCGATCACGGCTACTGGTATGCGCGCTCGACCGAGTTCATGCAGCAACCTCTGATCGATGTTTTGGTGTGGATGCGGGTGCCGGGCGACATCATCTTCAGTGTCGGGGCTTTGACGCTCGCCTGGTTCGTGGTCGGACTTTGGTTCAGGCCGCAGCGCCGGCCCGTGTTGCAAGAAGCTGCGTGAGCTGCGCGTTCTCTTCCAAAGCCATCCGGGAGTACGCCGACCGGCCGGTCTGCTGCAGGTCTACTGTTTCACCTTGGCAAAACCAGATAGGCCGTCAGTCAAGCGCTCAAGCCGGAACTGTTCCTGCTTCTCGCGCGCAGAACAGCGCGTACCGACTCATACCTTTCTTGGCTCGGTACATTGCCGCATCGGCATTGTTTATCAGTTGTTCTCCACTCAACCCGTCGCCCGGATAAACAGCGATACCGATGCTCGGCTCGATGAAAAGTTGCAGATCGGCGAGTTGAATCGGCTGTGCAATATTTTTTACTACCGACCCGGCGATGCGCTCGATATTCTCGCTGCCCTGAGGATTCATCAACAAGTACAGAAACTCGTCGCCACCGTTGCGGCATACAGTATCTTCGTCCCGGCAGCTGAGTGATAGTCGTCTTGCGACCTCTTTCAATACTGAATCTCCCGCGGTATGCCCGTGCACATCGTTGACGCTTTTAAAGCGGTCCAAGTCCAGAAACATCACCGCCAGCGTCCACCCGTGCCGTTCTGCCAAGGCAATAGCGTGTGCCAACCGGTCGTCGAACAGGACACGGTTCGGTAAGCCGGTTGCGGGGTCGTGCAAAGCCCGCAACGTAGCTTGCTTTTCGCCTTCCAGTGCCACCGTCAAGGCAGCTTCGCTTTGCGCCAAGGCTTGATGCGACTGCATTAGGGCGATTTCAGTCTGCTCGAGATCGTCGATCCCTTCGACCAGGGTTTTCGTCACGCTGGTTAAATCGTCTGCACATTCCTGCACAGTGGTTTCAACGGCCTGACTGCGTGCCAAGGCTTTATGCGCCGACAGCATTGTTGTACCGGCGGCAATCTTTTGCTTGACGCGATTATTTGCCAATGCCAACTCGTCGGCACAGGCTTCCGCCTTGGCTTTTACAATTTGGCTTGTCTCCAGCGCCACCTGCAAAGCGAATGGCGCATCTGCAGGAATGAAAGTATTAATTCTATCGAAAGACATCACGGGCCCCGTTTTCGATTTGAATGAACTCTGTAGTGTCTCATCATTGCGGTAGCTTTAAAAGGTTAATTCGTGAATTTGTAAGCATTAGGCATTTCGAGAAGTTATTTCTGATGCGCGGTGGTAGGAAGTGGCAACCGCTTCGGACGCCCACATCCAGACGCTCTCCCACCCGTCGGTACGGGTGCGCGCTGCTGCGCGCGAGAGTCCGCTCGGCCATCGTTAGTGGCGCGGCCTGCCCGACTTTGCCGAAGGCCGGTCGCGCCAGGTTCTGGACTCTTGCGCTCGCCGCGGTTCCAGCCGATCGTTGCAAGCGTGGCTGGATGGGTGGCGGGGCCAGCTGGAAGCCGGGCAGCTAAGCGGGCGGTTTTTCTCTGCACATGGATCCCGCTCGCTCGGGCAGCAAAACAGGCGCCGATGCTCCAGCCGGGTCGAGCGATGCATCCGAGCGCCGCGCCGGCGTTGACCGCCGCGGCCGCTTCGCGGGTTTTTCAGCCGGCGCTCGCCGAGCGTCGGGCGACCGCTTCCTGCGCATTGAATCGCACCGTCGCGCGCAGCCCTCCCGGCTTCGATTCGCCCAGCGTCACACTGGCCCCATGCGCAGCGGCGACGCTGCGCACGATGGCCAGGCCCAGGCCCGTGCCGCTCGCTTCCGACTCGTTCGAGCGGCGGTAGAAGCGGTCGAACACGCGCTCGCGTTCCGTGGCCGGGATGCCCGGGCCGGCATCGTCGATCTGCAGCACCGGCACTCCGGCATCGCTGAACACGCGCAGCTCGACGCGCGAGCCGATCGGCGCGTGCCGCACGGCGTTGTCGGCCAGGTTGCGCGCCAGGCTGCCGAGCGCGGCACCGTCGCCGGTGAGCGGGACCGGCGCATCGGCGTGGAGCTCGAACTCGACTTTGCGCGATATCGCGAAAGGCACAGTGTCGGCCACTGCCAGGCGCACCGTCTCGCTCAGGTCGAGCGGCGCCATCGCCAGGCCCGGAGCGCCCGGTTCGCTGCGAGCCAGGGTTAGCATCTGCTCGACGAGCCGCGCGGCGCGATCGATGCCGCCGGACAGCGCATCGATCGCCGTCAGGCGGGCGGCATCGTCCGGCGCACGCCGCAGAAGTTGTAGCTGCAGCTTGAGCGCGGTGAGCGGCGAGCGCAGTTCGTGGGCGGCATCGGCGACGAAGGCGCGCTGGTTGTCGAAGGAGCGCGAGAGCCGCTGCAGCAGGCCGTTGAGCGCCTCGACCAGCGGCGAGACCTCGTCGGGCAAGCCTCGCGTGGGCAGCGGTTGCAGCGACTGTTCGCTGCGCTGCTGGACGTCGCGCGCCACCGTGCGCAACGGCCGCAGCGCGATCAGGGCCAGCCACCAGATCGCCAGCGCCAGCACCGGGGCGACGAAGAGCAGCGGCCGCACGCTGCGAAGCGCGGCGCCGGCGGCGAGCCGGCGGCGGATCTGCAGCGGCTGCGCGACTTGAATGACGCGGTCTCGTGTAGCCACACTGAAGGTGCGCCACGTCTCGCCCGCCACCGACACATAAGCCAGACCCAGATAGGCGCGCGAGGGCAGGGCGGTGTGCAGGCGGGAGGCGTAGATGTTGCGGCCGTCGGCCGTCCAGATCTGCACCACGAAATCGAGTTGGCCGTCGGCCAGCGCGCCCGCCTGCTCGGGTGCGATTTCGCCCTGGTCGCGCAGCGACAGCGCCATCTGGCGCAGCTGGTAATCGAACAGGGCTTCGGTTTCGGCGAGCACGGTGCGGTAGGCGATGGCGCCCATCACCGCAGCGGCGAGCGCAAGCATCGCCACCAGCAGCAGCAGCAGCCGCACGCGCAGCGAGTTCATGCGTCGGTGGCCGGAGGCAACGGCGGCGCCGAAGAAGGCGCTGGCGGTGCTTCGCCGCGCGCGGCGCCGACGTAGTAGCCCACGCCGCGCACGTTCTGGATGAACTCGGGCCCCAGCTTGCGGCGCAGTTGGTGGATATAGACCGAGACCGCGTTGCTTTCGATCTCCTCGCCCCAGCCGTAGAGGCGGTCCTCGAGCTGCGCGCGCGAGAGCAGGGCGCCGGGGCGGGTGAGCAAGGCTTCGAGCACGGCGAACTCGCGCGCCGAGAGTTGCACGGGCTGGCCGTCTTTTGCGACCTGGCGGGTGGCGGGGTCGAGCGTGACGCCACCGTGCGCGAGCAGCGGCTGCGCTCTTCCCGCATGGCGCCGCAGAACGGCGCGTATGCGGGCATTGAGCTCCTCGAACTCGAAGGGCTTGACTAGGTAGTCGTCGGCGCCGGCATCGAGGCCGGCGACGCGGTGGCCGAGCGCGTCGCGCGCGGTGATCACGATGACCGGGGTGGCGTCGTTGCGCGCGCGCACGCTGCGCAATACGGACAGGCCTTCGCTGCCGGGCGCCTCGGTGGCTAGGCCGGGCGCGGCCGGTGAAGCGTCTGCGCCGATCGCGCGCGGGCCGCCTTCGGGCAAGCCCAGGTCGAGCAGCACCAGATCGAAACGCTCGCTGGCGAGCACCGCCTGTGCCGCCGAAGCGTCACGCACCCAGTCGACGGCGTGGCCTTCGAGCCGCAGCGCGGCGCGCAGGCTCTCGCCGATCATGCGGTCGTCTTCGACCAACAGCAAACGCATCGGCAGTGGCTCCGGTTCGTGGTGAACGCAAAAGCATACCGTCGGCTTTCACCCGCACGCCGCAGCACGGCAAGGGCCGTCGCGGCTCCGAGACGCAGTCGGGCGTTGAGTAGTGCGTGGCGGGAGTGATGCGGAACGGCCCGCCTCGTGCGGTCAGGCGACGTGCGTGCCGGCCGGCGTGCTGGCGCGCGCGGGCCGTTCGGCCATCTGGCGGCATTCGCTCGCGCATCGCCGGCAGGCTGTGGCGCACTGCTGACAATGGTCCATCGCGTGCCGGTTGCACTCTTCGGCGCAGGCCTCGCAGACCATGGCGCACAGCGCGCACGCGGCGCTGTCGTGGGCGCTTCCGCGCGCCATGAAACCTGCGGCCAGGCGACAAAGCTGGGCGCAGTCGATGTCGAGCGCGACACAGCGCGCCATGAGCTTGGGCTGCGGCTCGCCGAGGCAGGCGATGGCGCAGTGATCGCAGGCATCGGCGCAGGCATAGCAGGCATCGATGCAGGAGCGGTGGTGGTGAGCGGGCATGAAAGGCTCCTTGTTGGGAGGCGCGACATCCGGACGGGTGGCGCAACCCTGAATGCGGCAAGGCGCGTGCCGATGGTGCGCCGTCGCTGCGCCCCAGCGCCGCGTAGGTCTACTTGCGCCGCACTCGGCGAGGCACGGCGCCATGGGGGACAGTCGTTGCAGTCAGCGACTCTCGGGTTGGGTTTGGGCGCTTGCCTCCCGAGCGAAGCCGCCACAATGTAGGCCTTGCGCGGCGATTGCTCTTGCCCGTTGCAAAGCAGCATCGGTGGCCCGCGCCGAGGAAGCGAAGCCGCCTCGCGTAACTCCCCGTCAGTCCTTCCATTTGAAAAGGCCCCCCAGCGCATGAACGACCTGAACTTCGCCGAGACCTGGTTCGCAACGACGACGTTGCTGGGCGTGCCGCTCACGAGCTGGGCTCTCGCCTGCGCCGCGGCGTTGGGCTTTTATCTGGTATTCACGTTCGGGCTGCGTTTTGCACTGCGGCGCGCTTCGCGCATTGCCGCCAACACCAGCAACCGCGTCGACGACACCTTGATCGAGGTGCTGAGCCGCACCAACCGCTGGCTCCTCGCGCTGGCCGCGCTGCTCATCGGCCTGAGCCTGATCGATCTGTCCGATCGCTGGAGCTCGCGTGTCGGGCAGCTCTGGTTCATTGCGCTGGCGTTGCAGTTCGCCCTGTGGGGCAACACCGCGATCCGTATTTTCCTGCGGCGCTACACCGAGCGCCATGCTTCCGCCGCGATGACGCAGGTCAGCGCCTCGGCGACGCTCATGTCATGGGGCCTGCGCACGTTGCTGTGGGCCACCGTGCTGCTGGCGATGCTGTCCAACCTGGGCGTGAACATCACCGCCTTCGTGGCCAGCCTGGGGGTGGGCGGCATTGCGGTGGCGCTGGCGGTGCAGAACATCCTCGGCGACCTGTTCGCCTCGCTGTCCATCGCGGTGGACAAGCCCTTCGAGATCGGCGACTTCATCATCGTCAACGAAGTGATGGGCTCGGTCGAGCATGTGGGCTTGAAGACGACCCGGCTGCGCAGCCTGAGCGGCGAGCAGATCGTGATCTCGAACACCGAGCTGCTCAAGCAGGTGATCAAGAACTACAAGCGCATGGCGGAGCGGCGCATCGTCTTCACTTTCGGTGTGACCTACAGCACCACGCCCGAGCAGGCCGAGCAGATCCCGCAGATCGTCAAACGCCTCGTCGACGCCAGCGAGAAGCTGCGCTTCGACCGCGCCCACCTGCTGAAGTTCGGCGACAGCTCGCTGGACTACGAGGTCGTCTACATCGTCAAGGAGCCGGGTTTCAACGCCTACATGGACGAGCAGCAGCGCATCAACCTGGCGCTCATGCGCGAGCTGGAACAGATCGGTGTGGAGTTCGCCTTTCCAACGCGCACCGTGTACGTCATCAACGATCCGGCCGCGGACAGCGCGGAAGAGGGCGGCAACGAGAAGGAAGGAGCCGCCCACACCAGCGGCGCAGCGCCCGGCGGCAACGGCAGCAGCGAGCCTCAGCCCAGCCCGAACTCGGCCCGATAGCGCTCGAAGCAGCGCGCGCCGCAGCGCAGGCGCATCAGGGCGCCTTCGGCAATGGCGCGCGCGCATCGCGGTTCGCTCTCCACCAGGGGGCGGATCACCTCGCGGTTCCAGTCGCGCGAATGCACGATGTCGAGCCCGGCGTGCAATTGGAAATAGCGGCGGCCCTGGGGCGAGATGCCGAGCCGCTCGAGGCCGACGTTGATCTGCGAAACGCGGCCCGGCGCGGTGAGTTCGATGACCCCCAGCGCCCCCACCGAGTGATAGGCATATCGGCGATTCGCAGCCAGCGCGAGCATCACATTGCCCAGCGCGAGCGACTCCCACACGGTCGCCTCGACAGAGGGCTCGAGCGCGAGTTCGTGCACCGCCATCTCGAGCATCGGGCCGTGCATGCCGCCGCGCTTGCCGCGGCCCATTTCGTCCCAGTAGTTGCGCGCGAGCTCCAGTTTGGGCTGGGGCGGCATGCGCAACTGGGTCAGTGCGACGAGGTCGTCGAAGCCCGCCTCGCCGGCCACTTCCTGTGTGAGGAACCAGCGCATCTGTTGCAGGTTCGCCTGCGTCGCCAACCACGGGAAAAGCGGATCGCCCTGACCCGGCCCGTTCTCCGCCAAGGCCTCGAACCAGTGCATGAACGCGTCGGGCTCGTGCGGCACCTGCAGCACCTGTTCGGCGACAGTGCGGCGTTCGTCCTCGACGAGCCGGCCTTCCTCGAGCCGCAGCGTGAACTCGTCGTCGAGGTCGCTTTGCCATTGCCCGCCGGGAAAACCAGGCAGCAAGCGGCGGCGGTTGCCTTCGGCAAGGCGGCGGTGCCGCACATCGGGCGAGAGGGGGGCCTGCATCGCAGACAGAGCATGGCGATCGGGAGCGTTCATCGAAATTTTCTCCAACAACAAAAAGGAAAGGGCTCAGCGGACTTGCACGCTGAGGCCGGCGACGGCCAGACGCTCGACGTCGCCGTAGCCGGGTTGCGCCAGCTCGGCGCCGAACACGTCGGGGTCGATCTCGGCGTAGTCGTAGACCGCGCCTCGGCTCGCAGCGGCCTCGGTCAGTCGCGGCTGCAGGGCCTGCCAGAGAAGATCGACGCCGGCAACGACCGGTGCTGCCGTGTAGAGGATCAGCCGGCCGCCCGGCGCCAGCCGTTGCAGCGACTCGTCCACGATGCGCAGCGCCAGGCCTGTGCCGAGCCGCCCGCCGCCGTGGCGATAGGCGCGCTCCTTTGCGTCGATCAGATAGGGCGGATTGGCGAGCACCAGATCGACGGGCTCGTCGACGGCGGCCAGCACGTCGCTGTGGCGGCACTCGCAGTGTTCCAGGCCGGCAAGCTGCGCGTTCACTGCTGCCAGGCGCAGCGCTTCTGGGTTGATGTCGGTGAAAAGCACCCGCGCGGGCAACTCATGTCCGATCAGGCGGGCGGCCACGATGCCGCCAGCGCCGCTTCCGCAGCCGAGATCCACCACGGTGCAGGGTGCGGTGCGGGGGGTCTGCGATCCCCGGCCATGTTTCGCGAGCACGCGCTCGATCAGGGCGGTAAAGCGGTAGGTGTCCGGGCCGAAAAATACCGCGTCCGCCTGCGTCGTCGGCCACGCAGAATGCGCAAGCAGGGTGTCTGAAAAGCTCGAGAAGCGAACGCGGCTTCGCCACAGGGCACCGCCGCCGGCCACGGGTTCCAGCGCGCCGGCCTCGCGCATCAAAGCGAGCAACGGCGCAGGCAGCACCGCAGTGTCGGAAGCGTTGAAAGGCCGGCTCCATCCGAATACACCGCGCAGATCGTGTGCGCGCTCGTTGCCGGGCCGGGCATTCACGAGGGCCTGTGTGTCAGGCGTCGGGCAAACCCATCGGTAGCCGGTGCCGATCAATGCACGACCGAGGGCGAGCAGCGCATCGTCCGCGTCCCGTGCCGCCGGCGGCGCGATGCGTGGCCCGGTTTCTTGCCGGGCCGACTTTTCCAGAATCATTGCCAACGTACTTCCCATCTTGTTGCGGGAAGGGGGCAATCGGCATACCGGCCGCGGTTCGAGGAGTGTTTTGCCTCCCAGGCGGCGGGCTGCAGACCGAAAAGTTACCGGGTGGCCTCTTCGATCTTCTCGCTCGCTTCGTTGTGCTCGGCGGCGTCGGCCTGCGGCTCTTCCTGTGTGTGCGCCGCCTGCGGCTCCAGGCTCAGCTCGATGAACACCGGGAAATGGTCGGAGCCGAAAAAGCCCAACCGTTGGAAGGCAACCAGCCGGAAATCGTTGGAGTGGAAGAAGTGGTCCAGCGGAAAGCGGATCAGCCGGTGCTTGGCGTTGAAGGTGTTGAAAAAGCCCCGGCCGACCCGCGGGTCGAGCAGGCCGCTGATCTGCTTGAAGAGGTCGTTGGTGTGCGACCAAGCCACATCGTTGAGGTCGCCGAACACGACCACGGGGCTGGGGTTGCGCTTGATTTCCCGGCCGACGATGAGCATTTCGGCATCGCGCTCCGTCGAACGGTCGTTCTCCGTGGGCGAGGGCGGGCGCGGGTGCATGCAATGCAGTTGCACCGTCTGCCCGGAGCGCAGGCGTACGCGCGCGTGGATCGACGGCACCCCCTCCTCGACGAGGAAAGCCACGCTCGGCTCCTGCAGCTCGAGCCGTGAATACAGCAGCATGCCGTAGGTGTTGTCCTGCGGCTGGTGCACTTGGTGCGGATGGCTGAGGGCGAATTCTTTCAACTGGCCTTGCCACCACGTGTCGGTCTCGAGCGCGAGGATCAGGTCCGGGTCGGCCTCGCGAATGATGTCCTTCAGGCGCTCGGCTTGATGGTTCGACTGCAGCACGTTGGCGGACAGCAGGCTCAGCGTCGATCCGGGCTTCGGCTCGGCGCACTGCTCGACTTCCTTTCGCGCCAGACGCGTGTAGGGATACATGCGCCTGGCCTGCAGCCCCAGGCTGGCCAGCAAAGCGAGCAGGAACGAAGTCTCGGCGATGCCCTGCACGCCTAGCGCCGCACGGGCCGCGGCCACGATCAGCAGCACGAAGCTGATCTGCAGACGCGGGAAATCGAACACCCGAATCCACCAGGCCTCGAAGCGCAGCAGCGGCAGCAGCGTGGCGGCGACCATCACGCCGCCGACGATGAGCAGGGCCGTTTCCACGAGGGGGCTCAGAGCTTGGGAATGCGCAGGGTCTTGCTGATCATCAGGCTGCCCGACAGCACGAACACGAGTGCGAACGGATGCAGCGTCCATGGGCCCAGCAGCATGACGCCACCGTAGATGTCATCGCCCAGCCGCCCTTGCCAGGCGGCCACGGCGAGCAGCAGGCTCAAGAGCACGGTCGTCGGAATGGGTGTGCCCTCGAAGTAAGACACCTTGCCTTCGTCGCCGGAGAGGCTCTCTGCGGTGACGTTGTAGCGTGCCAAGCGGCTCACGCCGCAGCAGACGAAGTAGATCAACGCCAGCATGTCCCAGCCGCCGCGCAGGCCGGCCGCGAAGGCCAGCGTGGCGGGGCCGACGCCGAAGGAAACGATGTCGGCGAGTGAATCGAGTTCGCGACCGAGCGGCGAGTGCTGATGACGCCAGCGCGCGATGCGGCCGTCGAACACGTCGAACAGCAGCGCCAGCGGCGCGAGCAGGGCGGCGGTGAAGAAGTGCAGGGGCGACTGGCCGCCGACGAACATCATTGCGAAGAACACCGAGCCCATGCCGCAGGCCGCGTTTGCCAGGGTGAAGAAGTCCGCCAGATGGAAGCCGCGGATCATCGTGAAATGGCGGCGTTCGGGGTTCGGTGTCGGGCGCATCGTCATTTCTTTCTCGAATGAAATGGGCAGCTTCGTACCCACCGTATTGTTGGCACAAGCATGCAAGGTAGCCCTGGCAGCCAGCGTCTCGGCACCGGCGCGCAGCGAAGGAGCCCTCAAGTCGGCGCGTGATCGTCGGGCGGCTCGGTCTTCTTGACCCCCCGCATGTTGAGCGCCGCCAGGCAGACCTGCAAGGCGATCAACGCGTAGGCGCCGGTGTGCCAGCCCCACACGACCCACAGCACGTTGCTGAGCAGGAAAAGCCAGAAACCGATGCGCCGCTTGAACGGCCGCTGAGAGGCGATCAACCAGGCCGCCGCGACGGTGACAAGCATCGCCGGCCACTGCATCAAGTCGAGCACATCCATCTGTGGTTGTCTGGCTCCCGAATCGGGTGGAAGGGATGCTTGCGGCGCAGCAACGAGCGGCCGACGGCGAAGCCATGCGCCGCTATCGGCAACGGCCTTGTCCGTGCCTCTTGCTGCCGCGCTTGCTACGGCTCTAGTACCGGCGCTGGCTCGAGCGAACGCCGCGGGCCAGGAAGGAACGGTAAAGCTTTGCGGCAAGCCCTGATGTGATCGCGTAAACGAGCAGTCTGCGCAGCATGGGGCGGCTCCGTTGAAGGTGAGTGGGATGCGCGCTGCAAGCAAACGGCGTTCCTGGCCCTTGCAGTTGCAGACGATGGGCAGGGTCACCCCCCCGCGATGCGTGCCCTCGAGTGCGGGGCGCGTTGCCATCGCGCCGTCACGCTTGCGCGCTAAGGTGACTTCACGCGCAGCCAAGCCTGCGCGCCGGAGCTCAACACCATGGCCACGCAATTGCAAACGACTGCGCTGTATCGCCGACTCGGCCGGCGCACCCGGCTGCCCACCGTCTGCCCGACACGCCCGAGCTACCTGCAGCGGCTCCTGTCGCTGTTCTCGCCCTAGGCTTTTTGCCGAGCTGGCCCGTTGCGGTGATGCGCGGGTACGGCGCTTGGAACGCGGGCGTGTGCGCTTTCGCCCCTGAGCCCTGGCGAACCGGCCGGTTGAGTGTCGCCGCCGAGAGGCTGAGCCGAGGGCACCGAAAGTCTTCAGCCGTCGCCCCGTCGGCGGGAACATCGGTTGCCGATGCTCCTGTGCACAACCGCCTGGAGACCCGCCATGAACCCGATGCTGCGCAAGATGTCGCCGTCCGCCACCAAGATGATCCGCCTGGACCATTCGCACGCGCTCGTGACCTTTCACAAGTACGAAAACAAGACGCCGCCGCAGACCAAACGAGCGATCGTCAACACCGTGAGCGCGGCGCTCGAAATCCATGCGCAGCTGGAGGAGGAGATCTTCTACCCGGCGATCCGTGAGCTCGATGTCGAGGGCGAGGTGATCAGCAAGAGCGTTCCCGAGCACGACGAAATGCGCCGGTTGATCGCCAAGCTGCGCGCCATGGAGCCCACCGATGCCGGCTTCGACGACACCTTCATGGAGCTCATGCGCGACGTGATCCATCACGTGGCCGACGAAGAGACGGTGCTGCTGCCTGCGGCGGAGCGCTTGCTGGGCGAAGAGCGGCTCAGTGACCTGGGCGCGCGCATGACCAAGCGCCGGTTCGAGCTTGCGATGCCACGCGCCGGCGAGATCGCCATCAACACGGCGCGCGCCATGCCGACGAGCACGGTGCTGATGACGGCCGGTGCGGTGGTTGCGGGTGGCTTTCTGGTCAGGCGGGCGCTCTCCAGCCGGCTCTGAGCGCGCTCGGCCGGTTCGCAGGCAGGCGCCGTGTGCAACACGGCCCTGTTCCCTCGTTCGCTGCGGTTTGCAGTACTCCGTACGGAATTCAGGGCATCAGGATGCTTGCGCCATGAAATCGACATCAAAGGGGGCTTTGCCCCAGCACATCGGCTTCATTCCCGATGGCAACCGGCGTTGGGCGCAGTCGCGTGGGCTGAAGAAGGAAGAGGGCTATGCCCGCGGCATCGAGCCCGGCCTTGCATTGTTCGAAACCTGCAAGGCGCTCGGCGTTCCCGAGGTGTCGGTTTACGGCTTCACGGCGGACAACACGCGGCGTGCGACTGGGCAAATCGAAAATTTTCGCGCCGCCTGTGTGGCTTTTGCGGAAGAAGTCGACCGGCGGGGCGCTGACCTGCTGGTGCTCGGCGATGACACGTCGAGCCAGTTCCCGCAGGCGTTGATGCGGTTCCGCGAACGCCGGGGCAGCGGCATCAAGGTCAACTTCCTGGTGAACTACGGCTGGCAATGGGATCTCGATGGCCTGAAGAATGGCGGCCTGCGTTCGCGCGAGGTGTCGCGAATCGACCTCATCGTGCGCTGGGGCGGCGGTCGGCGGCTCAGCGGATTTCTTCCCGTGCAATCGGTGTATGCCGATTTCTTCGTGGTCGACGACTTCTGGCCCGATTTCGAGGCCAGCCATCTGGACAGCGCGTTGAGCTGGTTCGGCAAGCAGGACCGCACCCTCGGCGGTTGAGCGTCGCCTCGGTCGCCGAGCCCGGGCCAACGCTCTTGCCGGAACGGAGCGATCTACAGGCGCTCAGACAGCCGCTTCAGCGCACCGTCGAGCGTCTGTTCTCGCTTGGCAAAGCAAAAGCGCACGACGCGCTGCTCGAAGCCGCCGTCGTAGAACGCCGACAAGGGAATGGCCGCCACGCCGACTTCGGTGGTCAGCCAGCGGCAGAAGTCTGCCTCGCTGCAGTCGCGGTGAGCCTGCAGCGCCGAGTAGTCCACGCACTGGAAGTAGCTGCCCTCGCTCGGCAACAGACGCAGGGCAGTGCCCGCCAGGCCGGCGCGGAAGCGGTCGCGCTTGGCGGCGTAGAACGCGGGCAAGCCGAGATACGGCGCCGGGTCGGCCAGGTAGGCCGCCAGCGCATGCTGCATGGGCGCATTGACCGTGAAGACGTTGAACTGGTGGACCTTGCGGAACTCGGTCATCAGGGCCTTCGGCGCGGCCGCGTAACCGACCTTCCAGCCCGTGACGTGAAACGTCTTGCCGAAGCTTGACACGACGACGCTGCGCGCAGCCAGTTCCGGGTGGCGCGACACGCTTTGGTGCACGGCGCCGTCGAACACCATGTGTTCGTAGACCTCGTCGGCGAGCACGAGCACGTCGGTCGGCCGCAACAGCTCGGCCAGGCGCTGCATGTCGGCGGCGCTCCACACGGTCGCGCTCGGGTTGTGCGGCGTGTTGACCACGATGGCGCGGGTGCGAGGCGACAGGGCCGCGGCGATCCGGTCGAAGTCGGGCCGGAACTCGCCGGCTGCGGCACCGAGCGCGAGACGCACCACCGTGCCGCCGGCCAGCTCGATGGCCGGCTGGTAGCTGTCGTAGCAAGGTTCGAGCACGATGACTTCATCGCCGGGGTGCACCAGGGCCAGGATCGCGGTCAGGATCGCCTGCGTCGCACCGGCCGTGATGGTGATTTCGCTGCCGGCGTCGTAGCGGTGGCCGTAGAGCGCTTCGATCTTGGCCGCGACCGCCTCGCGCAATGCGGCGACTCCCTGCATCGGCGGGTACTGGTTGTGGCCCTCGCGCATGGCGGTCGCAACGGCGTCGACCAGCTTCGGGTCGCAGTCGAAATCCGGGAAGCCCTGCCCTAGATTGACCGCGCCGTGCGCTTGGGCCAGTGCCGACATGACGCTGAAGATGGTGTCGCCCGTGCGCGGCAGGCGGCTGGTGACGGACAGCACGCGGGGCAAGGCGGGGGAAGGCTCGGCGGGGCTCATCGTCGGCATCACAGTTCGTAGTTTTCGGCGTTGCCCGTCATGGCGCGGATGATCAGTGCCCGCGTCAGCCGGTCGGAGAGCAGCTCGGCAAAACCGTACACGAAATTGCGCAGGTAGGCGCCGCGCTTGAACGCGAGGCGCGCGACGTTGTTGCCAAACAAGGCGCCGGCGGGTCGCGTGACGAGGTCGCCGCCGGCCGCGCAGGCCGGGTCGTCGCGCACCGCCATCTCGGCCACGATGCCCACACCCAGGCCGAGCCGCACGTAGGTCTTGATGACGTCGGAATCGATCGCCTCGAGCACCACTGTGGGCTTCAGGCCCCTGATGGCGAAGGCTTGGTCGATGCGGGTGCGCCCCGTGAAAGACGGGTGGTAGGAGATCAGCGGCTCGGCGGCCAGCTGCTCGAGCGTAATGCGCTCTTGCGCGGCCAGCGCATGGCCGGCGGGCAGCACGATCACGTGCTGCCAGTCGTAGCAGGGCAGGGTGACCAGGGCGTCGAAGGTGGCGAGCGACTCCGTCGCCAGGCCGACTTCGGCGGTCTCGTCTAGCAGCATCTGCGCCACCTGCTCAGGCGTGCCTTGGTGCAGGCTGATCGCGACCTTGGGATGGCGCTTGCGCAGCGCGGCCACCGGCCCGGGCAGCACGTAGCGAGCCTGCGTGTGCGTGGTGGCGATGGACAGCGTGCCGGCGTCTTGCTGGCTGAACTCTTCGCCGATGCGCTTGAGGTTGTTCACCTCGCGCAGGATGATCTCGATGGCCTTGAGCACCTCCTGGCCCGGCTCGGTGATGCGCTTGAGGCGCTTGCCGTGGCGCGCGAAGATGTCGATGCCCAGTTCGCCTTCGAGCTCCAGGATTGCCTTGGAGATGCCGGGCTGCGAGGTGTGCAGCGCCTTGGCGGTTTCGGTGAGGTTCAGGTTGCGGCGGGCGGCCTCCTGGACGAATCGGAACTGGTGCAGGTTCATCGATGGGATGCGGTTTGGCGCGCCGCAGCAGGGGCGCGAATGGTTCTTCTGGTGCCGCGCTTCATGAGCGGGCGTGCCGCCACGCGACTTCGGCCATCGCGGCCACGACCGTAGCGTCTTCGCCGACGGCTGGCGCGAGTTGCCATTCGATGTGCGGATGTGCGGCGCGCAGCGCATCGAGCAGCAGCGGCAAATCCTTGCGCACATGACCGCCGGCGCCGAGGAACAGCGGCACCACGCTCACCTTGCCGCAGCCCCGCGCCGCCAGCGTGTCGCCGGCGCCGCGCAGGTCGGGTGTCATGAATTCGAGGAAGCCCAGCGCCACCGGCATTTCCGGCTCGCGCGCTCGCAGCGCCTGTGCGACGGCCTCGAAAGGCCGCGCCCACAGCGGGTCGCGCGCACCGTGCGCGAACAGCAGCACGCCATTCATTGGGGACCCTCGTCGGACGAGTACATCCGCCGATCCCGCAGGAATCGTTTCGACGCCGTGTGCTTCATCGGTACCTCACCAGCCAGCTGAACGCCGCCAGCGACAGCATCAGGTAAATCACGCTCGGCGCGGCCGCCGCCACCCAGGGCGTCCAGTCGCGTAGCAGGCCGAGATGGGTCGACACATTGCTGAGCAGCACGAAGCTGATGCCCAGCAAGATGCCGCCGAACACCTTGACGCTCACGCCGCCGCTGCGCGCATGCAGGTAGGCGAAGGGCAGCGCCAGGCCGACCATCACCAGGCAGGCCAGCGGGTAGAGCGCCTTCTTCCAGAACTGGATCTCCTGGCGCTGCGCCGCCTGTTCGTTATCGGACAAATGGCTCATGTAGCGGTAGAGGTCGACGGTGGACATGCTGCGCAGCGGCGACACCGAGGCGCCGACGACGGCCGGCGAGAGCTGCGTAGTCCAGCGCAATTCGCTGAGCTGTTCGTCCGCCGGCAATTGCCCGCTCTGGCCGGGCTGCCAGCGCGTGACGCGCACGTTGCTGAGCAACCAGGCGCCGTCTTCGACCTGCCCGCGCTCGGCCGCAATGCGCGCCAGCATCTCGCCGTCGGCGCTGAACTCGTAGATGCGCACGTCCTCGAGCCGGCCAGCCGCGCCCACATGGCCGACGTTGATCGAATCGATGCGCTCGCCGGGCGGCTCTTCGCCGGGCGCGGCCATGCGTCGATCCTTCAGCCAGGCGCTGTTCGCGCCGCGCGCCGCGTCGCCGCGCAGGCCGCCGCGCAACGAGTCGGCCTTGGCGTCGAAATAGGGCCCGGCATAGTCGCCCACCACGAAGGTGACCAGACCGAACGCCAGGCCGAGCATGGCCAGCAGCCTCAGCGCGCGGCCGGGCCCCAGGCCGCCGGTGCGCAAGATGGTGAATTCGGAGGACTGTGCCAGCCGTGCCATCGCGAAGATGCTGCCGATCAGCACTGCGATCGGAAACAGCTCGTAGAAGTGCCCGGGCAACTGAAGCAGGCAGTACAGCGCCGCATGCTGAACCTCGTAAAGCCCGCGGCCCACGTTGTCGAGCTCCTCGACGAAGTCGATGAAGAAGAAGAGCGACAGGAAGGCGAGCGCGACGAAAGCGACGGCACGCAGCACGTCGGCATAGAGAAGCCGGCGAACGGTGCGCATGGGGGTCTCAGCCGGCCGGCCGACGGCGCCTGAGCACCATCGACGAGCCGCGTTCCCGCCACCACAGCAAGGTGACCGCCACCATGAACATGCCGCCATGCACGACCGCCAGCGCCGGGCCGAACGCAAGCGTGCCGCTCGCCACCCAGGCCTGGCTCAGGCTGAGCAGGTTGTAGTAGACGACGAAGGCGAGCAGGGCCACCAGCAGGTTCCAGTTGCCGGCCCGTCGGGGGTTGGCGGACGCCAGGCCGATGCCCAGCAACACCAGGTTGATGCCGCCCAGCGCCAGGCCGATGCGCCAGGCCAGCTCGCCGAGGTGGCGCTCCGTGGGCTGGGTAAGCAACTGCCAGGTGCTGCGCGCTTTGGCCGGCAGGTTGTCGGTGCCGCTGGTGAGGGCTTCGCCGACCAGCACCCGGTAGCTCTCGAACTCGGCCAGCCGCTTCTCGCCGGTGGCCAGCTCGAGATCGGTGCGCTGCCCGTCCTCGAGCACCACGAAGCGCTGGTCGCCGTCGAGCTCGATGCGCCCGCTGCGCGCCGAAGTGACGCTTTCGCTGCCCTCGCGCCGCTCGAGCACGAAGACGTTGTTCGCGATGCTGCCGTCGCCCGTATCGCGATCGATGAAGAACACGCGGCTGCCGTCGGCCGAGCTCTGGAACTGGCCCGGCGCGACACGCGAGATGTCGGATCGGCGCTCGTAGCGGTCACGCAGTTCGACGACCTGCCGGTTGCCCCAGGGCCACACGAACAGCGCCAGGATCGCCACCAGCACCAGCAGCGGCCAGACCAGGCTCAGCACCGGCCGCACGAACCGCGCGAGTCCCACGCCGCTGGCGAACCAGATCACCATCTCGCTGTCGCGGTACATGCGCGTGAGCGTGGTGACGATCGCGATGAACAGCGACAGGCTCAGCATCGTCGGCAGGTTCTCGAGCGAGATGTAGCCCAGCAGCAGCGCTACGTCCTGCGGCGCCACGGCGCCGCCCGCCGCCTGGCCGAGCGTGCGGATCAGGAACATGGTGATGACGATCGTCATGATGACGATCAGCGTCGCGCCGAAGCTCCGAGAGAGGTCTCGGCGCAAAGTGGAATCGAATAGCATTCGAGGTCTTTTTTTGAGCCTCGCATTATGGACTTCCGCCTGCTGAACACCCCGATCGACGGCCTCTCCAAGACCGCCTGCGATGCGCTCCTGATCGTGGTGAGCGGCGAGCCCGCCGAGCAGCGGCTCGATGCCCCGCTCGCCGCGCTGCTGGCCGATGCGCTTGCCTGCGATGACATCGTTGCCAAGGCCGGCCGCACGCTTTACCTGCACCGGCCGGCCGGGGTGAAGGCCGCCCGCCTGGTGTTCACGATGGCCGCCGACGGCAGCGCGAAGGCGTTCAAGGCCGCAGCGATGGCGGGGCTGGCGCAGATCAAACCGCTGGGCGTGAAGCACCTTGCGGTCGCGGCGGCTGGGGCCGAACTCGACGCAACGCACGCCGAGGCGCTGGTCTGCGCCGTGTCCGACGCGATCTACGCTTACCGCCACACCAAGCCCAGCGCGCCGGCTGCGCCGCCCCTGGCCAAGGTGAGCTTGCTGTGCGAGAAAGCCTCCGCCAAGGCGCTGCAGACCGGCCTGGCCCGCGGACAAGGCATTGCCGCCGGCGTGACGCTGGCGCGCGAATGCGGCAACCGTCCGGCCAACCACTGCACGCCCACCTTTCTGGCGGCGGAGGCCAAGCGGCTCGGCAAGGCGCACGGCTTCAAGATCGAGGTGCTCGACCGCAAGGACTGCGAAAAGCTCGGCATGGGCGCGTTTCTCTGCGTGGCTCAGGGCTCGTACGAGCCGCCGAAGTTCATCGTGCTGCGCTACGACGGCGCGGCCAAGGGCGAAGCGCCCGTGGTGCTGGTCGGCAAGGGCATCACCTTCGACACCGGCGGCATCTCGATCAAGCCCTCGGGCGAGATGGACGAGATGAAGTTCGACATGGGCGGCGCGGCCAGCGTGCTGGGCGCCTTCCGCGCGCTCGGCGAGCTCAAGCCCAAGGTCAACGTGGTGGGCCTTATCCCCTCTTGCGACAACATGCCCAGCGGCCGGGCGGTGAAGCCGGGCGATGTGGTCACCTCCATGTCGGGTCAGACCATCGAAGTGCTCAACACCGACGCCGAAGGCCGGCTGATCCTGTGCGATGCGCTCACCTATGCCGAGCGCTTCAAGCCGCGCGCGGTGGTCGATATCGCCACCCTGACGGGCGCGTGCGTCATCGCGCTGGGACACCATCGCACGGGCCTGTTCACCGCCGACGATGCACTCGCCGAAACGCTGCTCGCTGCGGGCAGCGCGGGGCTGGACCCGGCGTGGCGCATGCCGCTCGACGACGAGTACGAAGAAGCGTTGAAGAGCAACTTCGCCGACATGGGCAACGTGGGCGGCCGGCCCGGTGGCTCCATCACCGCAGCCATGTTCCTCAAGAAGTTCACCGGCAAGTACCGCTGGGCGCACCTCGACATCGCCGGTACCGCCTGGAAGTCGGGTGCGGCCAAGGGTTCCACCGGCCGGCCGGTCGCCCTGCTGACGCATTTCGTGCTGTCGCAGGCGAGCTGAGCCGGCAAAACGGCCGCGAGTCTTCCAGCCTCGGCGCCACGGACCCACGATGACCGAAATCAACTTCCACCACGGCGTCGCCGATCCGCTCGCCTACGCCTGCCGGCTGCTGCTCAAGGCGCAGCAACGCGGCGCCCGCGTGGCGGTGGTCGCCGAGGCCGACGCGCTGGAGCGGCTCGACGTGCAGCTATGGACCTTCGACGCCACTTCGTTCGTGCCGCACCTGCGCGTGCGGGAGCCCGCCCAGGCCGCATTGGCCGACACGCCGATCTCGCTGGTCGAGCGCACGGGCGACGCCCTCCATCACGAAGTGCTGGTGAACCTGGGCCCGCAGATCGCGCCCGGCTTCGAAAGCTTCGAGCGCCTGTTCGAAATCGTCGGCAGCGCCGATGAAGCGCGCGCGGCGGGCCGTGAGCGACTGCGCCACTACAAGAGCCGCGGCTACGAGATCGTGCTGCATGAGGTGCGCCCGTGAGCCGCGAAAGAGGGGCCCCGCGCAGCGGGGATCGAAGCGAGCGAACGGGCGCTGCGCCCGACGGCAAGGCCTGTGCGCGAGACCGGGTGTACGGAGGGCGCCCGTGAGCCGCGAAAGAGGGGCTCCGCGCAGCGGGGATCGAAGCGAGCAAACGGGAGCTGCGCACGACGGCAAGGCTTGTGTGCATGAGCGGATGTGCAGAGGGCGCACATGAGCGGCGAAAGAGAGACCCCGCGCGTGCTGCCGCCGCGACAGGTTCCCACCTTGACCGAGGTGGTCGACGAAGACCTGGTCGACGAGCAGGCGCGGGTTATGTCGAACGACGTCGAGGACGATGCGGGCGTTGCGCCCGAGGTGCAGGACGCGCAGCGCGACGAGCCTGTCGATGTTGCGGCCGACGAGCTTTCGCTCGACCGGTCGGCCGAGCACCAACTCGTCGAGCGTGTGTTGGCCGACGTGCAGCGCCAGATCGACCCGCTGCTCGAGCAGCGCCTGCGCGAGATGCTCGCGCCCGTGCTCGCGCGCTGGAGCGAAGCGCTGGTCGAAGACAGCCGCGAGCGGCTCGCTTCGGTGCTGCACGACGTGGTCGCGCAGGCGGTTGCCCGCGAATTGGAGCGCCAGCGCCGCCGTTGAGGTGAGCGCCGCGCACCGTCATGGCTTGACGCCGATGGTGTTTCCTCGGGGCGTCCGGGGGCTCGAACGCGCAGGGTTTTGGAGTAACGTTCCTGCCGTTGAGGACACCCCGTTCCACTCGACCCGATCTTCCAACCCGGAGGTTTTCCCTATGCAAGTCGAACTCACGGCCGTCGTGGCTGCTATGACCCTGCTGTGTGCTGCGAGCGCGTCCGCTCAGGACGTGCAGACGATCAGGATCGGCCATGTCGGCCCGGTCTCCGGCGCGCAGGCGCACTACGGCAAGGACAACGAGAACGGCGCGCGCATGGCGATCGCCGAACTGAACTCGCAGAACCTCACGATCGGTGGCAAGAAGGTCAAATTCGAGCTCGTTGCCGAAGACGACGCAGCCGATCCGAAGCAGGGCACCGCCGCGGCGCAAAAGCTGTGCGATGCCAAGGTCAACGGCGTTATCGGCCACCTGAATTCGGGCACCACCATCCCGGCCTCGAAGATCTACAACGACTGCGGCATCCCGCAGATCACGCCTGCGTCCACCAACCCCACGTACACGCAAGCGGGCTACAAGATGGCCTTTCGCCTGCTGGCCAACGACAACGCGCTGGGCGCCGGACTGGCGCTGCATGCCGCCAACAACCTCAAGCTGAAGAAGATCGCGATCATCGACGACCGCACCGCCTACGGGCAGGGCGTGGCCGAGGTGTTCAAGAAGACCGCGCAGGCGCGCGGCATCCAGATCGTCGACCAGCAGTTCACCACCGACAAGGCCACCGATTTCATGGCCATCCTGACCTCGATCAAGTCGAAGGGTCCAGACGGCGTGTTCTACGGCGGCATGGACCCGCAGGCCGGCCCGATGCTTCGCCAGATGGAGCAGCTGGGAATGTCCAAGATCAACCTGTTCGGCGGCGACGGCATCTGCACCGCCAAGCTGGCTGAGCTTTCGGGCGGCGCCAAGACGCTCGGCAACGTGGTCTGCGCAGAAGGCGGCGCTTCGCTCGGCAAGATGCCCGGCGGCAAGGAATGGAAGGCCAAGTACGACGCCAAGTACCCGGGCGAGTTCCAGGTCTATGCGCCTTACGTCTACGACGCAACGATGGTGCTGGTCGAAGCGATGAAGCGCGCCGATTCGGCCGATCCCAAGGTCTACGGCCCGAAGATCCACGAGACCAACTACACCGGCGTGACGGCGCAGGTCGCCTTCGAGAAAGACGGCGAACTGAAGAACCCGGCGATGACCCTCTACGTCTACAAGGACGGCAAGAAGTCGCCACTCAACTGAGCGACTTCGGCAGGCGGTGCCTGTGCACCGTTTCAGCACAGCGCAAGCGATGCGAACCCCGCGCAGTCGACTCCGCGACACTTCGAAAGGCGCCCCGCGGGGCGCCTTTCTCGTGCAGGCGCGTGGCTACAATCGCAGGCTCCGGAGAGATGGATGAGCGGTTTAAGTCGCACGCCTGGAAAGCGTGTGGGGGTTAACAGCCCCCCGCGGGTTCGAATCCCGCTCTCTCCGCCACTTCGCATACACCACGATGCCGTCGCCGATAGCACGCAGGCACGCACCGTCCTGACAAAGCGGAGGATGCTTGGCTGACTCTTTTGCTCTTGGCAAGCAGGCGTCCACGGCGTCATCGGAAGCAGTCGCGCCCTTGCCTGGCCTTGACGACATCGTGATTACCCACGAGCTCGCGCAGCGCCCTTGTCGCCCGGCCGCCATGGCGCTCGAGATCAAGGCGTTCAAGGCGATCGCCGAAACACTGGTTTCGTCGCCTCGCGGGGTGGCTCAGCGCCTGGTCGATCTCGCCCTGGAGCTGACCGGCGCCGACTCGACGGGGCTCAGTCTGGAAGACGAATGCGACGGCCAGCCGGTGTTTCGCTGGGTCGCCATGGCCGGCGAATTGCGCCCGCATCTTGATCAGACCCTGCCGCGACTTCAGCCCCTGCGGCGCCGTCGTGCAGGCGGGCGAAGGGATGCTGATGCGCGATCCGGCGCGCTACTTCCCGTACATCGAGGCCTTGGGCACGCCGATCCAGGAAGTGCTTCTCGCGCCTTTCTCCAGGGCGGGTCGCGCCATTGGGACGGTGTGGGCGGTACTCGAGCCGGAAAGCAAGCTCTTCGATGCCGAGGATCTTCGCGTCTTGCAGAGTCTTGCCGAGTTCGCCGGCATGACCGCTCAGTCCTCCGATGCCTTGCACACGCACAAGACCGCTCACGACACCACGGAGCGCCGGCTCTCGGAGGTGAGCGGCATCTCCGTGCAGGGCAACGACGTCGCCGAACACGAGCGGGTTCTGAGGGAACTGCAGGAAGCGGATCGACGCAAGGACGCGTTCCTGGCGACTTTCGGGCACGAGCTGAGGAACCCGCTGGGTACGATCCGCCTCGCAACGCACCTCTTGCAGCAATCAGCCACCGAGGCGCAGAAAGGCGCCATCGCCATCATCGAGCGTCAGAGTTCTGCGCTCGTGACGCTCATTGACGATCTGACGGATCTCACGAGCGTTCGCCGCGGCAAGATCGTGCTCGCGTCGTCGTGGATCAACGTGCAGGACGTCTTGGCAGCGGCCGTGGAGGTCGCTCGACCCCTGCTGGAAAAGCACCAACACACGCTCGACGTTGCGGTGCCGCAGGCGCCCCTGCGGGTGTTTGCCGATCAGGCGCGCCTGACGCAGGTGCTAGGCAACCTGTTGAACAACGCGGCGAAGTACACGCCGCGCGGCGGAAAGATTTTCGTTCGCGCCGCACAGACCGAACGCCACATCGAGCTGAGCGTGCGTGACACCGGCATCGGCATCGATCCGTCGGTGCTTCCCCGCGTCTTCGACATGTTCATGCAGTCCGCTCAAGCGCCCGATCGAGCGCAAGGCGGGTTGGGCATCGGCCTGGCGCTGGTGCGCCAGCTCGTCGAGTTGCACGGGGGCCGGGCCATGGCACGCAGCGAAGGCATGGGAAAGGGCAGCGAGTTCATCGTTCTTCTTCCCATGAATGGTCAGGAAGCCGGCGTGACAGGTGACGGAAAAGACGCCGCCTGAGCGGCAGCTCGCGTCGCTTGCTGAATCGCTGATCACCCGTGCATTGGCCGCGCACGCCGTATAAGAGCTGGCTTGCCAACAAGGAGCCGCCGATGTCGATCCGCAGACGACAGATCCTGCTGGCGGGGCCCGTGCTCCTCAGCCTGCAGGCCTGCTCCACGCCGCCTGTGCAACCTGCGCCTGCGCAGCCCACGGAACCCGTGCGGCCCGCGCAACCGGTGCAGCCGGCCCCTGCGGCGTCGTCCGACGAGGTGGCGGTCTACCTGGTTCCACTCGGCGATTTCCCCCAAAGGCTCGCCGTCAACCTCGCCAAGGGACTGCAACAGGCCTTGGGTGTCCGCATCGAAACCACCGCTCCGCTCGAGCCTGGGCGCTTGACCCCGCTTCCCGGCACGAACCAGTACGAGAGCGAGGCGCTTCTGGTCGCCGGCCGCGTCGCATCGGCATCGTTCGCAGGCATCCCCGAAGCAAGCTATTGCCTGTTCCTGACGGTTCGCCCGATCAACTCCGCCGCCGCTGCATCGCGCTATCAAGTTTCAGCCCACAACCGGGGACTCAACAGTTCGGTGGTGTCGTTGGCCGGCCTGCTCGAACCCGGGCAGGACCGGCCGGTCTTCACCGAGCGGACCGCGTGGCGGCTGTTCAAGATGAGCAAGCGCGCGATCGGTGAAATGCATCTCGGCTGGTCTCGATCCACCGAGCCCACCGATCTCATGTACGCGCCGATCCTGAGTCTGGAAGATGTCGATCGCCTCGGCTACGAGCACGCTGCGCAGCCGGGGGCCCACTGAGGCGCCCACGCAGCGCTCATAGCCTCAGCGCTGCGGTATAGCCGGTCATCTCCAGATATCCCCGCCCGACGCGTTTGCCGCTCGCGTCGATCAAGTCGCTCAGCCCTTCCCAGTAGACCGCGCCGGTCGAGCCGCGGCTGTCGAGTTCCTGCGCGTCGAGTCGGGCTCGCACTTCGAAGCGGCCGGCCGGTGTTTCGATGCGCCAGGCGACCGGGTAGGTCGCGCGCGTGGCGGGGCTGACCCAGGTTCGCAAGGGTTCGAAACGCACGGCGTTGCTTGCGAAGCTTTGCGCCGTGCCGCCCGGCGCGCGGAAGCTGCCGCCGGCCCACAGCGTGCTGCCGTCGCGCCGGCGCAGCCTGAAGGCGGTGAGCGCGCCGCCATCGTCCAGGTTCATTCCGATCCAGTCCCAGCCCACCGCATCGGGATGCAGCAGTGCCTCGCTCCATTCATGATCCAGCCAGGCGCGGCCGGCGACACGCAGCGCGCGGCCGTCGAGTCGCAGCGTGCCGCTGACGGCGAGCTGCGGCTCGCTCAGGTAGTAGCTGGCCTGCGAGGGCTCGGGGCCCTTGCGCGAATAGCCGGCGTCGCCTTGCAGCAGCACGGGCTGCGTGGCATCGAAGCGCAGGTCGAAGGCGAAACCTTGCGAGGGAGCGTCGAGCCGGGCGCGGTAGTGATGGCTGCCGACAGGGCCATGGCGGTCGAGCTGCCAGCCGCGCAGCGTGACGGCGGTGTCGGTGGTTGATGCCTCGGCGATGCCGAAACCCGCGCGGGCGATGCGTTGATCGTGGCGCAGGCGGCGCTGTTGCGGATCGGTCAACGCGGCGTGCGCGAACAGCAGTTGGTGGGCGGCGAAGCGGCTGGGGTGGCCGGGCGCCAGATCGGTCCGCGACCTGAAGAAGGTCAGCTGGAAGCCGAAAGGCTCGACGCTGCCCGGCACGTCGAGCGCGCCGGTGACGTACCACCATTCGGTGCGGTACTCGGGGTGCGAACCGAAGTCGCGCGGCAGGCGGATCGGCACGCCGGGGCGCACGACAGGCGCCGCCGCGGTCTGCGCCTGTGCAGGCTGTGCGTGGCTCTGTCGCATCGCGGCGGCCAGTGCCGGAGCCA
>NZ_JACDCW010000148.1 GCF_013817345.1 Methylibium sp.
TTGGCGCGCGGCACGTGCGTGGCGCACACCGGCTTGCACTTGCCGCAGCGCAGGCAGTCCTTGATGGAGTCGGAGATGGCGCCGATGTCGCTCTGCTGCATGATCAGCGACTCGTGCCCCATGAGGCCGAAGCTCGGCGTGTAGGCGTGGCTCAGATCGGCGGCATGCACGTTCTCATCGCCGAGCGCCCGCAGAGCGTCGCCGCGCAGCAGCTTGCCCTTGTTGAAGCGGCCCTCGGGGTCGACCCTTTGCTTGTAGGCACTGAAGTCGGCCAGCTCGGCATCTGTGACGAAACCGAGCTTGGTGATGCCGATACCGTGTTCGCCGGAGATCACACCGTCCAGCCGGCGCGCCAACGCCATGATCCGTGCGACAGCCTCGTGCGCGGTCTGCAGCATCTCGTAATCGTCGCTGTTGACCGGAATGTTGGTATGCACGTTGCCGTCGCCGGCGTGCATGTGCAGGGCCACCCAGACGCGGCTTCGGAGCACCTCACCGTGGATGCGCTGGCATTCGACCAGCACCGGCGCAAAGGCGGCACCGGCGAAGATCGCCTGCAGCGGCGCGCGCACCTGCGACTTCCACGAGGCGCGCAGGCTGTGGTCCTGCAGTTGCTCGAAGAGGCTGCGCTGGGTGCCGGCCGGCACGGTGTCCAGGCCGTGCAGCCAGCCGTGCCACAACGCCCGCACCTCGTGCAGCAGCGCCTGCGCCTGCTGGACGCGGTCTTCCAGCAGCTCGGCGCTGGGGATCTGCCCGGCGTCGTCGGATTTGCCCAGCGGCAGCGAGCCTTCGGAGAAGAAGGCTTCGAGCGCATCGATCAACGCGAGCTTGTTGCGCAGCGACAGCTCGATGTTGATGCGCTCGATGCCTTCGGTGTACTCGCCCATGCGCGGCAGCGGAATCACCACGTCCTCGTTGATCTTGAAGGCGTTGGTGTGCTTGCTGATGGCTGCGGTGCGCTTGCGGTCGAGCCAGAACTTCCGGCGGGCGTCGGGGCTCACCGCGATGAAGCCTTCGCCGGCGCGCGAATTGGCGATGCGCACCACCTCGCTGGCGGCACGCGCCACGGCGTCGGCGTCGTCACCCGCGATGTCGCCGACCAGCACCATCTTCGGCAGGCCGCCGCGCTTGCTTTTTGTGGCGTAGCCCACCGCCTTCAGGTAGCGGTCGTCTAGGTGCTCCAAACCTGCCAGCACCACCTTCGACGCCGGCTCGCCGCCCTCGCCCACGCCCACGCCGCTCGCATGGTGCAGCGAGAACATGTAGTCCTTGATCTCGACGATGCTCGGCACGGCGTCCTTCGCGTTGCCGAAGAACTCCAGGCACACGGTGCGCGCGTGTGCCGGCATCTCGTGAACGATCCACCGGGCGCTCGTGATGAGCCCGTCGCAGCCTTCTTTCTGGATGCCCGGCAGGCCGGCGAGGAACTTGTCGGTCACGTCCTTGCCAAGGCCCTCCTTGCGGAACACCGCGCCGGGAATGTCCAGCCGCTCGGTGCGCACGAGCGTCTTGCCGTCGGCCTCGAAGTAGTGCAGCTTGAAGCTAGCCACCGGCGCGTCGTGAATCTTGCCGAGGTTGTGGTTGATGCGCACCACTTCGAGCCATTTGGCATCGGGGGTGACCATGCGCCAGCTCGCCAGGTTGTCGAGCGCGGTACCCCACAGCACGGCCTTCTTGCCGCCCGCGTTCATGGCGACGTTGCCGCCGATGCAGCTCGCCTCGGCCGAAGTGGGATCGACCGCGAACACGTGTCCGGCGCGTTCGGCCGCTTCGATCACGCGCTGGGTGACCACGCCAGCCTCGGTCCAGACGGTGGGCACCGGCTGATCCACGCAAGGCAGCTCGACCCATTCCACCTCGGTCATCGCCTCCAGCTTTTCGGTGTTGATGACCGCGCTTTTCCAGGTGAGCGGTATCGCGCCGCCGGTGTAGCCGGTGCCGCCGCCGCGCGGAATGATCGTGAGTCCCAGCTCGATGCAGCCAGCCACCAGGGAGGCCATCTCGGCTTCGGTGTCCGGCGTGAGCACCACGAATGGGTACTCGACGCGCCAGTCTGTCGCATCGGTCACGTGCGAGACGCGCGAGAGGCCGTCGAACTTGATGTTGTCGCGCGCGGTGTGGCGGCCCAGGCGCTTGAGCGTGCGCCTGCGCAGCGCGGCCATGCCCTCGAAGCCGGCCGCGAAGCGCTGCACCGCCTCACCGGCCAGCGCCAGCAGCTCGCCGACCGACGCATCGCGCTCGGCCGAAGCGGCGTCGGTGCCGGCAGCGCGGCGCTTCCCGACCTCGCCGAGCCGGTGATGCAAGGCCTCGACCAGCAGCTTGCGGCGGCGCGGGTTGTCGAGCAGGTCATCGTGCAGGTACGGGTTGCGCTGCACTACCCAGATGTCGCCGAGCACCTCGTACAACATCCGGGCCGAGCGGCCGGTCTGGCGCTCGGCACGCAGCCGGTCGAGCACCTCCCAGGCCCGCACTCCAAGCAACCGCATGACGATTTCGCGGTCTGACAGGGAAGTGTAGTTGTAGGGAATCTCTCGCAGGCGCGGCCGGGCGGTGTGAGCGGCCACGGTCATGGTGTGAAGGGGGAGCGGTGCGTTCATGGTCACCAGGCGGCAGCGACAGGCAAGCCCCTGACGCGGAATGCTATCGCAGTGCAGCAAATTCCCGTTTCCCCTAGACAAGCCAACGCACACCCGAGGCGGCTGGCTAGCATGCGGCAAGTCGAACTGGCCCTATCCGTTCTGGATCGCCCACCGGGGTGCCGGTTCGCACGCGCCCGAGAACACGCTGGCCGCCTTCCGTGCCGGCCGGGCGCTCGAGTTGCGATGGCCGAGTGCGACTTGACTCTCAGGCCGCCATGCGGCACCGCGACTGCCCGCGAGCACTGCTGTTCGAGCGGCTCGACGGCACCTGGCTGGACCGTGCATTTGCGCTCGGCTGCGTTGCGGGCATCATCGATCATCCCGCGCTCACACTAGCCAACATCGCCGCGGACCATGGGGCAGGAATGCGCATCCTCGCCTACACCGTTAACAAGGTGGCCGATGTCACGTGCCGACTACATGCCTGGCTCGTTACGGCTCCCGGGTCGGGTTGTCATACGTTCATCGTCATTACCGGAACTTGGGCTATTCAGAGCAGAAGTCAGATGCGACGCGTTGCTGACGGCCGCAAAAACCGTTAGTGCAGCTACCGCAGCAAGCTTCGAACCTGAACGCTGGTTCGCCAGTAAGGCCCCACTGGCTAACACCAGAAGCAGCGGCACGAAGTGAAGCGCATAGAGGAAAGTCTCTTCTCCATACAGAAGATGCAGCAGTATCTGCCCTCCAAGCGAAGCAGCGACGAACCAAAAGAATCGACTTAGGCGCCACGCACGCCTGAGAGACGCCGCGCCGTAGATCACAAGACCAATCCATATCAGCCCAGCGGCGACGTAGCCGAACTGCTCAACCGTCTCGCCGCACTGCACCGTAAGGCGTTCGCCGGTCCTCTCCTTCTTCCCTGCAAAAAGTGCTACCTCTGGGGCCAACATGGGAGAGACCAGCTCTCCCCACAGGCTGCAGTTCAGACCGCCTTGCTCCGAAGGGAGGACGTAGGCCTGCTCTTGCGAAAGCTTCTTAAGGGGAAACTGGGCGCCTGCGGGAAAAATGACTTTCTGCAGGGCCCAAGCTACAAAGAAACCAATGACAACCAACACGGAGATACGGATCGCGTCTCTGCGTGCCTTGAATGCAAAGTTCAAGGCCACGGAAACAAGCAAGTTCGTGACGAGAGTTCCTGCAAGCAATACCCCCACGAGCACAAGAACGCCGTTGCCGACGTCTCTTCGAACATGAATCGCGGCGACAACCAGGCTCAGCACAATGCACAGTGAACTCAGGCCATACGTCTCGGGAACGATGAACCAGAACATGGCGGCCGAGCTGCTCATAGCCATCAGCGCCATCAACGTCGAGGCAAGCAAGGAAAGGCCTGTCAGCCGGACTACGGCGTAGATGCCGACTGTCCAGACGCCAAAGCAGAAAGCATTAAACCCCCAGATCGCCTGAATGGGACTGATGCCCGTCAGCCACATTGCAAGCGTGGTGACTGGGAGGGTTAGCAAGGAAAAGAGCGGTCGGAGGTGGTTTCGGTAGTGCTCCGCGTCGAAGGTGACCATATCGTCGTAGACACGCCAACCATCCGACTGAAACCAGCGTCCGCCAAGTGATCTCTCGACGATTGCTTCGGAAAAGTGAGCGGTAACCAGGATGAGCATCACTGCAGCCGCTGAGAACAACAGCAGGATGACGATCAAATCCGGCGTTCTGAAGACTTGTCTCAAAGAGGGTTGGCTTGGCGAAACGGTAGCCTTCCGCGACGTCCGAGGGTTCCGTAGCGATTCTTCAAGCCCTTGCATGCGGGCTTTCAGCTGCGGTAGTCGGCGTTGATCGTGATGTAGTCGTGCGAAAGGTCGCAGGTCCACACCGTCGACTGTGCACGGTTCGGTCCGTCCTCACGGTGCAGATCAACCCGAACCGTGATCTCGCTTTGCTTCATCACTCGCTGGCCGTCGGCCTCTTGGTAATGCGAATGGCGACCGCCCTTCGTCGCAACATGCACGTCGTCGAGGTAGAGGTCGATGAGATTCTGATCGAGGTCCGCAATACCGGCATAGCCGACTGCGGCCAGGATGCGTCCGAGGTTTGGGTCGCTCGCAAAAAACGCCGTCTTGACCAACGGGGAATGGGCGATCGCATAAGCCACGAGTCGGCATTCGTCCTCGCTGCGCCCGCCATCGACGTGCACGGTAATGAACTTGGTTGCACCCTCGCCGTCGCGCACGATGGCCTGGGCGAGCTGCTCGGCGACGGCAATCACCGCGTCACGCAGGGCTGCGCCCTCGGGCGAATCGAGTCTTGTGATCTCGGCATGGCCCGCCTGGCCCGAGGCGATCAGCACGAAGCTGTCGTTGGTCGAAGTGTCGCCATCGACGGTGATGCGGTTGAAGGAGCGGTCGGCGGCTTCACGAACGAGCGCGCGCAAGACGGGCGGCACGACCTTGGCATCCGTTGCGACGAAACCGAGCATCGTCGCCATGTTGGGCCGGATCATGCCGGCGCCTTTGGCGATGCCCGTCACGGTGACGGTCGCGCCGCCGATCATGATCTGCCGCGAGGCGGCCTTGGCGACCGTGTCGGTGGTCATGATGGCTTCGGCGGCCGCCGCCCAGTTGCCGGGGCGGCAATCCGCCAGGGCGGCGGGCAAGCCGGCTTCGATGCGCTCGATCGGCAGCGCTTCCATGATCACGCCGGTGGAAAACGGCAGCACCTGCTCGGGCGCGACGCCCAGCAGGCCGGCAAGGGCGACGCAGGTCGAACGGGCCCGGGCCAGGCCGTCCTCGCCGGTACCCGCATTGGCATTGCCGGTGTTGATGAGCAGCGCACGCGTGCCGGCGGCGTTCTCGAGATGCCGTCGGCACAACTGCACCGGCGCCGCGCAGAAGCGGTTCTGCGTGAACACGGCCGCCACAGTAGCACCTTCGGCCAGCCTGATCACGGTGAGGTCACGCCGGTTGGCCTTGCGCACACCGGCCATCGCGATGCCGATCTCGACACCCGCCACGGCGTGCAGATCGGCAGGGTTCGGCGCGACGAGGTTGACGGGCATGGCGGTCCTTCGGTCAGTGGCCGCGAATTGTAGGCAGCCCATGGCGCCTAGCGGGACGGACCCTCCAACGGGAGAAGGGGCCGAAGCCCGGTTCCACGAAGTCCCAGCCGCTCGGGGCTGCACGGCCGGGTTCAGCCTCGCGGGTGCCGTCGCTTCGCAACGGCTGCCGGGTTCAGCGGCGCAGGCGAGGCCTCAGGCCAACTTGCCGTGGCACTGCTTGAACTTCTTGCCGCTGCCGCAAGGGCAGGGGTCGTTGCGCCCCGCCTTGGGCACCCGCGTCTGCGGGGCAGCCGCCATGCGCGTGGCGACTTCGCTGGCGACGTCGGACTCGACGGCCACGCCGCCGTCGTCGGTCGGGTGCGTGTACGTCACGTTGCTGATGTGATCGGCCTGCTGCTCCAGCGCCGCGGCGGCCTGCACCACCTCCTCGCTGCTGCGCACCCGCACCGTCATGAGCAGGCGCGTCACGTCCATCTTCACCACGTCGAGTAGCTGCGAGAACAACTCGAAGGCCTCGCGCTTGTACTCCTGCTTCGGGTTCTTCTGGGCGTAGCCGCGAAGGTGAATGCCCTGGCGCAGATAGTCGAGCGCGGCAAGGTGCTCGCGCCAATGAGTGTCCATCGACTGCAGCAGCACCGCGCGCTCGAAGCCGGCGAACTGCTCGGCGCCGACGATCTCTACCTTCTCCGTGAAGCCCGCATCGGCGGCGACGGTGACCTTCGCGACGATGTCGTCGGCGTCGATGGCTTCGCTCTTGTCCACCTCAGCGACCAGCGGCACTTCGAGCTGCCACTCGTCGCGCAGCACCTTCTCCAGGCCGGGCAGGTCCCACTGCTCCTCGACGCTCTCCGCCGGCACGTAGGTGCGCACCACGTCGGTCATGGCACCTCGGCGCAGATTGGTGATCTGCTCGGACAGCGAGGCGGATTCCAGGATGTCGTTGCGCTGCTGGTAGATGACCTTGCGCTGGTCGTTGGCAACGTCGTCGTATTCCAGCAATTGCTTGCGCACGTCGAAGTTGCGTGCCTCGACCTTGCGCTGGGCGCCTTCGATGCTGCGCGAGACGATGCCGGC
>NZ_JACDCW010000041.1 GCF_013817345.1 Methylibium sp.
GCGGCGGCCGAGCTGCCGTTGATGGGATCGGTGGAGGCCATGCGGGTCTTTCAGTGGGAGGCGGTGTTCACTGGCCCATCTGCAGCGTTTTCAGCAGCAGCGTCTTGGCGGTGTTCATCACTTCGATGTTGTTCTGGTACGAGCGCGAAGCCGAGATCATGTTGACCATCTCCTCGACCGCGTTCACGTTGCTGTAGGTCACGTACCCGTCGACGTCGGCCTTGGGATGCTTGGGATCGAGCACGCGGCGCCCGGGCGTCTGGTCTTCGCTGACCTGCGTGACCTGCACGCCGGCGGCGGTGGCCGCGGCCTCGCCCGGCGCGCCGAAAGGCAGCGTCTGGAACACGACCTGGCGCGCCTTGTAGGCCTGGCCGTCGGGCCCGGCCACGGTGTCGGCGTTGGCCAGGTTTGAGGCCACCACGTTGAGCCGCTGGCTCTGCGCGCTGACGGCGCTGCCGCTGACGTTGAAGATGTTCAACATCGACATATGGGTTCTCCTTACTGGCCGGTGATGGCGCTGAGCATGGTGCGCACGCTGCCGTTGATGAAGCGCAGCGTGGCCTCGTAGTGCACCGCGTTGTCGGCGAAGGACGCGCGCTCGCGGTCCATGTCGACGGTGTTGCTGTCGAGGTTGGTTTGGCTGGGCGTGGCGTACTTCAGACCCGTTTCGCTGCGTGCGCCTGCCGCCGGGCTCAAGTGCCCGGGCCGGGTGGCCGATAAGGCATTGCCGGGCTGCGCGGCGCCGGTGGCCTCTCGCAGTGCAGCGCCGAAATCCATGTCGCGGGCCTGGTAGCCCGGCGTGTCGGCGTTGGCGATGTTGCTGGCGATCAAACGCTGCCGCTCCGAGCGCAGGAGCAGCGCTTCGGTCTGGAAGTTCAGCGAATTGGTGAGGCGATCCAACATGATGGTGTGCCGCTGCGGCCACGCTGGGTGGCGATGGGGCGATCTTGAGCGCCACCGTACAAAACATGAGCGGGAATAGCGGGCACTTTCGCCGCCAATTCCCGCCGCAGCCTCGCGGCGCCGCACTTAGAGTGCCGAGGCAATGAAGAGCACGACACCTTTGTTTTCCCGCGCGCTTCGGCGTGCCGCACCGGCCTTGCTGGTAGCGCTGCTGCTCGGCGCTGCACCGCTAAGCGCCGAGGAAGCCCCTGCGGCGCAGGCGCTTGCGCAAGCGTTCGAGGAGCGGGCCCGCAGCCTGGCACTGGAAAGTGCCCGGCCGGCCGACGGCCTGCGCGTGGAGATCGAAGTGGGCCGCCTCAACCCGCGCCTGCGGCTGGCGCCCTGTGAGCAGGTCGAGCCCTATCTGCCCAATGGCTTCAAGCCCTGGGGCCGCACGCGCGTGGGCCTGCGGTGTCTGAGCGGCCCGAAGCGCTGGAATGTCTATCTGCCGATCACCGTAAAGGTGTTCGGCCCCGCCCTGGTCGCGTCGAGCGCGCTCGCGGCGGGCACGGTGCTCGCCGAGGCCGATCTGCAGGAAGCCGAAGTCGATCTCGCTGCCGAACACGGCGCGGTGTTGACCGATGCGCAGCAGGCGGTCGGCCGTACCCTGACGCGCATGGTGAGTGCCGGCGACGCGCTGCGCAGCAGCAATGTGCGGGCGCGCCAGTGGTTCGCCGCGGGCGACACGGTGCGGCTCGTCGCGATCGGCACCGGCTTTTCCGTCGAGGGCCAGGGCCGCGCGATCAGCGTCGGTCTGGACGGCAGTCAGGTGCGCGTGCGGACAGAAAGCGGGCGGATCGTCACAGGCTTGGCGACGGGCGAGCGAGAGGTCGAGGTACGGTTGTGAGACCGGCTTGTTTCCCTCGACTGGCTCGCGGCCGGCGCTGCTGTTACAAATCAACCCTTCAAGTTCACCGCCAGAGCGTCGATACCCCACCATGTTGAACCGTCTGGCGGCCTTTGCCCCGGACTGCAGGAGTCCCTCATGAAGATCGGTATCACTTCCACCCCGGCGGCCGATGCGGCCACGCTGTCCCGTGCCAACGCCGAAGCGGGCGCCGCCGCAGCCAAGGCGCGTGGCGCCACCCAAGCGCCGGCCTCGGACGCGAGTTCGGTGCAGATCTCCAGCGCCGCCACCGGCCTGATGGCCCAGGCCGCCACGCCGGAGTTCGACGCCGCCAAGGTCGAGCGCATCAAACAGGCGATTGCCGACGGCAGCTTCAAGATCGACGCCGCGGCCATTGCCGACAAGCTCATCTCCAACGCGCAAGAGCTGCTCGGCGCTGCCAAGCGCTGAGCCGCCGAAGCTTTTCTTCTCGGGTGGCGCCTGCCTGGCAGCCACCTGCCGATTCTGATTCTGCGAGCACCCTTCTCAGCCCCGCCATGCAAAGCACCGACCGCAGCTCCGCCTCGCTCCCTCCCGCCGACGACGCGCTCGAGGCGGTGATCACCGATGTCGAACTGCGGCTGGCTGGCTTGGCGCAATCGCTGCTGGAGCGAGACGGCGGCGCCATCGATACCGCCGCCACCGCGTTGCAGCAGTCGCTGGCTCGCGCCCTCGACACCGTGCGCCGCGCCGCGCGCCAGGGCGCCGTGCCGCCGGCCTTGCGACAGCGTCTGGTCGTTGCGAGCGGCCAGGTGGCCACTCAGCGCAACACCCTGGCCCGAGCCACGGCCGCGCTCGACCGGGCCATCGAGGTGCTGCTGCCGCGCGAGGCCTCGGGTTACACCGCGAATGGCGCTGCCGCGCTGCAGGCACACAGCGGTCTCGCGCGGGCCTGATCGAAGCGGGCGGCGCCGGAGCGCGCGGCTCAACGCTCAGCCCCGGCCCGTGACGGGACAGGCGGTCGACCGCAGCTCGAGCCGTCGAAACACAATGCGGTTCGAACCGGCGGCTCAATGCACCACGTAGGGCCGCAGTGCCTCCGGGGTGCGCATGTCCTGCGGCATCTCGAAGGTTTCAAGGGCAGCGCCGCGCATCTGTGTCGGAACGTCGGCCAGGCCGCGCCGATCGCTGTAGTCGTGCACCGGCGCGTCGGCCGCCTCGGCGGCGTGTTCCACGGAGCGCGCGCAGGCTGAATCCACGGCGGTCACGGTTGCCACCGAAGCGAGCGCAACGGCGGTGCTCAGGCGATGCGGGTTCCCATCGTGCAAGCGGGCACCGAGCGTGGCCATGTCGAGCGCGTCGCCGCCCACGCGGGCCCAGAGCCAGCGCGTGGGCCGGGCCGAGGTGAGCAAGCCGAAACCCGTGGCGATTTCCCTCAGGCCGTAGGCGCGCAGCAGCAGTTCGTGACCCTGCAGACCGGTGGCTCGCGCCACGGCACGCGGTGCGAGCAATTCAGCCATGCCCAGCGCAATGCTGAACAGACCCAGGCCGCGCGCGTTGCGCAAGGCCGCCCGGCCCCGGTGTGTGCTGTTGAGCTTGGCGAGCTGGTTCATGCCATCGCTCCTTGCGCTTGCGGCTTGCGTTGCTTCGGCGTTTGCCCGGGCTTGATCACCACCTTGATGCAGCCGTCGTGCTTGTCGCGGAAGGTCTTGTACATGTCGGGGCCTTCCTCGAGGCCCACGGTGTGGGTGATGACGAAGGACGGATCGATCTGGCCTTCGTCGATCCGGCGCAGCAGATCGTCGGTCCAGCGGTTCACGTGGGTCTGCCCCGTGCGCATCGTCAAGCCCTTGTTCATGAAGGCGCCGAACGGGATCTTGTCGATCAGCCCGCCGTAAACCCCAGGCACCGAAAGGATGCCGGCCGGGCGGCACACGTACATCATTTCGCGCAGCACGTGAGGGCGGTCGGTCTCGAGCATGACCGCCTGCTTGGCGCGGTCGTACAAGCCGTCGATGGAACGCGTGGCGTGCGATTCCATGCCGACCGCGTCGATGCATTTTTCCGGTCCCTTGCCGTTGGTCAGGTCCTTCAGCCGCTGGAGCACGCTTTCTTCGTCGAAGTTGATCGTGATGGCACCGCCGGCGCGCGCCATGCTCAGGCGCTCGGGCACGCGGTCGATGCAGATCACCTGCTTCGCACCCAGCAGCACGGCACTGCGGATGGCGAACTGCCCCACCGGCCCGGCGCCCCAGATCGCCACGGTGTCTTCGGGCTGGATGTCGCATTGCACTGCGGCCTGCCAGCCGGTCGGGAAGATGTCGCCGAGGAACAGCACCTGCTCATCGGTCAAATTGCTTGGCACCTTGACCGGCGCCACGTCGGCGAAAGGCACGCGCACGTACTCGGCCTGGCCGCCGGCATAGCCGCCCGTCAGGTGCGTGTAGCCGAACAGGCCCGCCGTGGTGTGGCCGAACACCTTGTCGGCCAGGTCCTTGTTGCGGTTGCTGCGCTCGCACACGGAAAAGTTGCCGCGCCGGCACTGCTCGCATTCCCCGCAGGTGATGGTGAAAGGCACCACCACCCGGTCGCCCACCTTGAGCTTCTTGTTGTTGGCGCCGACCTCCATCACCTCGCCCATGAATTCGTGGCCGACGATGTCGCCCGCTTTCATGCCGGGCATGAAGCCGTCGAAGAGGTGAAGGTCGGAGCCGCAGATGGCACAACTGGAGACCTTGATGATGGCGTCGCGAGGGTCCTCGATGCGGGGATCGGGAACGGTGTCACAGCGGATGTCTTTCTTGCCGTGCCAGCAAAGGGCTTTCATGAGGGGCTCCAGGGAATCGTCGGCGGACGGGAACCCGCCCTGCGGCAATTGCCATTCCCATGGCCCGACGAGCCGGCGCTTCGGCCGGGCGCGGGCCGCTATTCCTCGTAGCTCACCAGCAGCACCTCGGCCGCCTCCTCACGCAGCGGGATGAGCGCAGCGTAGGCGGCAGAGCGGTACCAACCCTCGGCGGCGGCGGCATCGGGAAAGCGGATCACCACCGTATCGGTGTGCGACGTATCGCCGCTCAAGAGGCGCGCACGCCGGCCGCGCAGCAGGATCTCGCCCTGCCAGATTGCCAGCGTGGCCGGCACCGAAGCGTGGTACTGCGCCCACTTGTCGGCATCCTTGATGCGGATGCTGCCGATCACGAAGGCGGAAGGTGTTTGCGTCATTCGGGTTGCTCCTTGTGCAGGGGCCGCGTGCCGGGCCGGTGCGGCTCACGCTGGTCATCGCGCTGCGCTTCGGCCGCGCGCAAAGGATTCTGGCCTCGGCGGCGGGCACACGAGGCCATTGCGCGCGCTATAAGCTGCGGCTTCGATCAGGAGCCGCGCGATGGAACAACCGAGCAAGACCTCGACCCCCTGCACACGCATGAAGGCCGCATCGGCCGTCGCGCTGCTGCTCGCCGCCGCCGGTTGTGCGACGACCGAGATCGGCGCGCAGTGGACCGATCCGCAGTTCCAGGGCCGCTCGCTGCGCGACACGACCGTCCTCGTGGTGTGCGAAGCGCCCGACGCTGCCGTCAAGCGCCTGTGCCAGGACCGGCTGGCCGCCGAAGTGGTTGCCCATGGCGCCACCGCGAGCATCGCGCCCGACGACCTGCCCAACCCGGTGCCCGGCCGGGAGCAGGCGACCCGCGCCTATCTGCCGGCCGCCCGCGCGGCAGGCGCACAGGCGGTGCTGAGCGCCGCCGTGGTGAGCGAGATGTTGCCCCTGCGCCCTTCCGGCCCGACTGTCGGCATTGGCGTCGGGGGCTTCGGCAGCGGGCGCATCGGCGTGGGCGGCGGCATCGGCATCTCGCTGCCGATCGGCGGAGGCGGCCCCGCCTACCGGCAGGGCCTGAACGGCGCGTTGACCGACGTGGCGAGCGGCAAGCTGATGTGGAGCGGCACGGCCACCGCGGGGGAATCGGGCGATGCCGGGGCGCAACTCAGCGAGTTGACGCGGGCGGTGGCGGAGGCGGCGCAGAAGGCGGGGTTTTTCTAGAACAGCATCTGGCAGACCGGGCTTCGGACCGCCCCGCCCCGAGAAAAGCACCGTCCCCACCCCGCTTATCCCGCTCAAGTTGCGGCCTCGCGCCGGAAGAATCCCCTGACCCCGGACTCTTCCCTCACGCGACCCGCCCATGGCCGACCAAGGCGCCCAAGACCGCAACCTGCCAGCCTCGGAGCGCAAGCTCCGCAAGGCACGCGAGGACGGCCAGGTTGCGCGCTCGCGCGACCTCGGGCATCTGGGCGCCGTCGCCGCCGGGCTGGCGATGCTGGCGCTGCTCGCGCCCACGGTGGCGGGCTGGCTCGAGACCCTGGTGATACGGGGTCTCACCTTCGACCGCGGCACAGTTGCCGCACCCGCTGCCATGAGCGAGCGGCTGGCCGAATTCGGCGTGCAGTTCACCTGGGCGGTGGCGCCGCTCGGCGGCGTCATGATGGCGGTGGCGTTGGCCACGGGCATGGCGCTCGGCGGGTGGAACTTCAGCGTCAAGGCTCTGAAGCCCAAGTTCGAAAAGTTCAATGTGCTCACGAGCGTGCCCAAGCTGGTGTCGATCGACAGGCTGATCGACACGCTGCGCACCTGTGCCCTCGCACTGGCGCTTGGCACGGTCGGCGGGCTCTACCTCGCCTTTCACTTCGACGACTTCGCCGCCGCACTGGCGTTGCCGCTGCCGGCCGCCGTCTCGCATGTGGGCGGCGATGTGCTGGCGGGCCTGGGACTGCTGGTGCTGACGCTGGCTGTCTTCGCGGCGTTCGACGTGCCGATCCAGGTGTTCCAGCATGCCAAGCGCCTGAAGATGAGCCACCAGGAAGTCAAGCAGGAGCACAAGGAGCTCGAGGGCAACCAGGAGATCAAGGCCAAGGTGAAGGTGCGCATGCGCGAGATGGCCAACCGCCGCATGCTGGGCGAAGTGCCCAAGGCCGACCTGGTGGTGATGAACCCGACCCACTATGCAGTGGCACTGAAGTACGACGAAAGCAAGACCGGCGCACCGCGCGTGGTGGCCAAGGGCGCCGACCTGATGGCGATGCGCATCCGCGACGCCGCCAAGGGCGCCGACGTGCCGGTGCTGCAGGCCCCCGTGCTGGCTCGTGCGCTCTATGCGCACGCCGAGCTCGACCGCGACATTCCGGTGGCGCTGTACAGCGCGGTGGCGCAGGTGCTGGCCTACGTGTATCAGTTGCGCGCCGCGATGAGCGGGCGCGCGCAGATGCCGGGCGCGCTGCCTGAGTTGCAGGTGCCCCGTGAGCTCGATCCGCACAACGCACCCGCCGCTGGAGCGACGGCATGAACCCCATGCTCGCCCAAATGCACGGCCTGCTCGGCAACCACCGCTTCATCCGCAGCTTCGCGGTGCCGGTGCTGGTGCTGATGGTGCTGGCGATGATGGTGCTGCCGCTGCCACCGCTGGCGCTCGACCTGCTGTTCACCTTCAACATTGCCTGCGCGCTGATGGTCATGATGGTCTCGGCCTACATGGTCAAGCCACTGGACTTCGCGGCCTTCCCCACCGTCATCCTGCTCACCACGCTGCTGCGCCTGTCGCTCAACGTGGCCTCCACGCGCGTGGTGCTGCTCGAGGGCCACACCGGCCCCGGCGCGGCCGGCCAGGTGATCGAGAGCTTCGGCCACTTCCTGATCGGCGGCAACTTCGCGGTCGGCCTGATCGTGTTCGCGATCCTGGTGGTCATCAACTTCATCGTGGTGACCAAGGGTGCGGAGCGCATCGCCGAAGTCGGTGCGCGCTTCACGCTCGACGCCATGCCCGGCAAGCAGATGGCGATCGACGCCGATCTGAACGCCGGCCTCATCGACGAGAAGGAAGCCAAGCGCCGCCGCATCGAAGTGGGCGACGAAGCCGAGTTCTACGGCTCGATGGACGGTGCCAGCAAGTTCGTGCGCGGCGACGCGATGGCCGGCATGCTGATTCTCGTCATCAACATCGTCGGCGGCCTGATCATCGGCATGGTCCAGCACGACATGTCGGCTGGCGCCGCGGCCGACAGCTACATCCTGCTGGCCATCGGCGATGCGCTGGTCGCGCAGATTCCGGCGCTGCTGATCTCCGTGGCCGCCGCGCTGGTCGTCTCGCGCGTCGGCAAGGACGAAGACGTCGGCGAGCAGATGATCGGCCAGCTGTTCAAGACGTCCAAGTCCGTGGCCATCACCGCCGGCGTGATCGGCCTGCTCGGCGTCATTCCCGGCATGCCGCATCTCGTGTTCCTGCTCATTGCCGGGCTGCTCGGCTGGCTGGCGTACTGGATGAGCCAGCGCGAAGCCAAGGCGAAGGCCGCTGCCGCGGCGGGACCGGCCACCGCGAAGGCCGGCCCGGCGCCCGACGCCGAGGCGAGCTGGGACGATCTGCAGCCGGTGGACACGCTGGGCCTGGAAGTCGGCTACCGCCTCATCGCGCTGGTGGACAAGGAACGCCAGGGCGACCTGCTCGCGCGCATCAAGGGCGTGCGCCGCAAGTTCGCGCAGGACGTCGGCTTCCTGCCGCCGCCCGTGCACATCCGCGACAACCTCGAGCTGCGCCCGAGCATGTACCGCCTCACTTTGCGCGGCGCGGTGGTCGGCGAAGGCGAGGCCTTCCCCGGCATGCTGCTGGCCATCAACGGCGGCAACGTCAGCACGCCCTTGATCGGCACCAGCACCACCGACCCGGCCTTCGGCCTGCCCGCCACCTGGGTTGAGGAACGCCAGCGAGAAGCGGCGCAAATGGCCGGCTATACGGTGGTTGATTGCGCGACCGTGGTCGCGACCCACCTTTCACACTTGATGCAGGTAAACGCAGCTCGCCTGCTGGGACGCGTGGAAACGCAGCAACTGGTCGAACACGTGACGAAGCTGGCACCCAAACTCATCGAAGACGTGGTTCCCAAGATGGTTCCGATCGCCGCACTCCAGAAACTGCTGCAGCTGCTGCTCGAAGAGGGCGTGCACATCCGCGACATGCGCTCGGTGATCGAGGCGTTGGCCGAACACGTGGGCGGCAACGCCAACCTGGCCAACGACCCCACCGAGCTCGCCCGCCGCATCCGCGTGGCACTCGCCCCGGCCATCGTGCAACAGATCTATGGCCCGGTGAAGGAGCTTGAAGTGATCGCCATCGAACCCGAGCTCGAACGCCTGCTGGCCCAGGCGCTCACCTCCGCGCACGGCCCGGTGCTCGACCCCGGCGTGGCCGACACGCTCACTCGCTCCGCCGCCGATGCCTCCAAGCGCCAGGAAGACCTCGGCCTGCCGGCCTGCCTGCTGGTGCCCGACGCCATCCGTTCGCAGATCGCCCGCCTGCTCAAGCGCAGCGCGCCACGCCTGAAGGTGCTCTCGCACAGCGAGATCCCCGACACGCATTCGATCCGTATCGCGTCAGTTATCGGTGCAGCAGCGTGATCAATACAGCATTCAACGATTCGAGGGGCAGCGCATGAACGTCCAACGCTTTACCGGCCGCACATCGCGCGACGCGATGCAAAAGATGCGCCAGACGCTCGGCGACGACGCCGTGGTGCTTTCCACCAAGCCCTGCGCCGAAGGCATCGAGATGCTGGCGATGGCGCCGCAGGCGCTGGCCGCCATGCACCAGATGGCCGCCGCGCAGCAGACGCCCGCCGTGCAGCAGGCGCCCGCCGCCCTGCCCGCACCGGTCAAGCAGGCCGCCCGGTCCCAGCCGGCCCAACCGGCCCCGCCGGTCGCCCGGCCGGCCAGCGCACCCGATGTCGCCAACGACGCCGAACAGCTCGCGATGAGCACGCTGTCGTTCCAGGATTACGTGCGCGAGCGCATGCTCAAGAAACGAGACGCCGCGCTGCGCGCCGAGGCCGAGCAAAGGGCCGAGACGCAAAGCACCGCACGGGCCGCCGCGGCCGTGGTCGCCGCCGCCGAGCCGGTCGAGCAGCGCCTCGCACGCAGCGTCGCACCGGCCCGTCGCGAGGCGATTGCAGAAGAAGCACCGCATCGCGCCACGCCATCGATTGCCGAGCACGCCCAGCGCGAGCCGCAGCACGACGCCGCCATGATGAGCGAGCTGCGCTCCATGAAGGGCCTGATCGAGGAGCGCTTCGGCGCCCTGGCCTTCATGGAAAAACTCCAGAAGCAGCCCGAGCAGGCCCGCCTGACGCAAAAGCTCCTCGACTGCGGCTTCTCGCCCCTGCTGATCCGCAAACTGGTGGTCGGCATGAAAGGCGATATCGGCGACGAACAGGCCTGGGCCGCCGGCGTGCTGGAGCGCAACCTGATCACCGGCGAGGACGAAGCGCCGCTCGAAGACCAGGGCGGCGTCTACGCGCTCATCGGCTCCACCGGGGTGGGCAAGACCACCTCCACGGCCAAGCTTGCCGCCGCCTTCGCCACCAAGCACGGCGCCTCCAACCTCGGCCTGATCACGCTCGACGCCTACCGGCTCGGCGCCCACGAACAACTGCGCGCCTACGGGCGCATCCTCGGCGTGCCGGTGCACACCGCGCACGACCGCACGGCGCTCGAAGACCTGCTCGAGCTGCTCTCGGCCAAGAAGATGGTGCTGATCGACACCGCCGGTGTCGCCCAGCGCGACACCCGCACCCGCGAGCTGCTGGAAATGCTCGGCCACCGCTCCATCCGCAAGCTGCTCGTCGTGAACGCCGCGGTGCAGGGCGAGACCATCGACGACGTGATGATTTCCTACCACGCCGCCGCCTGCAAAGGCATCGTGCTGTCCAAGCTCGACGAGGCCGTCAAGCTCGGCCCGGCGCTCGACGCGCTGATCCGCCACAAGCTCAAGGTGGTGGCCGTGGCCAACGGCCAGCGCGTGCCGGAAGACTGGCACCGCCTGTCGGCCCAGGCGCTGGTGCACCGCGCGCTGCGCGCCGGCGGCAGCCCCGCCTACCGCTTCGATGCCAACGACATGAACCTCGTGTTCGCAGCACCCCAGCCCGCTGCGCGAGCGCAGCGCCCGGCTGCGCCCGCGTTCTGAAAGCCGCGGAGAACCGCATGAGCAGCCGCACCCATCGCGCCCCCCCGCCCGCCACCGACAGCTGGTTCAACCAACTCGACGAACTGCCGCCACGACCGCGCATGCCGCTCGCCGACTACCTGCATGCGGCCGATGCCGGCCTCGATCCGCAAAGCGCGGCCGATGCGGCTCTCCATTCGGCAGCCGGCAGGCCGATCGACCAAGCCCAGGGCCTGAGGCGGCTCTTCACCGGCCACACGCTGCGCTTCGTCGCGGTGGTCTCCAACCCGAACCTCGCCTTCGGCGGCGCGCTGCTCGAACGGCTTTGCACGGCATATGCCGAGCTGGGCCTGTCGACCCTGGTGGTGGATGCCGGCGAGCGCTCCCGCGCGCCGAGCGAGCTGGCCAGCTTCGATCTCGCCGAGGGCGTGGACGTGCTCAGCCCGCAAGTGCGCTTCCTGGCCGCGCGCGGCCTGGCGCTGCGCTTCGTCGATGCCAGCGGCTCCACCTCCGGCTTCCTGGACGCGGTGGCCGAGGCGGCCCCCGATGTCGATGTCGTATTGCTGCATGCCAGCGCCGCCGACCTCGCACGCCTGCTGACCCGCCGCGTGCACGAGATGCAGGCGCACGCGCTGCGCCCCATCGTGCTGTGCGACGAGCAGAACGAAAGCATCACGCACGCCTACAGCGCGATCAAGCTGCTGGCGCTGCGCAGCGGCCTGATGGCGCACGACCTTCTCATCAGTGCCGAGCCCGGCTCCCCGCGCGCCGCCCTGGTGGCCGAGAGCGTGGCGCGCTGTGCCGATGATTTTCTGGATGCTGCGCTGCACGACTGGGTCGCCATCGATCCAGTCGAGTCGGCCACCGATGCGCCGAGCCCCGCACTGCAGCACCTGGTGCGCGAGCAACTCGCCTGTGCATTGCGGCAGCGCACCGGCGACAGCGGCTTCGGCGCGCTTTGCAGTTCGGCCGGGCCCGCCTCGCACGGCTCGGCCCTGCCGGCATTGACCCAACGCCATGGCCCGCGCGCGCAGCGCCGGCCCTGATCTCATTCCCCGCAACACGCCAGATCCCGAAACCGGAGCCCGAGCCATGTACACCGCCACAGGTCGCCTCGAGACCAACGCGATGCTCAAGCAGTACTCCCCGCTGGTGCGGCGGCTCGCGCATCAGATGATCGCCAAGCTGCCCGCCAACGTGGAGATCGACGACCTGATTCAAGTCGGCATGATCGGCCTGGCCGACGCTTCCACCCGCTTCGATGCCGCACAAGGCGTGCAGTTCGAAACCTTCGCCACTCAGCGCATCCGCGGCGCCATGCTCGACGAGCTGCGCGGTGCCGACTGGATGAGCCGCGGCAGCCGCAAGCAGCAGCGCGAGATCGAAACCGCGGTGCGCAAGCTCGAGCAGGCCCACGGCCGCGCGCCGGCCGAAAGCGACATCGCCCGCGAGATGGGCATCACGCTGACCGCCTACCAGGAGCTGCTCGGCAAGGTGCGCGGCACGCAACTCGTCTACCTGGAAGACATGAGCGGCGACGACGGCGACCACGACTTCCTGGACCGCCACGTCGCCGACGAGAACGAGAACCCGCTCGGCATGCTGCAGGACCGCCGCATGCGCGAGGCGCTGATCGCCGCCATCAAGCTGCTGCCCGAACGCGAGCAGTTCGTGATGAGCATGTATTACGAGCAGGACATGAACCTGAAGGAAATCGCCGCCGTGATCGGCGTGACCGAATCTCGCGTGTGCCAACTGCACAGCCAGAGCATCGCGCGCCTGCGCGCCCGGCTGCGCGACCATTGACCCGGAAAGGGCGACACCGTGTTTGCCTTGCTGAAAAACAGAAAACCGGCCGCCGTTGCACCGGCGCCGGCGCCCGCCGCGCCCGACCTGCGCGATGCCGTGCTGGCCATCTCGCGCCAGGCCTCGCGGCTCGGACACGACGCCGCCGAAGTGCGCGGCCTCATCGAGGACACCGCCCGCATCAGCCAGCAGCAGGCAAGCGCCGTGCAAGCGCTGGCCGGGCAGGTGACCGAGGTGCAGCGTGCCCAGGGCGGCATCGCGGACACCACCACCGAGAGCCTGAAAGCGGTGGAGCGTGCGCGCGAGGCTGTGGCGATGGTGGGCGCCGAAGTGAGCGGCATCGTCGAAACACTGAAACAGGTAGCGGCCGCTGCAGGGCAGATTACGCAGATCGCACTGCAGACGCGGCTGGTCGCGTTCAACGCATCGGTCGAGGCCGGGCGTGCCGGCGAGGCCGGCCGTGGCTTCGGTGTGGTGGCCGGCGCGGTGAAGGACTTGTCGGCGCAGGTCGAGGCCTCGTCGAAAGCGATCATGAGCACCGTGGCTGAACTGAACAGCCGGGTCGGTGCGCTGGCGCTGGAAATCCAGTTGCCGAACGACGCACAAACCGATCCAGCCAAAGGTGATGCAGCGAAAGGCGCGTTTCACCGCGCGCTGGCCGAAGTGCAGGACGGCGTGGGCCGCATCAGCGTGGCGGCCGAACAGAGCCGCGGCATCTGCGACGGCCTGAGCGGGCAGATGGGCGCCATCGAGCGCGAGATGCAGCGCTCGGGCCAGTCATTGACCACCGCCAACACGCGCAGCGAAGCTTTTCTCAAGGTCAGCGAAACGCTGATCGAGGTGGTGGCCGGCTGCGGCGTCGACACCGACGACACGCCCTACATCCGCGGCGCGCAGGAAGCCGCCTCACAGATCACCCAACTGCTCGAAGACGCGCTGCGCACGCAGGCCATCAGTGAGGCAGACCTGTTCGACGAGGCCTACCAGTCGCTGCCCGGCACCAACCCCGCACAACACACCGCCCGTTTCGTCGCACTGGCCGACCGGCTGTTCCCGCAAGTGCAGGAACGCCTGCTTGGCCTGAGCGACAAGGTGGTCTATTGCATCTCGGTGGACCGCAACGGTTATGTGGCCACGCACAACAAGCAGTACTGCCATGCGCAGCGATCTGGCGACGTGACCTGGAACACCGCGAACAGCCGCTACCGGCGCATCTTCAACGACCGCACCGGCCTGGCTTCAGCGCGCAACACGCGGCCGTTCCTGCTGCAGACCTACCGGCGCGACATGGGGGGCGGGAACTTCGTGGTGATGAAGGAAGTGGCGGCGCCGGTGGTGGTGAACGGGCGGCACTGGGGTGGGGTGAGGTTGGCGTTCAGGTTTTGAGCGTTGTGCCCTCAGCAAAACGGCGCCCGCGGGGCGCCGTTTGCGTTTCGACGCCTACAGGCGACCGCCCCAGTACTCTGGCTCGCGGCTTTGATGCACCACAGCGAAGATTTGCGGTCCCTTGCGCTCGTTTTCCGCATAGACGACCGTGTTCGGAAACTTGTCGAAGTGATAGACGCGCAGGTCGCCGTCCAAGTGAGGGCGGCGCTGCTGATTCTCGACAAGAAGATCCAGGACCCGCTCGTACTCGGCCTGGAAAGCCTCGGCAATTGCTCTACTGGCGTGCGTCGCGTAGTAGAGGGCCGCGTCACCCAGTTCGGTTTCGGCGTCAGGGGGAATCCAGTGGCTCACGGCAGCCTGGCTCGGATGCGTGCCAGCGCCTCGTCTCCGCGCGCCATGGCTACCTTCCCGCTTCGAACATCCTCGTGACGGCGAAGAGCGAGTTCCGTCCAAGGCTTCTGCGCCCTTGACTTGGGCTCGAAACTGGCAATCAGGCGCTCGAGCAGTCGAGCACGATCTTCCGGCGGAAGACCGAGCACTTCTGCTTCAAGGTCGTGGACTGGGGTAATCATGGCGCCTCCTGACACTGGGAATCAATTGGGAGATTGCCACACGAGAGGCGACCCGGGTCCGTGTGTGCTGGGTGCTGTTCACCGCGCCACCGGCGCAGAGCCCCCTTCAACGTCCTTCGTCGCCATCGCCGGCAGCGGCTCGAAACACTTCGACAGGCGCCTGAGGGCAAGCGCCGACAGGTCTTGATTCTTCAGACAGTGGCGCCACCGATCGGCAACCGTGGCTTGAACGTCATCGACGATCCCAAGCGCTGCGGCCTCCGTGAGATCGAACGCGGCATGACTGCTCATGATGTTGTCGATTCCCGGTGCATGCCCGCCGTCGCCGACGGCGAGTGCCTGAAAACGGCGACTGGTGCCATGAATGCGGGGAACCAGATCGAAGGCGGGCGCGAGTCGGTAGGTGCCGGGGCTGGCGTTCGGATCGTCGTTCGCGATGAAACCGTGATTGCGATCGTGGTCGTCGGTGTTGGAAGTGGCGCAGTTGAAAACCATGCGGCGGAACAGTTCGTGCCGGTCGTTCAGCGGATGCGAGCTGTAGCGACCGAGTTCGCGTGCGAGCCGCGGATAGGAGCCGGCGAAGCTGTACGCCTGCACGGCCGGCCGCGAGGCGAAAACGGAGCGAGCGCTCAGGTAGGCATCGCGCGCCCACCCCGACGCTTGCCCTTCGGAGGCGATGAGCGTGCGGTCGAACCGCTTGACGAGCAGAACGTCGCCGCCCTCGAGGTTCACGACGCGGGCCTGCGCGGTGCCGATGCCGCACTGCGATGCGAGATCGAGCATTGCAGCTTCGAGCCGCGCCGCCGGGATTTCAGGATCGTCGCGCCGCGAGGGCAGCTTGGCGAGCCACTGCGCGCCCTCGTGCGCGATGGTCAGCTTGGGCCGTGCGCCGCCCATCGCGGTGTTGAGCATGATGCGATCCTCCAGCTCGGGAGGCACCCACTGTCCGGCTTCGAGCCCCGCCACGATGCGCAGCGCATCGTCGAGCAGCCGCAAACCCGGAAGCGGGGCCGATTCCCGCCTGAGTGGCGGCCGCTCGGCGTCGTGGGCGCTGAAGGAAAGGTTTCCGACCCGGTCGTCCAGAGAGTGGAGGAGGTATCCGACCGGAAAGTCCTGCTTGCCGTGCCGGCGGTCGATGACATAGCGGCCCCAGTCGTCGGGTATCGCATCGGAGATGACCCCGAAGGTCCCCTGTTCGGACACGGTCTCGAACAGCCGGTCGCCGTGGAGTGGCAAGGCGACTGGATCGATCGCGAGCGCCCGCGTGTTGGCCAGATAGCTGCGGCCGTAGACGAAGCTGCCCACGGCGCGATCAGCGGTGACTTTGTGGTCGAAGCGGCCGCACAGCGTCGGCTCGACGTCCCCCGGCAGGTAAACCCAGACGTACGCGGCCTGCGGCACCCTAGAAGTCATTGTCGACCTTCCTCTGCACCCGAACCCGCTTGCTCTGCGCAGACAGCTCCAGCGAGAGCCCGTCGCGGTCCAGACCGGGGTCGGCCACGATGGACATCTCCTGCTCGAGCCCGAGCGCCCACAGCGCGCGCAGATAGGCGCCGAGGCCCGTGCCCAGATCGCCGCGCTCGATGGCTTCGACGGTCGAGCGGGACAGGCTGGTCCGTTCAGCGAGATCCATCCGGCGGAGTTTTCTCCGGGTTCTCGCTGCCCGGATGCGTTCTCCGAGCGCCTTGGCTTGGAGTGCGACTGCTTCGGGCGTTGGAGAGGTCGGTGCACGTGCCATAAAACGCATTGTGCGTCTTACTGCATGCTATAGCAAGCTTGCGGCGTTCGTCGATTCAGGTTTTGACTGGTCAGAAACAGCCCGGCAAACGATTCCCTGCCTACCCGGCCCGCCCCACGATCGCTGCCGTTGCGATCAGCTCTTCCAGCAGCGCCATCGACACCTTGCCCGACACCGTGAACGGATCGAGCTGCGGCATCTCGCTGTACTTGAGCACGATCGACGGGTTGACCTTGGCCATGTTGACCTGCCCCATCGTCCAGCCCGCGAAGCGGCGCTCGGCAACCTCCTCGAAGTGCAGCACCGCAACGTTGCGGTGGCGCGGGTCGCAGGAGATGCGCGTGTAGAGAATGTTGACGGAATCGCGCCCGCCTTCCAGAACCTGCAGGAAGGTGTCGCCGCAGTGGCACAGGATGCCGGTCACGCCGAGCGCGGGGTTGTGCGCCCTCGCCTGCGCCAGGATGGCATCGATGACGACGGGCGTCACCGGCTCGGCGGCGCGGCTGGCATAGAGCAGACGGACGAGCATGGCTTTCAGTCCCTTCGGTTGCCGACGAGCGAGAGGAATTCGCGGCGCAGGCTGGCGTCCTTGAGGAAGCTGCCGCGCATCACGCTGTTGATCATCTTGGCGTTGGTTTCCTTGACGCCGCGCCAGTGCATGCAGAAGTGGTCGGCCTCCATCACGATGGCCAGGCCGTCGGGGCTCACCTTGTCCTGCAGCAGGTCGGCGAGCTGGATCACCGCCTCCTCCTGGATCTGCGGGCGACTCATGATCCAGTCGGCCAGGCGCACGTACTTGCTTAGTCCGATCAGGTTGGAATGCTCGTTGGGCATCACGCCGATCCAGACCCGGCCGATGATCGGGCACAGGTGGTGCGAGCAGGCGCTGCGGACGGTGATCGGGCCGATGATCATCAGCTCGTTCAGGCGCTCGATGTTCGGGAACTCGGTGACCGGCGGCTGCGCGATGTAGCGGCCCTTGAAGACCTCGCTCACGTACATCTTGGCGACGCGGCGGGCGGTGTCTTGCGTGTTGTGGTCGCTCTCGGTGTCGATGACCAGGCTGTCGAGCACGGCGTGCATCTTGCCGGCCACTTCCTCGAGCAGCAACTCGAGTTCGCCGGGCTCGATGCAATCGGCGATGTTGTCGTTGGCGTGGAAGCGCTTGCGTTGCGCCTTGATGCGCTCGCGGATCTTCACCGAGACGGGCGTACCGACATCGTCGGTGGTGCGGTCGGGCGCAGTTTCAGGCGTCACGGCCTGCAAGGGCGAGCCGAGGGAAGGAGGCGCGTTCATCGGGGGCATCTCGCTGGGAGGCGCTGCGTCGGGCGCAGCGATCGGCTGATGCTACCGGCTTGCACGGAAAGTGTCCGTTCATGCGCCCAGCAATGCCTCCAGCGCCTGCAAGGTATCGGCCTCGTGCAGCGGCTTGTCCGGCCGAAGGCGCAGCATGCGCGGGAAGCGAACGGCGATGCCGCTCTTGTGGCGCGGGCTGCGGTTGATGCCCTCGAAACCGAGCTCGAACACGAGGCTGGGCCGCACGCTGCGCACCGGGCCGAACTTCTCGAGCGTGTTGGCGCGGATCACGCGGTCGACCTGCGTGAACTCGGCATCGGTGAGTCCCGAATACGCCTTGGCGAAGGCCACCAGCTGCAGCGCCCCCGGCTCGGCCGGCTTGCGCGCCGCGATGGCATCGATCACCGCCTGCGCCTCGGCCGCATCGGCCGGCGCGCGGCTCCACACCGCGAAGCTGTAGTCGGTATAGAGGCTCGCGCGACGGCCATGGCCGCGCTGCGCGTAGACGAGCACGCAGTCCACGCTCATCGGCTCGATCTTCCACTTCCACCATGTGCCGCCGACCAGCCCCTCCTGTTTCCTGCGGCCGCTGCCGTAGGCCGCGTCGCGGTGCTTGAGCATGAAGCCTTCGACGCCGCGCGCACGCGAGGCAGTGCGCAGCGCGGCGAGTTCCTGCCAGCTGGGCGCGACCACGGCCGGCGACAGCCGCAGCGCCGTGCCTTGCAAGGCCGCCTCGAGCGCGGCGCGGCGCACATGCTGCGGCTCGCCGCGCAAATCGACTCCCTGCCATTCGAGCAGGTCGTAGGCAACGAGCTGCACCGGCAGCTCGGCCAGCATCTTCTTGCTCACCGTCTTGCGGCCGATGCGCTGCTGCAGCAGCGCGAAGGGCGCCGGTCCGCCCTCGCCTTCACCGTCTCGCCACACCACCAGTTCGCCATCGAGCACCGTGCCGTCGGCCAGGCACGCGGCCAGCGCGCACACCTCGGGGTAGCGCTCCGTCACCAGCTCCTCGCCACGCGACCACAGCCACACCTGGCCGGCGCGCTTGACGAGCTGCGCGCGGATGCCGTCGTATTTCCACTCGACCAGCCACTGCGAAGGCGCGCCGAGCCGGGCCTCGAAGTCGCCCGCCTCACCCTCGATCTGGTGGGCGAGGAAAAATGGATAAGGCTCGCCCGCCGCGCGGGCGGCGCCCTCCTCGGCCGGTGCCAAGAGTGCCGCGTAGCGCGCGGCATCGGGCGCGCGCTTGGCATCGGTGTAGCCCATCATGCGCTGCGCCACCAGCTTGGCGTCCAGGCCCGCCACCTCGGCCAGTGCACGCTGCACCAGCAGCTTGCTCACACCGACGCGAAACCCGCCGCCGATCAACTTGACGAGCAGGAAACGGCCGGCGGTGTCCAGTGCATCCCACCAGTCGCGCACCGCGGTGGCCTGGGGCTCGGGCGCCGCACCGCGCAGCGCCAGCAACTGCTCGACCGAGGCAGCCAGCCCGAGCGTGCTTTCGCGCGTGGGCGGCGGCAGCACCAGCGCAATCGTTTCGGCCAGATCGCCGACGGCCTGGTAGCACTCTTCGAACAGCCAGTCGGCGATGCCGGCCCCCTCGCAGGCCAGCGTGCGCAGCACCGAAGTCGGCACCACCTGCCGCGGACGGCCGCCGGCCAGGAAATACGCCGCCCAGGCGGCGTCGGCCGGCTCCGCTGCGCTGAAGTAGCGGCGCAGCGCGGCGACCTTGTCCAGCGTGGAAGTGCTGGCGTCGAGTTCGGCGTAGAGCTGGGCGAAGGCGCGCATGGCGCTTCAGACGGCGGCGCCTGGTGGTGCAGTGCCGGGCGCATCGCCGACGGCCGGGGGTTCGATGCGACTCGCCGGATCGCCATCAACCGCGACGGCTGCATGGCTCTGACCGGTGGCGGTGATTGCGTCGGTCGCAGTTGCCGCCTCGTTCTGATCGGCCGCGCCGGAGGCATCCGCCCGATCGGTCTCCACCTCGGGACGCTCCAGCGCCTCGTCGCCGTACTCGGTACGAAACGACCCGGCCTGCAGCCCCTGCTCCCGAAGCCAGCGCACCATCACCGCCTCGTAGCCGTGGGTCACGATGACGCGCTCGCAGCCGGTCGCGGCGATGGCGCGCACGAGGCCCGGCCAATCGGCATGGTCGGAGACCACGAAGCCGCGGTCCACGCCGCGGCGACGGCGGGCGCCGCGCAACTGCATCCAGCCGCTGGCAAACGCATCGCTGGCGCCGACGAAACGGCGGGACCAGACGCTGCCATGCACGCTGGGCGGCGCCACGACGAGCGCCGTGCGCAATTCGGCCTTGTCGGTCACCTCGCTTACCAACTTGGTGTCCGGCAGCCGCACGCCGGCGGCGCGGTAAGCGCGGTTGAGCGTCTCGACAGCGCCATGCACGACGATCGTGCCGATGCCCGCGTCCACCCCCGCCAACAGCCGTTGTGCCTTGCCGAAGCTGTAGCCCATCAGCAGGCTGGGCCGGCCGGCGGCGGCGTTGCCGCGCCACCAGTCGTTCACCTCGCCGAACAACTCGCGCTGCGGCCGCCAGCGGTAGATGGGTAGGCCGAAGGTGGACTCGGTGATGAAGCAATGGCAGCGCACCGGCTCGAAGGGCTCGCAGGTGGCGTTGTCCTCGTGCTCGCCGCCGCTGCCGGCAACGAAGTAATCGCCCGACGCGACCCAGACCCGGCCGCCGTGCTCGAGCCGCACCTGTGCCGAGCCGAGCACGTGGCCGGCGGGATGCAGGCTCAAGCGCACGCCGAAGTGATCGATGCGCTCGCCGTAGGCCAGCGTCTGCAGCGCGATGTCGCCGAGACGCGCCCGCAGCACGCCCTCGCCGGGCGCGGCGGCCAGGTAGTGGCCGTGGCCGACGCGCGAATGGTCCGCGTGGGCGTGCGTGATCACCGCGCGTGGCACGGGCCGCCACGGGTCGATGTAGAAGTCGCCGGGCGGGCAATACAGGCCCTCGGGGCGCTCGACGATCAGGTCTCCGGGCATGAAGGATGAACGCTCGGCGCGCTGGCTAGAAGCGACTGCATCGCCGCCGAACCAAAACCCTCGACCTGCAGGCGATTGACGCGAGCCTTCATGCGAGCAGAGCGAGCCCTCATGCTCAATACCGCCCAGCCGCGCCCGCCAGCCGCAGGTACACCGCCGCCGCCCAGGCGACCACGCCGCGCCGCATCCAGCGCCGCCAGCCGGGCAATGCGGCCGGCGTCGTGATCTCGCGTGACTCGGCGAAATCGCGCTCGAGTTCGCGGGCCAGGTGCGCCACGAAATCCGGGTCGTCGACCAGCACGTTCGCCTCCAGGTTGACCAGCAGCGACAGCGGATCGATGTTGGAGCTGCCCACCGTTGCCCAGCTGTCGTCCACCAGCGCCACCTTGGCATGCAGGAAGGCCGGCAGGTACTCGTAGATGCGCACCCCGTGCGCAAGCATCTCGTCGTACAGCGCCTGCGCCGCCAGTGCGGCGAAGCGGTAGTCGGCCTTGCCCTGCAGCAGCAGGCGCACGTGCACGCCGCGCCCGGCGGCGGCGGTGAGCGCGTGGCGGAAATTGCGGCCCGGGTAGAAGTACGGGGACACGAGATCGATGCGCTCGCGCGCACCGCGCAGCGCCTCGATGTAGCTGCGCTCGATGCTGCGGCGCTGGCGCACGTTGTCCCGCACGACGAAAGCGGCACGCACGGGCACCATCTGCCGCGGCCGGCCTTGCGCGGGCGGGCGCCGTCGCAGCGCGATGCGCATGCGGCGCAGCAGCCTGCGCGCGCGCAATAGCGGCTGGCCGCTGCGCGCGATCTGGCGCATTTCGTCGCGCCAGTCCCGGCCGAAGGCCACACGCGTCCAGACCGCGCGCACGGTGTGCTCGATCGGCACCACCACCGGGCCCGTTAGGCGGACCGCGTAATCGAGCCGAGCACGCTCGCTCTCGCCATGACGCAGATCGCGCCGGTCGTCGATCAGGTTGATGCCGCCGACGAAGCCGATCTGCCCGTCGACCACACACAGCTTCTGGTGCAGGCGGCGAAACTGGCCGGGTTGCAACCAGCTCCACCAGCCGCGCAACGGGCGAAACACGGCCAGGCTCACGCCGTGCGGCTCGAGCAGCTCGCGCAGCGCCGCCAGGGCGCGCTGCGAGCCGAAACCGTCGACCACCACGCGCACGCGCACGCCGCGCTCGGCCGCGGCCACCAGCTCGGCGACGACACAGCGCGCCGCCGGGTCGTCGTCGAAGATGTAGGTGGCGAGCCAGACCTCGTGCATCGCCGCGGCGATGGCCTCGCACATGGCCGGAAACAGCGTGTCGCCGCCGCGCAGCAACTGCACCTCGTTGCCGCCGCTGTAGACGGCGCGCGGCTGCGCATACCAGGCCAGCGGCGACATGTCGCCGCCGGAACCGCTTCGGCCTTGCTTGCCGCCTGCGGACGGCTCGACCGCCGGCGCCGTCACGGCGGCGCCGGGCTCATGCTGCTGCCTCCGTACTCTTGGCGCAACTCGCAGCGCCCGGCGGTCGGCAGCTCGGCAGCATTCGCGCTTCGATCCCCGCTTCGCGGGGCACCTCTTTCGCGCTCATGCTGCCGCCCGTTCGAATTCAGCGACAAGCGGCAGGTGATCCGACATGCGCGCCCAGGTCCCGCCGCGCGGCACGAAGGTGCCGCAGCAACGCAGGCCGCGGGTGTACACGCGGTCGAGCGCGAACATCGGCGCGAGAGAGGGGAAGGTCAAGCCGCGCCGGGCCAGTACGCCGGCGCGGGCCGGCGCGAGCGCGCGCTTCAGCCCCGCGCTGGCCATCTGCGCATCGAGCCGCTCGCCCCAGTCGTTGAAGTCGCCGGCCACGATCAGCGGCGCGCCGTCGTCGAAATCGGCCTTGATGAAGTCGACCAGTTTCTGCACCTGCCGCACCCGGCTCGCGTGGCTCAGGCCGAAATGCACCACCACGGCGTGCAACAGACGGTCCTGCCACTGCACCGGCACGTGCAGCAGGCCGCGCTGCTCGAAGCGGTGGTCCGAGACGTCGTGCTGGCGCGGATCGCCGATCGGCCAGCGCGACAGCAGCGCGTTGCCGTGCTCGCCGTCGCGCGTGGTGCAGTTGGTGCGGTAGGCCACGTCATACCCCTCGGGCGCGAGGAATTCGGCCTGGCCCTGCGCCGGCCAGCCGAACGAGCTGCGGTCGAAGCGGCGCGCATTGCGGCGATCGACGTGGCGCACCTCCTGCAGGCACACCAGGTCGGCGTCGAGCGCTTCGACGGCCAGGCCCAGGTTGTGGATCTCCAGGCGCTTGCCGGGGCCGACGCCGCGCACGCCCTTGTGGATGTTGTAGGTGGCCACGCGCAGGCGGTCGCCGCCGGTGGCAGGGGGCAGATTCGAGGATTGCAGCGGGTTCAAGGGGAGTCCTGGGAACGCACGACGAAGCGCGGCAGTTGGAGCACGGCTTCGGCGTTGGAGGGAGAAAAACACCGGTCGGCCGCCTCTTGCCACGGCAGCCAGGCATGGCGCAGATGCTCGCGCGGCGCAAGCCGCACGGCTGTGCCACGGCGCACCGTGAGGCCGAAGACATGCTCGGTGTTGTGGGTGACGCCCGGCGCGTAGCGGTGGCGCCAGACGGGATAAATTTCGTAGACGTTGGCGAGTTGCCAATCGATTAACGCAGCGAGCGGCACGACGGGGCTGCCGATGACGATGCCGGTTTCCTCGGCGACCTCGCGGACGCATGTCGCCAACAGCGGCTCGTCGGTCATGTCCTTGGAGCCGGTGACGCTCTGCCAGAAGCCGGGTCGGTCGGCGCGTTCGAGCAGCAGCACGTCGAGCTCCGGCGTGTGGAGCACCACCAGGACCGATTCGGGGATCTTGTGGACCAGCGAGGGCTGCATCGCTCAGACGCCGCTGACGACGGCATCAAGGGCGTCGCGTAACACCGACGCGTCGTGGCGAAGCGTCGCCACCGACTTGCGCAGCAGTTTGCTGGGCAAGGGCGCACACAGGTGCGCAGCGAGGTGCAGCGTCTCGCCGGCAACGGTGACGACGCTCGCCAGTTTTCGTGGCGTCGATTTCGGCAGTTGCTCGAGCCGTGCCAGCGGCATCACGAACCGGGTGGTGTAGTGCGTCAGGTGATCGCTTTGCAGCGCGACGACGTAAGGAAACCCGCCGCGCTGGGCCGGACTCGGGTTCTCGAAAACGTCGAACTGGGCCATGCCGGGCTACCAGGGGCGAAACTCTTCGCCGGGTACCCCGTACTTCTCGACCAGTTGGTTCTGCGCGTCGACCCAGTCCTTGTACTTCGCATAGAAGCGCTTGCCGGCATCGGCTTTGGATGCGGGCTGCTGCGCGCGCAACAAGGTCTCGTACTGCTCGATCGAAAGCACCACGCTGTGGCGGCGCCCGGCCTTCTCGATGAAGACCGGCTTGTGCTGGGCCTGTTCGAGCACCTGCCCGAAACGGTTCTTGGCTTCGGTGGCGGTGACGTTCATGGTGGAGAGCAGCGATTCGACGTTGGCCATTTTAGCCATTTTGAATGCTGGAGAGTTCCGGCTGGCCCTCACCCCGGCCCTCTCCCAGGGGGAGAGGGAGGAACACCAATCCCAGCCAATTCGAAGGCGAGGCCTTCCGTGACTTAGCCTTTTGCGGCCTGCGGGTTGCGCAGCCGGATGTGCAGCTCCTTCAGCTGCTTCTCGTCCACGGCACTCGGCGCATGCGTCAACAGATCCTGCGCACGCTGCGTCTTCGGAAAGGCGATCACGTCGCGGATGCTTTCGGCCCCGGCCATCATGGTGACGATGCGGTCCAGGCCGAAGGCCAGGCCACCGTGCGGCGGGGCGCCGTACTGCAGCGCATCGAGCAGAAAACCGAACTTCTCCTGCGCTTCCTCGGGGCCGATCTTGAGCGCTGCGAACACCTTGCTCTGCACCTCGGCGCGGTGGATGCGCACCGAACCGCCGCCGAGCTCCCAGCCGTTGAGCACCATGTCGTAGGCCTTGGCGATGCAGGCAGCGGGGTCCGTGTCCATCAGGTCTTCGTGCCCGTCCTTCGGTGCCGTGAAGGGGTGGTGCACGGCGGCCCAGCGGCCGTTCTCCTCGTCGTGCTCGAACATCGGGAAATCAACCACCCACAGCGGCGCCCACTTGTCCTCGAACAGGCCCCGGGCCTTGCCGAAATCGCTGTGTCCGATCTTCACGCGCAGCGCACCGAGCGCGTCGTTGACGACCTTGGCCTTGTCGGCGCCGAAGAAGATCAGGTCGCCGCTCCCGGCGCCCGTTCGCGCAACGATCTCGGCGATGGCCGCGTCGTGCAGGTTCTTGACGATGGGGCTCTGCAGCCCTTCCCTGCCCTTGCCTGCGTCGTTGATCTTGATCCAAGCCAGCCCCTTGGCCCCGTAGATCTTGACGAACTCGGTGTAGCCGTCGATCTCGCCGCGGCTCATCTCGCCGCCGCCGGGAATGCACAGCGCGGCAACCCGGCCGCCCTTGGCCTGCGCGGGTGCACTGAAGACCTTGAAGTCGACGTCCTTCATCACGTCGGTCAGCTCGGTGAATTCGAGCCTGATCCGCAGGTCGGGCTTGTCCGAGCCGTAGCGGTGCATGGCCTCGGCGTACTTCATCACCGGAAAGGCAGGCAGTTCCACGCCGATGGTGAGGCGAAACACCGTGCTGATCATTCCTTCAAACATCTCGCGGATCTGCTCCTCGGTGAGGAAGGAAGTCTCGATGTCGATCTGCGTGAACTCGGGTTGACGGTCGGCGCGCAGGTCTTCGTCGCGGAAGCACTTGGTGATCTGGTAGTAGCGGTCGAAGCCCGCAACCATGAGCAGCTGCTTGAAGAGCTGCGGCGACTGCGGCAGCGCGAAGAACATGCCCTCGTTCACGCGGCTGGGAACGAGGTAGTCGCGCGCGCCCTCGGGCGTGCTCTTGGTGAGCATGGGCGTTTCGATGTCGATGAAGCCGTGGGCGTCGAGAAACTTGCGCGTTTCCATCGCCACGCGGTAGCGCAGCATCAGGTTCTTCTGCATCGCCGGGCGGCGCAGGTCGAGCACGCGGTGCGTCAGGCGCGTGGTTTCTGAAAGGTTGTCGTCGTCGAGCTGGAACGGCGGCGTGACGCTGGGGTTGAGTACCTCGAGCGCATGGCACAGCACCTCGATCTTGCCGCTGGTGAGGTTGGCGTTTTCGGTGCCGGCGGGGCGCGCGCGCACCAGGCCGGTGATCTTGAGGCAGAACTCGTTGCGCACGTCCTCGGCCGCGGCGAACATCTCGGCGCGGTCGGGGTCGCAGACGATCTGCACCAGGCCTTCACGGTCGCGCAGGTCAATGAAGATGACGCCGCCATGGTCGCGGCGGCGGTGAGCCCAGCCCATCAGCGTGACGGTCTGGCCCAGAAGCGCTTCGTTGACGAGGCCGCAGTAGGTGGTTCTCATGGGATCGCTTTCGAAGATTCGTTTGCAGTGCTGCGGTCGATGAGGAGGCCGTGCCATGCCATGCCGGCATACCCGGCCTTCGGGCTTGAAAGCCCAAGGCCTTCGCGGGCCGGCCGTCCGCACGCGCCGCCGGCCTTTTCCGCGCTCAGCCGGTCTGGTTGCGCGGCATCGCCGCGGTGGTGGCGAGCGCAGGCGGCGGCGCCACCACGCCCATGGAGATGATGTACTTGAGCGCTTCATCCACGCTCATCGCCAGCTCGATCACATCGGAGCGCGGCACCATCAGGAAAAAGCCCGACGTGGGGTTCGGCGTGGTCGGCACGTACAGGCTCAGATAGTCGCCGCGCAAATGCTCGCCGGCTTCGCCGCCCGGCTTGCCGGTGACGAAGGCGATGGTCCACGAGCCCTGGCGCGGGTACTGAACCAGCACCGCCTCTCGAAAGGCATTGCCGCTGCTCGAGAACAGCGTGTCCGAAACCTGCTTGACCGAGCTGTAGATCGACTTGACGATCGGAATCCGGCTGAGCAGCCGGCTGCCCCGCGTGAGCCACCATTGCCCGACGATGTTGGTGGCGAAGATGCCGGTGGCGATGAGCCCCAGCACCATCACGATCACCCCCAGGCCGGGCACTTGCTTGAGCATCTCAATCGGCGTGTGCGCCGCATCGGGCAGCACCGCCTGCGAGCCGCTCAGCAGCCAGGCGAACAGGCCGTCGAGCAGGCCCAGCACCGAATGCAGCACCCAGAGGGTGATGGCCAGCGGCAGCCAGACCAGCAGGCCGGCGATCAGGTATCTCTTCACGCGTGTCTTTCAGTCGCGGCGCGGTTGCGCGGACGCACTAGCGGGCTGCAGAAGAGCTGCCGGTGCCGCCCGCCGTGGAAGCCGGAGGCACCGCCGGCGCGGAGGCGGCGCCCTCGGCCGCAGGCGCCTTGGCCGGCGTGGCCGGAGCGTCCGCCGCAGGGGCTGCGGCGTCGGTTTTGGCCGCTTCGGCGCCTGCCGCCGGCTTGGGCTGACTGCCGTTCCGAAAGTCCGTCGCATACCAGCCGGAGCCCTTGAGCTGGAACCCCGCGGCCGTGAGCTGCTTCTTGAAGGCTTCGGCACCGCAGGCCGGGCAGATGCTCAGCAGCGGATCGGACACCTTCTGCAGAACGTCCTTCGCGTGGCCGCAGGCATCGCACCGGTAAGCGTAGATCGGCATGGCCAGGCCCTTGAAAATAAACCAGAAATTATATAGGCCGCCCCCGTAACGGCAGGGGATCGTGCCGGTGATCCGCCACAAGCTGCGGGGCCAGCGAGCCGACCAGCATGAACACGGTCGAGAACGCCAGGCCGATGAGGTTCGGCGGCACCAGCGCATCGGCGAAGAGGTGGTCGCAGACCAGCCAGCTGCCGATGCCGAACACGATGGACAGCAAGGCGCCCTGAGTCGTCGCGCGCTTCCAGTAGGCGCCCGCAAGCAAAGGCACGAAGGCGCCGGTCAACGTGACGTTGTAGGCGTTTTGCACCATCTCGTACATGGTGCTGGTGCTGTTGAGCGCGAAAAGCAAGGCGCACGCCGTGAAGGTGACCAGCACCACGCGCAGGACGAGCAGGAACCGCCGCTCGGTCATGCCGGGCGCGAAGGGCCGCAGCACGTTGCCGGTGAAGGTGGCGGTCGGGGCGAGCAGCGCGCCGCTGGCGGTGGACAAGATGGCCGAAAGCAGCGCGCCGAAGAACATCACCTGGGCCCACAGCGGCATTCGGCTCAGCACGAGGTCTGGCAGGATGCGCTGAATCACGCGGCCGTCCTCGTCGGCGAACAGCCCGCCCAGCGACGGGTCGGTGACCAGCGCCGAATACGCGATGAAGATCGGCACGAAGGCAAAGCAAAAGTAGATCAGCGCACCGATCAAGGTGCCGCGCACGGCGGTCTTTTCGTCTTTGGCGCTGGTCATGCGCTGGAACACGTCTTGTTGCGGAATCGAACCGAAGGCGAAGGCGAAGAAGGCGCCGGCCATGGCCCACCAGCCCGCGCTGTCGCCGGCGGCGGGAAAGAAGTCGAACTTGCCCTCGGCGGCGGCCTGGGCGATCACCTTGGTCGGGCCGCCGGCCAGGTCGCCGACCAGCACCGCCACCAGGCTCAGGCCGATCACGATGACGACGGTCTGGAACAAATCGGTGAAGGCGACCGACCACATGCCGCCAAACACGGTGTAGATCAGCACGACCGCCGCGCCGCAAACGATGGCCGTATTCAGTTCGAGCGCCCCGCCGGACAGCACGTGCATGACCAGTCCGAGCGCGGTCATCTGCGCCGAAGTCCAGCCCAGATAGGACAGCGTGATGGCCAGGCTCGTGAGCACCTCGACCGACTTGCCGTAGCGCTGCTTGTAGAAGTCGCCGATGGTCAGCAGGTTCATGCGGTAGAACAGCCGCGCGAACAGCAGCGCAGCCAGCACCAGGCAGAGCGAGGCACCGAAGGGATCGCCCGGAATGCCGGCCAGGCCGTCCTGGGCGAAAGTGGCCGAAACGGACAACACCGTCTCGGCCCCGAACCAGGTGGCGAACACGGTCGCCACGTTCATGTACAGCGGCAGGCTGCGCCCGGCGACGAGATAGTCCTTCGGGCTATGAACCTTGCGCGCGGCGAACAGGCCGATGCCGATCGTGACCAGCATGTAGACGACGACGAAGGCAATCAGCACTTGGGTTCTCCGGTGGCCGACGCGAGCCGTCGGCCGTTTCGGTGCGGCGGCAGTGTAAGGCGGTGCCCCGCAGGCTTCAGCGCAAGAACGTCCCCGGCGGCATGAACTGCACGGCGAGCGCGCCGAGCAGCAAGGCGATGCCGCCGTAAAGGATTGCGCGCATGAGGCGGTGCGTGCGGTGCTGCTCTCGCAGCAGGGTCTTGAGCAGACCAGCCAGCTCGTTCTGGTTGCCCAGCTTGATGTGCGCCGCCAACGCATCGTGCAGCAAACGCGGCAGCTCGGGCGTGAGCTTGGCGTAGCGCGGCGCCTCGTCCTTGAAGCGCTCCAGCAAGCCGCGCCAGCCGATCTGCTCGGCCATCCAGCGCTCGAGAAAAGGCTTGGCCGTGCTCCACAGATCGAGCTCGGGGTCGAGCTGACGGCCCAACCCCTCGATGTTGAGCAGCGTCTTTTGCAGCAGCACGAGCTGCGGCTGGATCTCGACGTTGAAGCGGCGGGAGGTCTGGAACAGCCGCAACAGCACCTGGCCGAGCGAAATCTCGCTCAGAGGCCGGTCGAAATAGGGCTCGCAGCAGGCGCGTACCGCTCCTTCGAGGTCACCGATCCGCGTGCCGGGCGGCACCCAGCCCGACTCGAGGTGCAACTCGGCCACCCGCTTGTAATCGCGACGGAAGAAGGCGATGAAGTTCTGCGCCAGGTAATCCTTGTCGCTCTCGGTCAGCGTGCCGATGATCCCGAAATCGAGCGCGATGTAGCGCCCGAAGGTCTGCGGTGCGAGGCTGACCTGGATGTTGCCGGGGTGCATGTCGGCATGGAAGAAGCCGTCGCGAAACACCTGGGTGAAAAAGATGGTGACGCCGTCGCGCGCCAGTTTCTTGAAATCGACGTTGGCGGCGCGCAGGCGCGCGGTCTGGCCGATCGGCACGCCGGTCATGCGCTCCATCACGATCACAGTGGAGGTGCACAGATCCCAAACCATCTCCGGGATCATCAGCAGACCCAGCGGCTCCATGTTGCGGCGCAGTTGCGCGCCGTTGGCCGCCTCGCGCACCAGATCGAGCTCGTCGTGCAGGTAGTTGCTGAATTCGGCCACGACCTCGCGCGGTTTCAGCCGCTTGCCGTCGGACGAATTGCGCTCGACCCAGCCGGCCAGGGTGCGCAGCAAGGACAGATCGTCGTCGATCACCGACAGCATGCCGGGACGCAGCACCTTGACGGCGACCTCACGCCCGTCAAGGAGCACCGCGAAATGCACCTGCGCGATCGAGGCGCTGGCCACCGGCTCGCGCTCGAAGCTCGCGAAAATCTCCGTGAGCGGCCGGCGGAACGCGGCCTCGACCAGTGCGGCCGCTTGCTCCGCGGGAAACGGCGGCACTGCGTCCTGCAGCTTGGTCAGTTCGTCGGCGATGTCCTCGGGCAGCAGGTCGCGCCGCGTCGAGAGCACCTGTCCGAACTTCACGAAGATCGGCCCGAGCCGCTCGAGCGCATGGCGCAGACGCTGCCCGCGTGGCGCATCGAGCCGCCGGCCGATGGCGACGAAGCGCGCCAGCGCGCGCAGCCACCGGTGCTTGAAGCTGGAAAGCGCGAGCTCGTCGAGCCCGAAACGCAGAACCGTGAGCGTGATGAAGCTCAGGCGCAGCAAGTGCCTCATCGCGAGGTCGCTGCACGGGCGCCGGGGCGCTGACTCCAGAGGTCGCCCGCACCGCGCGCGGCGCCGCGCAACGCGTCACGCAGTGCCGCGCCGAAGCGCACCAGCTCGTGAGCCGCTGCGTCGCCGACGAATCGCGAAAGATCGTGCTCGACGTCCCAGCGCAGGTTCTCCGCGAGCCAGGCTACATCGGCGGCGAACTGTGCATCGCCTTCCACATTGACTGGCGGCCGCTTGCCGGCGAGCCACAGGCCCGGCAATTGATGGGGCGCCGGCAAGACGACGGTCACGCGCAGGCCCGTCGCCGACGGCAGAGCCGTGTCGGGCTCTACGTCGACGCTTTCGCACAAGCCGGCTGGCGTGATGCGCAGCACCACATCGGGAGGCATGGGCATGGGCATGGGCATGGGCATTGGCCACGGACCTGCGGGCCCCTGCCACTGCACGGTGACCTTACGCCCGGCATGTGCCGCCAGACGTGCGGTCGCCGCCGGCTCCGCGGCCAACACATGGTTGAGCCACAACAGCGCGCGGTCCAGCACGGGCGGCATGAGCGAGAACGGCAGTGATATCGGCACGAAAAAGATTGTAGGGGCCGGGTGCGTGCGGCAACACACCGTAACTGTGGCGCGCAACCCGCACCCCTGTGCACGGGGAGGACAGCCCACGCTTTTTGGCGACAATCCCTTTCGGTCAAGGCCGGCCCATGTGCGTCTGCGGCCGTGCCGCCCGAGACGAACCGCCACCGACCACCCGCATGTTTGAAGACCGCAACAAGAGGACGTTCTACAGCGCACCGCAATCCGTCACGTCCTTCGTGGCCGCGCTGCTCGAGCCCTCGATCACCGTCGCTTGCTTCCTGGGCGTGACCCTCGCCTACGACGAGCCGGTGCTGCGCTCGACGCTGACGGTTTGCCTTCTGGTCTTCGCGCTCACCTTTCCCGGCCGCAACCGCTTCCGCGACAGCGGCCTGGCCGCTGCGGTCGACATCCTGCAATCGTGGATCAGCCTGCTGCTGGTGCTCGCCTTGTGCGGCTATGCGACGCGCAGTCTGAATTACTTCG
>NZ_JACDCW010000042.1 GCF_013817345.1 Methylibium sp.
CTGTGCATCCGCAGCTTCGGTTACTGGCTTAGCCCCGTTACATCTTCCGCGCAGGACGACTCGATCAGTGAGCTATTACGCTTTCTTTAAATGATGGCTGCTTCTAAGCCAACATCCTGACTGTTTTAGCCTTCCCACTTCGTTTCCCACTTAGCCAATATTAGGGACCTTAGCTGGCGGTCTGGGTTGTTTCCCTCTTGTGTCCGGACGTTAGCACCCGGTGCACTGTCTCCCAAGCTGTACTCATCGGTATTCGGAGTTTGCAATGGTTTGGTAAGTCGCCATGACCCCCTAGCCATAACAGTGCTCTACCCCCGATGGTAATACTTGAGGCACTACCTAAATAGTTTTCGGAGAGAACCAGCTATTTCCAAGTTTGTTTAGCCTTTCACCCCTATCCACAGCTCATCCGCTAGTTTTGCAACACTAGTCGGTTCGGACCTCCAGTGCGTGTTACCGCACCTTCATCCTGGCCATGGATAGATCACTTGGTTTCGGGTCTACACCCAGCGACTGAACGCCCTATTCGGACTCGATTTCTCTACGCCTTCCCTATTCGGTTAAGCTTGCCACTGAATGTAAGTCGCTGACCCATTATACAAAAGGTACGCCGTCACCTTTACAGGCTCCGACTTTTTGTATGCATGCGGTTTCAGGATCTATTTCACTCCCCTCCCGGGGTTCTTTTCGCCTTTCCCTCACGGTACTAGTTCACTATCGGTCGATTACGAGTATTTAGCCTTGGAGGATGGTCCCCCCATCTTCAGACAGGATTTCTCGTGTCCCGCCCTACTTGTCGCACGCCCAGTTCTACAATCGACTTTTTTCATACGGGGCTATCACCCGCTATAGCCAGCCTTTCCAGACTGTTCTGATAAATCAACTGCTAAAACGTGCAGGCTGGTCCGATTTCGCTCGCCGCTACTTTCGGAATCTCGGTTGATGTCTATTCCTCGAGCTACTGAGATGTTTCAGTTCACCCGGTTCGCCTCGCATGCCTATGTATTCAGCATGCGATACCCTTGCGGGTGGGTTTCCCCATTCGGAAATCTCCGGATCAAAGCTAATTTGCCAGCTCCCCGAAGCTTATCGCAGGCTATCACGTCCTTCGTCGCCTGTAATCGCCAAGGCATCCACCACATGCACTTAGTCACTTGACCCTATAACTTTGACGCCTCGCTGTAGAAGCATCGTCAAGGACTGATTTGAGTATTACGCGTTATGCCGTTTTCAACTTTCGCAAGTTGAATTTGTTGACGCAATCAAAAAGTTGCCGACGGCACGGTCCGCCATGAAGCGGTTTCCGTCGACAACACTGATTTGACTCTACGAATTTTTAAAGAACGACAGCCGATCTTGCGATCGCACACGCAAACAGCCTTTGGCCATTAGCGTGTGAAATCTTTTAAAATGGTGGAGGTGAACGGGATCGAACCGATGACCCCCTGCTTGCAAAGCAGGTGCTCTCCCAGCTGAGCTACACCCCCGGTGTGGAATGGTGGTGGGTCTGGTTGGATTCGAACCAACGACCCCCGCCTTATCAAGACGGTGCTCTAACCGACTGAGCTACAGACCCTCGCATTCGGAATGAAACGCGGACGATCCGATCATGCGTGAACCCTAGGCGATTGGCCTTGCGGACACGTCAAGCCGGTTCACGTTTCACTTCTGTCGTCAAAAACAGCCGATAAGAGTGGGCGCGAGAAATTGAGTGCTATTTCCAGAAAGGAGGTGATCCAGCCGCACCTTCCGATACGGCTACCTTGTTACGACTTCACCCCAGTCACGAACCCTGCCGTGGTAATCGCCCTCCTTACGGTTAGGCTAACTACTTCTGGCAGAACCCGCTCCCATGGTGTGACGGGCGGTGTGTACAAGACCCGGGAACGTATTCACCGCGGCAAGCTGATCCGCGATTACTAGCGATTCCGACTTCACGCAGTCGAGTTGCAGACTGCGATCCGGACTACGACCGGTTTTCTGGGATTAGCTCCCCCTCGCGGGTTGGCAACCCTCTGTACCGGCCATTGTATGACGTGTGTAGCCCTACCCATAAGGGCCATGATGACCTGACGTCATCCCCACCTTCCTCCGGTTTGTCACCGGCAGTCTCATTAGAGTGCCCTTACGTAGCAACTAATGACAAGGGTTGCGCTCGTTGCGGGACTTAACCCAACATCTCACGACACGAGCTGACGACGGCCATGCAGCACCTGTGTCCAGGCTCTCTTTCGAGCACCAAGCCATCTCTGGCAAGTTCCTGGCATGTCAAGGGTAGGTAAGGTTTTTCGCGTTGCATCGAATTAAACCACATCATCCACCGCTTGTGCGGGTCCCCGTCAATTCCTTTGAGTTTCAACCTTGCGGCCGTACTCCCCAGGCGGTCAACTTCACGCGTTAGCTTCGTTACTGAACAGCAAGCCGTCCAACAACCAGTTGACATCGTTTAGGGCGTGGACTACCAGGGTATCTAATCCTGTTTGCTCCCCACGCTTTCGTGCATGAGCGTCAGTGCAGGCCCAGGGGATTGCCTTCGCCATCGGTGTTCCTCCGCATATCTACGCATTTCACTGCTACACGCGGAATTCCATCCCCCTCTGCCGCACTCCAGCATTGCAGTCACAAATGCAGTTCCCAGGTTGAGCCCGGGGATTTCACATCTGTCTTGCAAAGCCGCCTGCGCACGCTTTACGCCCAGTAATTCCGATTAACGCTCGCACCCTACGTATTACCGCGGCTGCTGGCACGTAGTTAGCCGGTGCTTATTCTTCAGGTACCGTCATTAGCTCAAGGTATTAGCTCGAACCGTTTCTTCCCTGACAAAAGCGGTTTACAACCCGAAGGCCTTCTTCCCGCACGCGGCATGGCTGGATCAGGCTTGCGCCCATTGTCCAAAATTCCCCACTGCTGCCTCCCGTAGGAGTCTGGGCCGTGTCTCAGTCCCAGTGTGGCTGGTCGTCCTCTCAGACCAGCTACGGATCGTAGCCTTGGTGAGCTTTTACCCCACCAACAAGCTAATCCGACATCGGCCGCTCCAATTGCGCGAGGTCTTGCGATCCCCCGCTTTCACCCTTAGGTCGTATGCGGTATTAATCCGGCTTTCGCCGGGCTATCCCCCACAACTGGGCACGTTCCGATGTATTACTCACCCGTTCGCCACTCGCCACCAGGATTGCTCCCGTGCTGCCGTTCGACTTGCATGTGTAAGGCATGCCGCCAGCGTTCAATCTGAGCCAGGATCAAACTCTTCAGTTCGATCTTGATAAATTACTCAAAGAATTGAAGTGAACTTCACTTGCATGAATTTCAATTCAGTGAGCGTTTAAGGTCATGAGACCTGAGTCTTGCGACTCTTGGCACTCGCCTTCAAACGCCCACACTTATCGGCTGTTATTTGTTAAAGAGCGTCGCCTTGCGGCGTTGCTGACCAGTGATCAGCACAGAGATGAGATTGTGACCTGTTGTTGAAACCTTGTCAACCAATCACTTTGTTTTCTTCGAAGAACTTGTCGGCGCTTTTGGCTGTTGCCTTGGCGGCGCTGTGTCCAGCGAAGAGAGCGACTGTAGCATGAACGGTCCGCACCGCGCAAATCACTGACGGCTTTTTGTTCGAACGCAAGCTTTCAAGGAACCACGGCCGCATCCCTAGAAGCAAGCCTGCGCGTGTCGGCGCGAAGCACTTGCTGCTTGACGGTCGCGACTTGCGCCGGGTGCATGGAGAAGCTGCGCAAGCCCATTCCCAACAGCGCCTCGGTAAAGGCAGGATCTCCTGCCATCTCGCCGCACACGCTCACCTGCTTGCCGCGAGCGCGGCCCACGCTGATCGTGCGCGATACCAGTTCGAGCACTGCCGGGTGCCAGGGATCGTACAGGTGGGCGACGGCTTCGTCGGCGCGATCAATCGCGAGGGTGTACTGAATCAAATCGTTCGTGCCGAGCGACAAAAAGTCGAACTGATCGAGGAAAACATGAGCCATCAATGCTGCAGCAGGCACTTCGATCATCGCGCCTACGGGAACGTCGGTGTAGGCACGGCCGCTTTCCTGCAACTGCTGTTTCGCCCGGGCAAGCGCATCAAAGGTGCCGCGAATCTCTGACGCATGCGCCACCATCGGCACCAGCAAACGTACTTGCCCGTGGGCGCTCGCACGGAGGATGGCGCGAAGCTGCTGGCGAAACATGCTTGGCTCGGAAAGGCTCCACCGTATGGCGCGCAGCCCCAGGGCCGGGTTCAAGGCGTGCTCGTGCCGAAGCTCGTGGACGGACATTCGGTCGAGAGCCTTGTCGGCGCCGATGTCGACGGTCCGGATGGTGACCGGCAAGCCGCGCATTGCCTCGACCACCGCGCGGTAGGCCTCGTACTGTTCGTCTTCCCCCGGCAGATCGCCGTTGCGATTCATAAAGAGGAACTCGCTTCGAAACAGCCCTACGCCGACCGCTCCCGCCTCCAGCGCAGCTTTGGTGTCACCGGGGAGTTCGATGTTCGCAAGCAGTTCAACCCTCTGGCCATCGAGGGTGACCGCCGGCGTGTGCCTCAGGCGGGTCAAGCGCTCGCGCTCCAGGCCGCCTTGGCGCTGACGGAATCGATATTCTTCGAGCACGATGGGAGACGGGTCGACGATCACGACACCCGCGTCGCCGTCGATGACCACCCAATCGTCCTGTCGAACGAGGCGGCTGGCCTCCCGCGCACCGACCACGGCCGGAATATCGAGACTGCGCGCAACAATCGCGGTGTGCGACGTGCGGCCCCCTACATCGGTGACGAAGCCGGTGAAGATACTGCGCTTGAATTGCAGCATGTCGGCCGGCGAAATGTCGCTCGCCACCAGCACCAGCGGATCCTCGCCAGCGAAGTCTCGCGGATTGACGGCATGGGCCGGAGTCGCTCGCCCGCGCTGTTGAGCGAGGGCTCGGAGCAATTGCTCGACCACCTGCTCCAGATCGGCCTTGCGCTCGCGCAGGTAGTCGTTCTCCATCTCGTCGAACTGCCGGGCCACCACTTCGAGCTGCGCTGACAGCGCCCATTCGGCGTTGTAGTGACGGTCTCGGACCCAGCTTCCGGTGGCGCCGGTCAGCGCGTCGTCGTGCAGCAGCATCAGGTGAACGTCGAGCAGCGCAGACAGCTCCGGCGGCGCATCCGCCGGCATGTCGCGCTGCAAACCATGTAGTTCGCTGGCCACCGCATCGCGAGCCGAGCGCAGCCGCTGCACCTCGGTCTCGATCTGCTGCGCTTCGATGAAGTAATGCGCAACATCGACGCGACTCGAGGCCACGAGTACGGCCCGCCCGATCGCCACACCGCGCGAAACCGGAAAGCCGAAAACCTGGAAGCTCATGAAACGATCGTAGCAGCGCGCAGAGCAGACAGCCGCGGCACGCCGCCGCGAAACGAAGGGGCACTGTCACTGCGAAGTCACGCGGGACTGCTTCGCAACGTCACGGCTCTGTCGCCGGCACCGTGTCATCGCCACCAGGAGAAACTTGATGAGCGATCTGCCGCTGCCGACTCGCCCCCGCTTCCGCTACCCGAGGCCTGCTCGAAACGTAGCGCCGGCACCTCCCCCACGCCTGAGGCGCTGCCCTATTCGCCTTCGCCGAAGCGGTTGGTGATCAACGCAAGCAGTGCGTCCATCGCTTCGCGTTCGCGGTCGCCGGAGGTTTCGACCTCGATTTCAGCGCCCAAGCCGGCGGCCAGCATCATCACGCCCATGATGCTTTTCGCGTTCACCCGGCGTTCACCGCGACCGAGGAAGACCTCGCAGGGATAACTGCCCGCCAGTTTGGCAAGCTTGGCCGAGGCCCGTGCATGCAGGCCGAGCTTATTGCTGATCTTTATTCGCGTCGAAATCATCGCCCGGTCGCGCTCCTAGGGTCTGCGTCTGATTCTGCGGGCGCGCGGGAGCGACCTGCATCACTCCCTGCGTGGCGCCGGCCAGCGCACGGGCGACAAGCATCTCCAGCGGTTCGTCCGCGTAGTTCATGGTTCGCCACAACATCGGCACATTCACGCCCGTGACCACCTTGACATGCACGCCGTCGGCGAGCCGTTGCGCAATGTTCGATGGCGTGGCCCCGAAAGCGTCGGTGAGGATGAGCGCCTCGCACCGGCTGGACATCCTCAGCGCCTGCTGGAGCAGCAGGCGCGCCTGAGTTTCGACATCTTCGAGCGCGACCTGGGCAACCACGTCGCAGGCCTGCACGCGGTGCACCGCCTCAGGGAAGGCGTGCCCGGCAGCCGCCTTCAGGGCGGAGGCGAGCGGCGCGTGCGCGATGATGAGCAGGCCAGCCATGTGACCGGCGATTATCTGCGCAGCCCGCACCTTGACGTGCGGTGCGCAATCCGGATTGCGTGGCCGCCGGGCCCTCGGCCGCCCGGGCAGTGCGCCGGTCGCGGCTCAGCGTGCCGGCTCGAGCCCCTCGAAGAAGGTTTCAAGGGCCCTGTCCGACGGCGCGCCGCCGAGCGCGGCAGCATGGAAGACATGCGAACCGTGAGCGAACAGCAGCGAATGCTCGACGATCGGCTGACCGTCAGGCTTGCGGCCTTCGACGCGCAAGCGCAGGGGAGGTGGCTCGGACGCCAGCTTGGCGAACCGCACGGCGCGCGCTTCGGTCTCGCGCCCCTCGAGGTTGTCGCTACGAGCCGCCCGCAGCGCGGCCAATGCGGGGCCAACCTGCGCCGGTTCGCCCATATCGGCGCTGGTCAACCCCCAAGTCGTGCCGCCTGCGCCGCAGGCAAGCACTTCCACTGTCGCCGACACGTCCCCAAGCACCACCGGCCGGGTCCTGCGTTCGGGCTTGCACGGCAGGAGCAGCGTGACAGCGCCGCCCTCGGCACGCACCTGGCGCCAATCGAGCGTGGGTGAACAGCCCGGGACGAACGCGGCAAGCCCAATTGACAAGAGCGACAGACGACCGACGACAGGCATCGCCGGATTATCGACAGCGGCAAAATCGCAAGATGCAAGCCCAGCTCCCTCTCGCTGATTCGTCGCTTTCGGGCATTCGCGTGCTCGACCTTTCCCGTGTGCTTGCCGGGCCGTGGTGCACCCAGGTACTGGGCGACCTCGGTGCCGATGTCGTGAAGATCGAACGCCCCGGCAGCGGCGACGACACGCGCGCTTGGGGCCCGCCGTTCCTGAAGGACGCCACCGGCGCCGACAGCGAGGAGTCGGCCTACTACCTCGGCGCCAACCGCAACAAGCGCTCGATCACGATCGACCTTGCTCATGCCGAGGGACAGACGCTGGTCCGCGAACTCGCGCAGCAAGCCGACGTGCTGGTCGAGAACTACAAGGTCGGCGACATGGCGCGCTACGGCCTCGACCAAGAGAGCCTGCGAGCGCTCAATCCGCAGCTCGTCTACTGCTCGATCACGGGCTACGGCCAGACCGGCCCCTACCGAGACCGCGCCGGCTACGACTATGCGGTCCAGGGCATCGGCGGCCTGATGAGCGTGACCGGCCCGTCTCGCCTGGAGATCGGCGACGACGAGCCGGGCGGCGGGCCGCAGAAGGTCGGCGTCGCCGTGGCGGACCTGTTCACCGGCCTGTACGCCACCATTGGCATCCTGGCAGCGCTGCGCCACCGCGACGCCGAGGGCTGGCGGCGCGGCAACGGCCAGTACCTCGACATGGCCCTGCTGGACAGCCAGGTCGCGATGCTCGCCAACCTTGGCGCGAACTACCTGGTGAGCGGCGAGGTGCCGGGCCGCGCCGGCAACGCGCACCAGAACATCGTGCCTTACCAGGTGTTCGAAGCGGCCGACGGGCATGTCGTCCTGGCTGTCGGCAACGACGGCCAGTTCGCCCGCTTCTGCGAAGTGGCTGGTCGCGCCGAACTGGCTACCGACCCCCGTTTCGCGAGGAACGCCGACCGCGTGCGCCACCGGGCCGTGCTGGTGCCTGTGCTCGCAGCGTTGATGCGCGAACGCAGCCGCGAGGATTGGTTGAATGCACTCGAGGCCGCCAAGGTGCCTTGCGGGCCGATCAACACGCTCGATCAGGTGTTTGCCGATCCGCAGGTGCTGGCACGCGGCATGACCGAGGCAGTGGCGCATCCGCTGGACGCCGCCCTGCGGCTGGTGGCCAGCCCGTTGAAGCTGTCCACCACGCCCGCGCGCACTCGCCTGCCCCCGCCCCGGCTGGGCGAGCACACCGAAGCCGTGTTGCTCGACTGGCTCGGCTGGGACGCCGAGCGCACAGGCCACGCCCGTTCAGCGGGTGCCTTGGGCCCGCACGGCCACTGAAACGGGGGGAGCCGACCTCTGCAGTGCCGTGAGCGCTGGAGCTTCGGCCGCGATCGTCACAGAATGCGCGACCGCATCGCCACGGTGCAGTCGGCCCCCACACCGCGCCATTCATCTTCGGAAACCGCATGACCGCCCGTCCGACCCTGCTGTTGCCAGTGGCTCCCGTCGAGAAGACCGCCTCGGTTCATTCATGGCGTGCGCTGACCGCGCAGGTCGGGCGCGAAATCGCCGAGCCGCTGAGCGCCGCGCTGGAGCGGGTCATCGCCCTCACCACCACCGGCCGCATCGACCGCGAAGGCTTGCGCGCCTTGCGTGTCGAGATCGAGCAGGCCCGGCGAGTCGGCATGGTGAGTCAGCAACTCTCGCGCCTCGCCTCCAAGCACCTGCGGCAGTCTCACGAGCGGCTCAACCTGGCCCACACGCTGCAGTCGGTGCTCGCCTACCGGGCGCGCGAAGTCGCCAAGCGCGGCGTCAACGTGCGGCAGGTCACCCGGCCCATCGAGGTGCTTGTCGATCCGAGCTTGCTGTTCACCTTGCTCAATGCCGTGCTCGACTGGGCTGTCGAGTCGGGCCGGGCGAACATCGATTTCCGCGTCGACCTCAAGAGCCGGCCAACTCAAGGCCGGGTAAGTTGCAACTTCCAGCACCATCCCGCCACGGCGGAGCAGCCGGGAGTGCCGGCGGCCGCGGCGCTGGATTCGCTGAACTGGCACCTGATCGTGCAGGCGGCCGATTCCATGGAACTGAACCTTCAGCGCGACATGGACGGCGAGCAGGTGATGCTGACGCTCGAGTTTCCGCGCACCGTCGACGATGCGGCCGAAGAAGCTGTGAATATCCAGCAAACCGCCTCGTCAGCCACCCCGAGCGGCAACTCCAAGCCCCTCGCTGGCCGCCAGCTACTGGTGATCGCCGACGGTCGCGAGTTGCGTGCACAGGTCCGCTCGGCCGTCGCGGACATGGGATTGACCGTCGACTGCGTGTACTCGGTCGACGAGGCCGTCGATTTCTGCCGCGGCGGGCTGCCGCACGCCATCGTCTTCGAAGCGGCGTTGCACTGCGATGAACTCGAGCAGTTGGCCGACGACATCCGCTCGGAACTGCCGGCGTTTTCCTTCATAGAGATCGTCGAGGAAGGCAGCCGCTCGTTCGAGGTCTCGGGCTTCGACGGCATGAACCACGCCCGCGTCGCGCGCGCCGGGCTGCGCCAGGCCCTGCCGTCGGCGCTGGTGTTCGAACTGTCGAAGAGTTTCTGACCGCGCCGCGGCGGCGGCACGCCGGTCAGATCGAGCCGAACACCTTCTTCAGCAGATCGCTGCCGGTGCCTACCGGGTCGCGGCGGATTTTCTTTTCTTCCTCGCCGATCATCAGGTACAGGCCGTCGAGCGTCTTGCCGGTCACGTACTGCTGGATGTTGGCGTCGTCCTTGTTCAGGAGCCCGAAGCCGGCCGCCCTGCCGGCGACCGCGTTGTACTTGTCGGCCAGAGCCACTTTTTCGGTCTGCTCGGTGACGATCGGCAGGAAAGTCGCGCCCAGCGGCTTGCGCGTCTGGTCGGCGAAGAACTGCGTCACCGAGGTGTCGCCCCCGGTCAGGATCTTCTTCGCGTCGGTCACCGACATCCGCGCCACCGCATCGCTCAGCAACTGCCGGGACTGCGGCACGGCCGCCTCGGCGGCGCGGTTCATGGCGGTCACCAGCTCGTCGACCTTGCGGCCTTGCCCGATGCCCCGCAACAGCTTGGCCGCGCTGTCGACGCCCGAGGGCAGTGCGATGCGGACCTTCGGATTCCCCAGGAAGCCGTCGGTCCTGCCCAGCAGGCTCACGGCTGCAGTCGCGCCGCGCTCGAGCGCCGCCTTGAGGCCAGCGCGGGCATCGGCGTCTGTGAGCGAAAGTGCGCGCGCCTGGGCCGCGCAAACCCACAGGGCCGCACCGACGGCGAGCTGACCCGTAAACTGACGTCGATCCATGACCGGCTCCTCAATGAAACTCATCCGCCATCTTGCCGCTGCTGTCGTGGTCTTGGCAATCGGCGCGGCGGCCTTTGTTGCCTTGACCGACAAGCCGCTCGCGCCCACCGTGCCCTACACGCTGCTCGACGGCTCCACGCACAGCACCGAGCAATTGCGCGGCCAGGTCGTACTCGTGAACTTCTGGGCCACGAGTTGCGTGACCTGCGTCAAGGAGATGCCCGAACTGATCGCCACGCACGAGAAGTTCGAGTCGCGCGGCTATCAGACGCTGGCGGTGGCGATGAGCTACGACCCGCCGGCCTACGTGGTGAACTTCGTCGAGACGCGCAAGTTGCCGTTTCTGGTCACGATGGACCTCGATGGGTCCATCGCGCGCAGCTTCGGCGATGTGCAGCTCACTCCCACCAGCGTGTTGATCAACAAGCGCGGCGAGGTCGTCAAGCGTTACCTCGGCGAGCCGGATTTCGAGGAACTGCACGCCCTGGTGGACGAGCTGCTCGCCGAAAGCTGAACGGCACCGAACGCCTGCAGGATGACCCGCCGGTCCGCTCCTCGCACCCCGGCTCATCCGGCTCGTGACAAGGCCTTCATCAGATCGGATTGCGCGAGGGAGACCAAGCTGCGCGGCAATGCGGCGCGCACGGCTTCAGGCGTGGCGCGCATGCGTGCAGTCGCGCCGGCCGCTGGCTCATCTGAGGCAGATCGGTCAAGGCAGGCTCGCAACGCCTGCGGCGTGCGCCTGCGCGTCGGCGTGATAGCTCGACCGCACCAGCGCGCCGACGGCGGCATGGCTGAAGCCCATGGCCTTCGCCTCGGCCTCGAACATATTGAAGGTGTCGGGATGAACGTAGCGGCGCACCGGGAGATGGTGGCCGCTGGGGGCTAGGTACTGACCGAGCGTGAGCATGTCGATGCCGTGCGCGCGCATGTCGCGCATCGCCGCGAGGATCTCGTCGTCGGTTTCACCCAGGCCGACCATCAGCCCGCTCTTTGTGGGCACGCCCGGCGCGAATTCCTTGAACCGCTTGAGCAAATTCAGTGAGAACGCGTAATCCGAACCCGGGCGCGCTTCCTTGTACAGGCGCGGCACCGTTTCCAGGTTGTGGTTCATCACGTCGGGCGGCGCAGCCTTCAGGATTTCCAGCGCGCGGTCCATGCGGCCGCGGAAGTCGGGCGTGAGGATTTCGATCTGCGTGGCCGGCGACAGCTCACGGACTTTCTGGATGCACTGGACGAAATGCGCCGCGCCTCCATCGCGCAGATCATCCCGGTCCACGCTGGTGATGACGACGTACTTGAGCTTCAATGCCGCAATGGTCTTGGCCATGTTGAGCGGCTCGTCGGCGTCCAGCGGGTCGGGCCGGCCGTGGCCGACGTCGCAGAACGGGCAACGCCGCGTGCACTTGTCGCCCATGATCATGAAGGTGGCCGTGCCCTTGCCGAAGCACTCGCCGATGTTGGGGCAGGAGGCTTCCTCGCACACCGTGTGCAGCTTGTGTTCGCGCAGGATCTGCTTGATCTCGTAGAAGCGCGTCGTGGGCGAGCCGGCCTTGACGCGGATCCAGTCGGGTTTCTTGAGCACCTCGGCCGCAACCACCTTGATAGGGATGCGCGCGGTCTTGGCCTGTGCCTTCTGTTTGGCGCTCGGGTCGTAGGCGCCAGGGGCGGCGGCCGAGGCTAGGGCCGCGGAGGAATCGGTGGTCATGGACATTCGATCGATCGGAGTTTTCAGGGACTCAGGTAGTTCACCAGTCGCGCGGAGAGCGAATCGGCGGCAGCGTCCCAATCGGTGACGACGCCGATTGTAGAAAGATCGACCGTCGCGAGCCCCGCGTAGCCGCAGGGATTGATGCGCGTGAAGGGGCTCAGGTCCATCGCCACGTTGAGCGCGACGCCGTGGTAGCCGCAGCCCCGGCTGATCTTGATGCCCAGCGCAGCGACCTTGCCGATGCCGCGCCACGGATCGCGCGGATCGCGCGGCTCGGGCAAGGCGCCGTGGCCGGAAGGATCTTGCAGGTTCACATAAACGCCAGGCGCGCCGGCGATGCGATGGCCGGTGACGCCCTGGCCCTCCAGCGTCTTCAGCAGCGCCTGCTCGAGCCGGAACACGTACTCCTTGGCATGCAGGCCGAGTCGGCGCAGATCGACCAGCGGATACGCAATGACCTGGCCGGGCCCGTGGTAGGTGACTTGCCCGCCGCGGTTGGTCTGAACGACCGGGATGGCGCCGGCGTCGAGCACGTGCTCGGCCTTGCCGGCAATACCCTGGGTGAACACGGGCGGGTGCTCGCACAGCCACAGCTCATCGGGCGTTTCGGCGGTGCGCGCGTCGGTGAAAGCGCGCATGCCAGCGTCCGTGGCTGCGTAATCGACGCGGCCCAGGCGCAGGGTCTTCACGCGCTATGCCGCGGCGGCGCAGTCCGCTGCACACAGGCCGCAAGCGTCGCGGTCAAAGCACCACCTTGACCGAGGGATGCGCACCGAGCGCGCGGTACAGATCGTCGAGCTGTTCGCGGCTGGTGGCGATGACGGTGAGGGTCAGGCCGAGGTACTTGTTGCCCTTGCTGGGGCGCATCTCCACGGTTGACCCGTCGAAGGACGGGTCGAAGCGGCACGCGATTTCGGCCATCGCCTGCGCGAAGCCGTCTTCGTTGACGCCCATCACCTTGATCGGAAAGGCGCTGGGGTATTCGATCAGCGACGCTTCGGGAGGAATGTCGGGTGGGATGGCGGACATGGTCGGTTGCATCGTTCGCAGATGAGGGCATCGGCGGCCGAGTCAACCGCGAAAGCGCCTCCGCGCTCAGATCGACTGGCTGGCCTTGGCGCGCTGGTAGGCCTCGTACAAGCGCGCATAGACGGGTCCGGGCTTACCGCCCAGCGCACCGTGGCCGACCGGCTCGCCGTCCAGGCGCGTCACCGGCAGAATTTCCTTGGTTGCCGAGCTGAGCAGCAGCTCGTCGGCGGCAAGCAGTTCGCCCTCGCTGATCGGCCGCAGGCTGTAGGCGATGCCTTCGTCCTCGCAAAGCTCGCGCAGCAACTCGAAACGCACGCCCTCGAGCACGTGCTCGCTCTTGGGCGGGCCGATGAGGGCGCCGTCCTTGACCACCCACACGTTGGACGCAGCGGCCTCCGTGAGGAAGCCGTCGCGCAACATGACCGTTTCCTCGGCACCGTGGTCGGCCGACAACTGGCGCGCCATGACATTGCCGAGCAGCGAAATAGACTTGATGTCGCCCCGCTCCCAGCGGAAGTCACGCGCGGTGATGCAGGCGACGCCGGCGTGGCGCTGCTCCGCAGTAGGAGGCTTCATCACGCTGGCCATCATGAAGACGGTGGGCGGTAGATCCTTGGGCATCACGTGATCGCGCACCGCGACGCCGCGGGTGACCTGCAGATAGATCAATTGGTCAGTGGCACCGCTGGCCTCGTACTGCGCCGCGATCAACCGGCGCATGCGCTCCAGCCACTGCGGCGCGTCGTGAGGGTTGGTGATACGCACCTTGGCGCAGCTGCGCTCGAGCCGGGCCAGATGCTCGTCGAAGCGAAACAGGCGGCGCCCATACACCGGCACGACCTCGTAGAGACCGTCACCGAACAGGAAACCGCGGTCGAGCACACTCACCCTGGCCTCGCGCAGCGGCGTGTACTCTCCGTTCAGGTAGCACAGGGCGTCGGCCACGGCCGCAGGAATGGAGTTCGGCAGTTCGTTCATGGGTGCAGCCTAGGTCGAACAGTGGGCAGTCGCAAGCACTTCACTGTATCCACAAGCGCAGTGCGTCCCAGGCGCGGCCGAGCAGGCCCGCCTGCTCGACCGGCTCGAGCACCGCCAGCGGCACTTCGACCACAGTGGCGCCGGCCGCACTGACCTTGATGCTGCCGACCACCTGCCCCTTGGCAAGGGGGGCCACCAGCGGATCGGTGCGGGAGATGTCGGTCTTGAGCTTGTCGCCTTCGCCCTTGGGCACGCTGACCACCACGGCATGGGCGCTGCCCAGCTTGGCGGTGTTGCTGGCGCCTTTCCAGACGGCCGGGCTGACGACGGCCTGGTTGGCCTCGAACAGCTTGACCGCGTCGAAGGAAGCGAAGCCCCAATTGAGCAGCTTCTGGCTTTCGTTGGCGCGCGCCTCTGCGGAGGCCGCACCCAGCACCACGCTGATCAGGCGGCGCTGGCCGTTCGGAAAATCGCGTCGGGCGGTGGTGATGAGGCAATAGCCGGCCGCGTCGGTGTAACCCGTCTTCAGGCCGTCGACGCTCGGGTCACGGTAGAGCAGCAGGTTCCGGTTGTTCTGCTTGATCTTGTTGAAGGTGAATTCTTTGGTCGAGTAGTAATGCAGGTACTCGGGAAAGTCGCGCACCAGACGGGTGGCGATCAAAGCCAGCTCACGCGCCGTGCTGGTGTGGCCCGCGGCAGTCAGGCCCTCCGGGTTCTTGAAGTTCGTCGCCTCGAGGCCGAAAGCCTGGGCTTGGCGGTTCATCATCTCAACGAACTGCTCGTAGGTGCCGCCGACGCCCTCGGCCAGTACCACGGTCGCATCGTTGCCGCTCTGCACGATCATGCCTTTGAGCAGGTCATCGACCGACACCTGGCTGTTCAGCGGCAGGAAGCTGCGCGAGGCGCCCGTCATGCCGGTGCGCCAGGCCCGCTCGGACACCTGCAGCGTCTGCTCGAGCGTCAGCTTCTTGTCGCGCAGCGCCTGGAAGACCAGGTAGCCGCTCATCAGCTTGGTCAGCGAAGCGGGCTCGACCGGCTCGTCCGGATTCTTGGACGCCAACACCTGGTTGGTCGTGACGTCGAACAGCAGGAAGGAGCGCGCGGCGATCTCGGGCGCTTGCGGTGCCTGCGCCTGGGCGGCGGAAACGGCGAAGGCGAACAGCAGGGCAAACAGTCTTTTCATGAGGGTCTTGGGAGCGGAAAGCGAAGATGGAGTGCGGTGGCGCGATTCGGTTCACAGAGCTTGCGACCAGGCGCGCACCACCAGCGATTTGAGCAGCGCGAGCTGCCCGTGAAAGAAATGGCCGACACCGGGAATCACGGTGACCGGCAGCGATTGCGGCCGGGCCCAGTCGAGGGTGGCCGCAAGCGGCACCACGTCGTCGGCCTCGCCGTGGATGACCAGAGTGTCCTGCGGCACGGCGGGCACGGTCTGCTTGAGGGTCGATGGTGCGATCAAAGCCAGCCTCGCAGGTGCGTTGCCGCCGTCGCGCAGCTTCTGGGCGGCGCTCGCAGCGACATAGCCGCCGAAGGAAAAACCGGCCAGCACCCAGGGCAGCGCCGCCGCACCGTCTGCTGCGCGGCTGGCCTCGATCACCGCCAGGGCGTCGTCGATCTCGCCGCGGCCCTCGTCCCAGACACCGGCCGAAGCGCCCACGCCGCGGAAGTTGAAGCGCACCGTCCGATAGCCCAGCGCCAGCCCGGCACGCGCCAGGGTCTGCACCACCTTGTTGTCGAGCGTGCCGCCATGCTGGGGGTGGGGATGGCAGATCACCATCAGCGCAGAAGGCGCAGCGAGATGCCCGCCCGCGGCCACGGTCGGCTGGTCCACGGCGCATTCGATGTCGCCGCCCGGGCCGGACAGCACCAGACGCTGTGTGTGCGCGTTCATTCGGACGTCGCCGTGCTTCGGGCTCAATGGCCGACGTCGGGCGGCAGAAGCAGCCGCTCGACCACACGACCGTGCATGAGGTGCGAATCGACGATCTCGTCGATGTCGTCCTCGTCCACGAAGGTGTACCAGACGCCTTCCGGGTAGACCACCGCCACCGGCCCGCCGGCGCAGCGGTCCAGGCAGCCCGCGCGGTTGACGCGCAGCTTGCCGGGGCCGATCAGCCCCGCGGACTTGGCGCGCGACTTGCACCGCGAGAAACCGGCCTCGGCGCCTCGGTCAGCGCAGCAGGCTTCGCCGTCTCGCTGGTTCAGGCAGAAGAAAATGTGGCGCTCGTAATAGCTCATCTCGGGATTCTAGGTTTCGCCCCGGTCCCGGGCGGCGACACGGCCGATCAGGTAGACCAGCGTCGCCCACGGCCACAGCCAGCCGACCCACTGCGACAAGCCGTGAAAACGGATGAAGCGGCCCTGCTCCCAACTCTGCAGACTGGCGGCGTAGTAAGGATCGGCAGGTGCCAGATTGACCAACGCCAGACCGAGGCTGATCACCGGCAGCGCCAGCGCCGCAGCGCTGCGCGCCGACAGCAAGACCAGAGGCAAGGCCACGGCGACCGTCACCGCAAAGCCGGGCACGACCGGCAGCGTGAGCCAGGTCAGCGCGTGGTCGGGGCCGAAATTGAGCACCGTCGACAGCGTGGTGGCCGCCGCGCCGAGCACCAGCGCACCGGCCAGCAGGATCACGCGCCGGGCGCCGGGGCGCGTGAGCGCGAAGGCGAGCAGGCAGGGCGCGAGCAGCCCGGCCACGATACCGAGCAGTTCCACGCCGGGCGCGAGCGGCGCCGGCGGCAACGCGGCGCTCGGTCGCAGCCAGCCGTCCCAGGCGGTGTCGGTCAGCGCGCCGGCCAGCGCGTCGCGGACGCGGCTGAGCACCTGGCCCAGGCCGAAGGGCAGCGGCGGTGGAAACAGGAGGCCGAAAGGCCACAGCAGCAACAGCGCCAGCCCGAAGCCGCGCCCGCGCAGGAACCAGCGCTCGCGCCAGCGCTGCCAACGCGCCAGCCCGCCCAAGGCCTCGGCCGCGGCGGCCAGCAGCGCACCGAGCGCCGCGCCGGCCGTGTTGAGGGCCCAGTCCACCCGCGAGGGCACCCGAAGCGGCAGGAGGTGCTGCAAGGACTCCATCACATAACTCAGCGCGCCTGCCACCAATGCGGCCAACAGAAAAGCGAGCCAGCGCGAATGCCCGCCGCGCAGCACGCCGGCGGCAAGGAGCGCGCCGAGCGGTAAATAGCCGAGCAGGTTGCCCACGATGTCGAAGCGGCTCTGTGCGATTGCCGAGGGCAGCCAGGGCCATCCGGCCGCGCTGCCCGTCGGCAGCCGCCAGCCCGAGAAGGGGTGCAGGCTGGCATAGACGATCACGCACAGACATACCGCAGCCAGCGGCCAGGCCGAACTGCGCTCGGCGGTGATCTCGGCGCCCGCCTGCGGAGGCGGTGAGCGCAGCGAGTGCGGGCGCATCTAGAACGGTTTCACGACCACCAGCACGACGATCGCGATGAAGACCAGCACGGCCGCCTCGTTAAAGACGCGGTACCAGCGGTCGCTGCGGCGGTTGGCGAACTGCTCGAAGTCACGCAGCAGCCGGCGGCAGACATGGTGATAGCCGATCGCTCCCAACACCAAGGCCAGCTTCACGTGCAGCCAGCCGTTGCCCTCGGTGAACGAGCCGCGTCCGATGCCGTAGCCCAGCCAGAGCCACAGCCCCAGCGCCAGCGCGGGCAGCATCAGCAAGGTGCTGAAGCGGTAGAGCTTGTGCGCCATGAGCAGCAGTCGCTCGCGCTCGGCATGACTGTCGGCGGGCGTCATCGCGAGGTTGACGAAGATCCGCGGCAGATAGAACAAGCCGGCGAACCAGCTCGCGACGAAGACGATGTGAAAGGCTTTGATCCAGAGCATCCGGGCGATTATCCCCAGCGCCTCGTTGCTGTCGCGCCCCGATGGCAACTCCGGCCCGGAGCGGGGCTGCGCATGCGAGGCGTGCCCTCTCACGTTTGCGCTCCGAACGGCATCGTGACGGCTTGCCCGCAGATCTCGCGACGTATCATCCGCTGCACATTTCAGCAGCCCGCGGCGCCGGGTTTGCCCGTCGAGCCGGCCCGCGCAGGGCGGCAGAAGGCAGGGCCCGCACCGCCTCACCGGTCCGCCCCCTTGATCTCCTACCCGCAACGCTTTCCCGCCACGCGCGCGCGCCGCCTGCGCCGCGATGATTTCACCCGCGCGCTGGTGCGCGAACACGCACTTTCACCCGCCGACCTGATCCTGCCGGTGTTCGTGCTCGACGGTCGTAACCAGGCGCAGGACGTGGCCTCGATGCCGGGCGTGCAGCGCCTGAGCCTGGACCGCCTGCTGCCGGTGGCCGAAGAGTGCGTTGAGCTTGGCATCCCCGTGCTGGCGCTGTTCCCGGTGATCGATGCCGCAAAGAAAACCGCGGACGGCCGCGAAGCGCTCAACCCCGAAGGCCTCGTGCCGAGCGTCGTGCGCGAACTCAAGCGCCGCTTTCCGCAACTCGGCGTGCTGACCGACGTGGCGCTCGACCCCTTCACCAGTCATGGCCAGGACGGCCTGCTCGACGACACCGGCTACATCCTCAACGACGACACGGTGGCGGTGCTTGCGCAGCAGGCGCTGGTGCAGGCCGAGGCCGGCGTCGACATCGTTGCGCCCAGCGACATGATGGACGGCCGCATCGGCGCGATCCGCCAAGCGTTGGAAGCGCGCCAGCTAGTTCACACCCGCATCATGGCCTACAGCGCCAAGTACGCGAGCGCCTTCTACGGGCCCTTCCGAGACGCCGTCGGCTCGGCTGCGAACCTCGGCAAGAGCGACAAGAAGGTCTACCAGATGGACCCCGGCAACAGCGACGAGGCGCTGCGCGAAGTGGCGATGGACCTGGCCGAGGGCGCCGACATGGTGATGGTCAAGCCCGGCATGCCCTACCTCGACATCGTGCGCCGCGTGAAGGAAGAGTTCCGCGTGCCGACCTTCGCCTACCAGGTGAGCGGCGAGTACGCGATGCTGAACGCGGCCGCGGCCAACGGCTGGCTCGACGGCGAGGCGGTGATGATGGAGTCGCTGCTCGCCTTCAAGCGCGCCGGCGCGGACGGCGTATTGAGCTACTTCGCGCTGGCAGCGGCCCGCGTGCTGCGCCGCGCTGGCGCCGGCCCGGCTCGCGGCTGATCGGCCGATGCGGATCTTTCATGTCACCGCCGAGCAGTTCACGGAGCTGACGCAACTGCCCGACCGGCTGCCGACCAACGGCTACTTGTGGATCGGCAGCGCGAGGCGCGAGTTCGAGGTCGGCGTGGCCCCCTTGCAGAACGCGCTGCAACGCTGGACCGGCGGCCAGCTCGTCGATCTGCACGTCTCCGATCTGCTCAACAACCAGTTGCCTTCCACCTTCGACTACACCTCCTGGTACGACGTGATGGTGTTTCGCCGCCTGGCGGCCGGCATCGGCAGCGCCGGCCTGTTCGCCGACGACAACCGCGGCACCGTGGCCAGCGCCCGGCAGGCACTGGCTTCCATCGACACCAGCCCGGTCGGCTTCGCGGTGTTCGACAAGGTGCTGATCACCGTGCACCCCACTGACTGCCAGGTGCGCGACTTCTTCGCCAACCGGCTCCGCCAGATCGGCCAGGGCGTCGAGGCGCGGACCACCGGCGCACGGCTGCCCTCGAGCCCGGCCGACCTGATGCTGCGCATGGTCAACCACATGGTCGACAGCTACCTCGAGCTGCGGCGTCTGCTGACCAAGCAGCTCGGCTACCTGCAGCAGGAGCTGTTCCGCCCGCGCAGCCACTTCAGTGACTGGCAGATGCTGCTCGATTCTCGCAATGCCCTGCACCTGCTGGAGGACGTCTGCGAAGACCAGCGCAGCGCGGTTACCGAGTGGATCGACGCGCTCGACGAATGGCCCGACGAGCCCGACCCCGCGGCGCGCCGCGAGCGCGAGCTGCTGCGGGTGCGCTCGCGCGACGTGCTCGAACACATCGAGCGCGTGCTCGGCCACGTGCGACGGCTCGAGGGTTCGGCCGAGGGCGCGGTGCAGATGCACTTCTCGGCGCAGAGCAACCGCACCGCCGAGATCATGCGTACGCTCACGGTGCTCACCGCGGTGTTCATGCCGCTCAACTTGATCACCGGCTTCTTCGGCATGAACTTCGACTTTCTGCCGCTGGTCCACAGCAACGCCGGCGTGTGGATCACGAGCGTGCTGATGCTGGGGCTGGCGCTCGGCCTGGTGATTTATTTCCGGCGCAAGCGCTACTTGGACCGCGGCGGCTGAACCCCTCGCGAAGGCCGCTCAGCCGCCCGCGGCGCGAGCTCTCCACGCCTCGAAAGCCGCTGCGGAAAGCGGCGGGCTGATCGCCTCGCCCTGGAGTTCGTCGCAGCATTCGCGCGACAAAAACGCCCGCTGTGCCTCGGTTTCCACGCCTTCGGCGATGACCGTGATGTCCAGACCGCGCGCCATCTGGATGATCGCCCGGGCAATCGCCGCCGAGTCGCGCCGCTGCGGCAGGTCGGTGACGAAGGAGCGGTCGATCTTCATCTTGTCGATCGGCAGCTCCTTGAGGTGGCCGAGCGACGAGTAGCCGGTGCCGAAGTCGTCGACCGCGAGCAGGACGCCCAGCGCCTTGAGCTGGTTCAGCTTGCGGCGAACCTCCGGCAGGTCGTCCATCAGCATGCGCTCGGTCAGCTCCAGCTCGAGCAGCCGGCCCGGCAGGCCGACCTCGCGCAGCACTTCCTCGATGCCTTCGACGAAACCGACTGCCTGGAACTGCAGCATCGACAGGTTCACCGCCACCGGCACCTCCGCCGCGCCAGGCGCCCCGGTATCCTGCCAGCGGCGCGCCGCACGGGCGGCCTCGCGCAGCACCCACAGCCCCAGCGGCAACATCAGTCGCTGCTGCTCGGCCAGCGCGATGAACTCGTCGGGCAGCAGCAGGCCGCGCTCGGGGTGCTGCCAGCGCACCAGGGCTTCGGCGCCGACCAGCACGCCGTCGCTCGCGCGCACCTGCGGCTGGAAGTGCAGCACGAACTCGCCGCGCTCGAGCGCCTGCGCGAGCTGGCCCTCCATGACCAGCGAGGCGTAGGCGCTGCGGGCCAGCGCATGGTCGAAGAACTGCACGTTGGCGCGGCCGCGTGCCTTGGCCAGGTACATCGCCGCATCGGCGTTCTTGATCAGTTGCGCCGGGGTGTCGCCGTCGCCGGGATAGATGGCGATGCCGATCGAGGGCGTGACCGTGATCGGCCGGCCGCCCGCATGCAGCGGCGCCTCGATCGCGGCGAGCAGCTTGAGCGCCACCTCGGCCACCACCTCGCGGGGCGAGCCGCCGGACAGCAAGACCATGAACTCGTCGCCGCCGAAGCGCGCCACCCGGTCGGAGGCGCGCAGCAGCGCGACGATGCGCTGCCCCACGGTCTGCAGCAGCGCGTCGCCGGCCAGGTGGCCGAGGGAATCGTTGACGCGCTTGAAGTGGTCGAGATCGATGAACAGCAGCGCCAGCGGCTCGGCGCTGCTTTTCGCCTGCGCCATCAGCGGCTCGATCTGCTCCATGAAGGCCAGGCGGTTGGGCAGGCCGGTCAGTTCGTCGTGGTGGGCCAGGTGGTGGATGCGCGCCTGCGCGGCCTGCCGGTCGCGGATGTCACGCACGATGGTCATGCGCATGGGCTCACCGCCGCAGTGCATGCTGCGCACGATGAACTCGACCGCGATGCGCCGGCCGGCCTTGTCGATGATCGCGCTTTCGTAGGCGGTTTCCTCGCTCGCGGCCATCACGGCGGCCACCTTGGCGAGCTGGTCGGGCGCCACGAAATCCAGCGCGCGCCGCCCGAGCAGCTCGGAGAGTTCGAAGCCGACGAGCGCGCAGGCCGGCGCGTTGGCGTCGGTGATGAAACCGTCCTTGTGAAAAACGATGCCTTCGCAGCTGGCCTGCACGAACTTGCTGAAGCGCTCCTCCGACTCGCGCACCGCCTGCTCGGCGAGGCGGTGGCGGGTGATGTCGGAGATCAGCACGAAACAGGCGATCGACCGGCCCTCGGCATCGACGTGCGGCACCAGGTGAACCTCCAGCCATTGCGCGCTGCCGTCGGGGCGCTGCAATTGCCGCTCGTAGACCACCGGGCGCTGCTGCTGCAGCACGGTATCGACATGCGGCTGGATCTGCTGCTCGGCCGCCTCGCCGATGATGTCGGTCACGCTGCGCCCGACGATCGAGAGCTCGTCCCAGCCGAAGGTCTGCGCATATTGCTTGTTGGCGAACAGGCAGGTGTTGTCGCCGGCGGCGTAGTAGGCGATCAGCGCCGGCACGTTGTCAGCGAGCAGGCGCAATTGCTCGGCCTGGGCCCGCGCCGCCTGTTCGGCGCGGCGCGCCGGCGACATGTCGTGCAGCACGCAGACGTGGTCGCCGTGCTCGGCGCGCCAGCACCCGGCGCAGTCGACCCAGGCTTCACGCGGGCCGCCGTCGGCCGGCACGCATTGCCACTGCAACTGCAACTGCATCGAAAAGTCCTCGGCTTTCTGCAATGCGGCAAGCAGCCCCGGCTGCGCGGCAGGGGCGACGGCCGCCAGCCAGCCACGCCCTTGAGCGGCCGCCGCCGTCAGGCCGGTAAAAGCGCAAAAGGCGGTGTTGACGTGCAGCGCACGGCCGTCTCTCGACAGCAGCAACACGCTGCTCGGCAACGCGTCCCACAGGGACGGCGCTGGCGGGTGCGAGGTGGGCAGGGCGGACAAGGGCAGGCTCGGGCGGCGGCCGATGATAGGTCGCCACCGGCGCGCTTCAATCCCCGCTTCGTGGTGTGCCCGAGTCCGCCTCGGCCACGCGCAGCGCCGAGCGCGCCAGGCACAAGTCGTCCCAGGCACGCGCCTTGTCGGCCGGGTTGCGTAGCAAATAGGCCGGGTGGTAGGTCACAACCAGAGGCACACCCTCGTAGGCATGCAGGCGGCCTCGCAACTTGCCGATCGGAAGATCGGTGCGCAGCAAGGACTGCACCGCGAAGCGCCCCATCGCCAGAATGATGCGTGGGCGCACCAGCTCGACCTGCCGCCGCAGATACGGCTCGCACTGCGCCACCTCCTCCGGCAGCGGATTGCGGTTCATGGGCGGGCGGCACTTGAGCACGTTGGCGAGGACCACACGCTGCGCCGCATCGCCCGTGGCTGCCGACGCGGCCGACGCGCCAGCCTCGCCGCCTTCGGCACCGCCGGCATCGCGGTGAAGGCCGAGCGCGCGCAGCATGTTGTCCAGCAACTGCCCGGCCTTGCCGACGAAGGGCTCGCCCTGCCGGTCCTCCTGCTCGCCCGGCGCCTCGCCGACGATCATCCAGTGCGCGCCCGGAGAGCCGGCTCCGAAGACGGTATTGCGGCGGCCGTGACACAGCCCGCAGGCAGTGCAGCCGGCGACCGCCGCACGCAGCGCGGGCCACTCCATCGTCTCGATACCCGCCGGTTGCCGCCCCGAAGACGTTACGGCTTGTGCCGCCTCCCTGGTGGAGGGAAGGTCGGGAAGAGAGCGATCGGACTGCCGCAAGGAAACCCTGGACGCGTCGAGCCGAGGATCGCTCTCGGTCTCGGTCTCGGACGGGCGGTCGGGCCCGCGCGAGTCGCCAAGATCACCGGCCGGTCGGGGATCCGCCCAAAGGCGAATTCCCAATTCGGCGAGCAAAGCCCGCTGTCGGTCATCCCAGCTCATGGGCCGCCTCCGGGATCTGCAGGCTCATCACCACCGCATCCTCGCGCTTGCGCCCGAGCGCGGGGTAGTAGCCGCGGCGCAGGCCCGTGTTGCGAAAGCCGTAGCGCTCGTAGAGCGCGCGGGCCCGCTCGTTGGAGACGCGCACTTCAAGCCAGAGCTGCGCAGCGCCGCACGCCCGGGCCAGGGCGCGCAGCTCGTCGAGCATGTAGCGCGCATGCCCCTGGCGCTGTTCGGCTGGCGCGACGCTGATGTTGAGCAGGTGCAGTTCGTCCACGCCCTGCATGGCGATGAAGTAGCCGATCAGCCTGGACTCAGCCGCGACCAGGCCCTGCATCTCGTAGCCCGCACGCAGCGAGTCGAGGAAGTTGCCGCGCGTCCAGGGAAAGTCGTAAGTCGCCTGTTCGATCTCGAGCACCCCGTCGAGGTCTTCCTCGCGCAGCGGCAACAGCATGCGCGAAGCGGGCTGAACGACGGCGTTCATCGCGACCCGCCTGTGGCGACGTTTCGGCCGCCGCCACGCTCACGGACCTCTGCGCCCGCCGTCGCCGGCATGGCTTGTGTTCGGCAGCGGCTCGGCGCCGGGGTCATGCCGGGCGCTCCGTATCCGCCACCGCCGCCGCCTGCGCGCGTGCGGCGCCGCGCTCGACCGTGGTCTGAGCGACCTTGTCGCGCACGTAGAGCGGCAGCGCCTGGGCGGCGTCGAGTCCTTCGCCGCGAGCCCAGGCGGCCAGCGCCAAGGCAATCAGCGCCGCAGCGCGGGGCGAGGCATGCGGCCAGCAAGGCGTGCGGACATCGGCCCAGGCGCCGGCATGGGCGAGCAGCGAACTGCCGGCGACCGCCGGAAGTTCCGAGTCCCCGGCGACGTGGCGCGCCAGCGTGGCGGGGTCGTGCAGTGCCGGCGCTGTGAGTTCGAGCCAGCGCACGCCATCGTGCCGATAGTGCGCCGCATAGGTCTCGCCCATGCGGGCGTCGATGGCGACCCAGAGATCGCCAGCAGCGCCCTGTTGGCGCGCGTCTTCGGCCACCGCCAACAAGGTGTCCAGTGCGAGCACCGGCAACGCAGCGCCGAAGGCCAGACCTTGGGTGACTGCGCACGCCGCGCGCACGCCGGTGAAGGCACCCGGGCCGCGACCGAAGCCGATGGCATCGAGCTGTGCGAGCTCGATGCCAGCCTCCCGCAGCAATTCAAGCAGGCCGGGGAGCAACGCGGCCGAAGCCCGGGCGCCGCCCGGCAAGGCGCGCACCAACTGGCGGCCGTCCACCGTGAGCCCGAGGTGCAGGGTCTCGGTCGCGGCGTCGAGTACGAGTAGGCGAGCAGTCATTGCCGTGCCCGTCCGGCGGCCGGACTGCGCAGGCTCGGCAAGCGAACAAAACCGCCTCGCGAACGCCGAAGGGCGCCGCCTCCCAGCGACTTTCGCCCGAGGCGGTATGCGCCGACGATCTCGCTGGAAAAAGCCATGCGCCGAGTCTAGCGGCGCGTTTGCGGCGGCCGCGTCGCAGGGGCCACTTATCATGGTTGCGATGAGTCGTTCACGCCTGCTGCGCCGTCTTTCCGCCTGCTGGCTGTTGGCAATTTTCGTCAGCGGGGCGGCCGCCGCCGACGACCCGCTGCCGATCTCCGTGCAGGTGGCGCTGGCCGACGCCCGCCTGCCGCCCGAAGCCTTGGTCGCCTGGGTCGCCGAAGTCGGGCCGCAGGGGCACGAAGCGCCGCGTCTGACCTGGCGCGCCCGGGAGCCGGTGAATCCGGCCTCCCTGATGAAGCTCTACAGCACCGGCGCGGCGCTCGAACTGCTGGGCCCCGCCTGGACCTGGTCCACCCCGGTGCTCGCGACAGGGCCCATCGACGCACGCGGCGTGTTGCACGGCGACCTGGTGATCCAGGGCCGCGGCGACCCGACACTGGTGATCGAACGCCTGTGGCTGCTGCTGCGCCAGCTTCAGCAGCGCGGCGTGCGCGAGGTACGCGGCGACATCGTGCTCGACGGCAGCGCGTTCACTCAACCGCCGGGCGATCCGGCCGATTTCGACGGCGATGCGCTGCGGCCCTACAACGTACAGCCCGACGCGCTGATGCTCAACCTCAAGTCGATCACGCTGGGCTTCGTGCCCGACCCACCGCGCAAGATCGCGCGCATCACCACCGACGTGCCGCTGGCTGGCGTGAAGGTCGATGCCAGAGTGCCGCTGACAGCGAACGACTGTGGCAACTGGCGGGGCGCCCTAAAGGCCGATTTCAGCGACCCCGCCCGGCTGAAGTTTTCGGGCAGCTACCCGGTCGCCTGCGGCGAGAAGAGCTGGTCGCTGGCCTATGCCGACCCGGCCAGCTACAACGCCCGCCTGGTCGATGCGCTGTGGCGCGAAACGGGCGGGCGGCTCGGCGGCCGCGTGCGCGAAGGCGTCGCAGCGCCCGAATCCTCGCTGCTGTTCGAATTCGCCTCTCCGCCGCTGGCTTCGGTGGTTCGAGACATCAACAAGTTCAGCAACAACGTGATGGCTCAGCAGCTCTTCCTGAGCCTGGGGCTCGACGCAGCAGTCACGGCACAGTTGCCGCAAGGGACACCCGCCTTTGTCTCGGCCTCCGCGACCGTGTCGACTCCCGCGCTGCCGATCGTCCTGCCGTCGCCAGGCGAGCCGCAAAGGCAAGAGGCCGCCGCCAGCGAGGCACGGCTCTCCGTCGTGCCGCTCGACACCGCCCAAGCCGCACGCGCCGCCGTGAGCCGGCACGTGCGCGAGCGCACCGCTTGCACGCAGGCCGAGGTGGTGATCGACAACGGCTCGGGCCTTTCGCGCAGTTCGCGCAGCAGCGCGAGCTGTCTGGGCGCCTGGCTGCAGGCGCTGTGGACCAGCCCCTTGATGCCGGAGCTGACGAGTTCGCTGCCGCTGCCCGGCGTGGATGGCACCGCGAAACGGCCCGGCCGGATCTGGGGCGCCGCCCTGGGCCGCGCCCACCTCAAGACCGGCTCGCTGCGCGACGCCGCGGGCCTGGCCGGCTACGTGATCGGCACTTCCGGGCGCCGCTACGTCTTCGTCGCCATCCTGAACCACCCGAACGCCAATGCGGGGCGGCCGGTGCTCGATGCTCTGCTCGACTGGACGGCGCAAGAGGGCTCGCCATGAGCACGCCGCGCCGCCCCAAGTGCTCATGCTTGCGCCCGGCGGCACCGCGCGCGGCGGGTACGGTGCAGGAATGAGCCTGCCGGCCGTCGCCTTTTCCTGGGAATGGGTCGGTTATGCCGCCGCGCTGCTGACCACCGCAGCCTTCGTGCCGCAGGCCTGGTTGGCCTGGCGCACGCGTGATCTGGCCGGCGTGTCGCTGGGGATGTACGTCAGCTTCACGCTGGGCATCGCGCTGTGGCTCGTGTACGGCCTGGCGTTGCGCTCGTGGCCGATGGTGCTGGCCAACGGCGTGACGCTCGGCCTGGCGCTCGTGATCCTTTCGCTCAAGTGGCAGGGGTGCCGCAGCGGCAAACCACCCCGAAACGGACGCTGAACCGCAAGCGACGGAGACAAACCGCGTCTCCAGCTCGCGATCAGAACGGCAGATTGCGGATTCGCGAAACCACCAGATCGCCCAGCAGATCGTGCAGCTCGGGGCCGAAATGCAGATCGTCGGCCCACAGGTAGTCGTCGTTGCTGGCGGCGTACTTCAGCGTGTCGGTCGTGCAGTTCGGCAAGACGGCTTCCGGTTTGCACGTCGCGTCGGTCACGTTCGCATTGTCGAAACCGTAGCGATCGTTGTTGTCGAGAATTTGTTCCACCTGCCCGTCGATGGCCAGCAGCCCGATCTGCCGCCCGTCCTCGACGACGTCGGTGCGCAAGCCGGCGTTGAACGCGTCGGTCAGTTCCTGCAGGCACTCCCGGCGGTTGAATTCGGTCGGCTCCTGCCTTGCGAAGGGCGTCGCCCCCTGGTTCGGCACGGTCACAAAGAGCACCCTGCCACCGTCGCCGCTGCGCGCGATGGCGTTGATCTGCCGGGCCAGCGCCTCGCCGAGCGAGCGCGCCGTGCGTGCCGCCGAGCCCAGGTCATCACGGGTTTCGTAGCGACATTGGCTCGCCGCCGTGACGCCCGCATAGACGTCGAGGATGTCGTGCTGGCCGACGAACACGGTCACCAGATCGGTCGGCGTGAAGCTGCTCGTGGCCCGGTGGGCGGTGACCTGATCCGCGATGTCGGCGACGCGGGCGCCGACCGTCGCGTAAATGACGCCTCTTTGCGGCGTGCCGGCCGGATCGCTGTTGCATTCGTCGAAACCGAAGTTGTACTCGTCGGCCACGATCTGAATCCAGATGCGGTTGCGCAGGCAGTCGATGGGGCCGGTCGGGGGGTTGTCCACTTGCTCGGGCGCCGGTGCCACGGGATCGAGCGCGTTGACGCTGTATTTGAGGCCGGCGGGAATGATCTGGCCGGCCATTGGGTGCGGTGTCTCACCATCCTCCAAGAACGCCGGGTAAGCGCTGGTGCCATCCGTGATCAGGCTCGTCTCGTCGCCGAGCACCAGCAGCCGCTGTGGCCGGAACTCGTCGACCGTGTCGCCGCCGCCGCAGCCGGCCAGGGCGAGCAGCGCCACGCTCGCGACAGCGCGCCATCCCGTCGGCGGCATCAGGCGGCGCAGGCCGCGAACGGAAAAAGTGCCAACAGTCATGCGTGCTCCAGGAAGCGAAAAGGCGAGGGGAGGAGGGGAAGGAAGCGCTTCAGCTCGTGGCGGCACGCCGCAGCCGGTCGCGAACACCGTCCCAGGCGGGATCGGGCGGCGGCTCCTCGACCCAGATGAGCTGCACGCCTTCGTCGTCGAACGCCCGCAGCACCGCGAAGAGTTCATGCGCCGCAGCCGCGGCATCGTCCGGCATGCGCCGGCCCGCCAGACGCGGCGGCGGGGTGCTGCGGGAATATACCGCCAGCCTGCGTGGGCTCGAGGCGGGCAGGGCTTCAAGCGGCAGCACTTCGAGCGCGCTGCGCAGCGCAGCGCCGGACATCAGCCGCAGCGTGGCGCGCGGCGCGTAGTGCGAGGCCAGAGTGCCCGGAGCGCGCGGCGCCGAGGCGTCGGCTTCGCGCAGCGGCTCGCCTGTCGCCGCCTCGAGTTGCGCGCGGGTCAGCACGCCGGATCGCAGCAATACGGCATGGCCGCGCGAGCAATCGACGATGCTCGACTCGATGCCGACGGCGCAGTCGCCGCCGTCGAGCACGCACAGATCCGGCAGCACGTCGGCGAACTCGCCTTGAACATGCGCCGCGCGCGTCGGGCTGATGCGCCCGTAGCGGTTGGCGCTCGGCGCGGCGATGCCCGGCACGCCGAGCGCCGCGGCTTCGGCAAGCAGCGCCTGAGCCAGCGGATGCGCCGGTGCACGCAGGCCGACGGTGGCGTGGCCGCCGGCCGCGGCTTCGGCCGTGCCACTGCGGCGGGCGACGATGACCGTCAGCGGCCCAGGCCAGAACGCCGCCATCAGCCGCTGCGCGAGCGGCGGCAGCGAGTCGCAGAACGCCTCGGCGGCCTGCAGGTTCGTCACGTGCACGATCAGCGGATGGTCGGCGGGCCGGCCCTTGGCATGGAAGATCTTCGCGACGGCCGCGTCGTCGTCGGCGCGAGCGCCCAGGCCGTAGACCGTCTCGGTCGCGAAGGCGACCAGTTCGCCGTCTGCGAGCCGCCGGGCGGCCTGCGCGGCAGCTTGCGGCGCGGTGCCGTCCAGCCGTGTCATAGCGGGCCGATCAGAACGCCGGCAGCCCCAGCAGCGCTGCGGCTTCGAGCGCCACCGTGCGCGCTGCCTCGAACGTCGCCGCGGTCACTGTCAGGTGGCCCATCTTGCGGCCGTGCCTCGCGCCGCTCTTGCCGTAGAGATGCAGGTGCGCACCCGGCAGCGCCAGTACCTCGGCCCAGGGCGGCGTGCGCTCACGCCCCTGTGCGTCGAACCACAGGTCGCCGAGCAGGTTGAGCATGACCGCGGGCGAGTGCAGGCGGGGCACGGTGAGCGGCAGCCCGGTCATGCAGCGCACCTGCAGCTCGAACTGCGACACGTCGCAGGCGTCGAGGCTGTAGTGGCCGGAGTTGTGCGGCCGCGGCGCCATCTCGTTGGCGACCAGCGTGCCGTCTTCGAGCACGAAGAACTCGACGCACAAGACGCCGATGTAGTTCAGGCCGGCGGCGATGCGCGCGGCTGCCTCGCCTGCCTGCGCCGCGAGCGTCTGGCTCACGCCCGGCGCAGGCACCTCGGTGACCGCCAGCACGCCCTCCCGGTGCAGGTTGCGCTGGACCGGGAGCAGCACGACGTCTTCGTTGGCAGCACGCGCCAGGATTACGCTTACCTCGAACGCCAGCGGCAGCAGTTTCTCGAGCACGCAGGGCGTGTCGCCCAGCTCGCCCCACGCAGCCGCCAATTCGTCGCGCGTGCGAACGCGCATCTGGCCCTTGCCGTCGTAACCGAGGCGCATCGTTTTCAGAATGCCGGGCAGCAGCGCGTCGTCGACGCGGGCGAGCTGCTCGGCCGTTTCGATCACCGCATGCGGCGCGCAAGCCACGCCGCAGCGGCGGAAGTGCAGCTTTTCGGCGGCGCGGTTCTGGCAGATCGCCACCGAGTCGGCACCAGGCGCCGTCGGCAGGTGCGCGCCCAGGGTGTAGAGCGCACCGGCCGGCACGTTCTCGAACTCCGTGGTGACAGCGGCGCAGCGTTGCAGCATCTGCGCCAGGCCCTGTTCGTCGAGGTAGTCGGTCTGTACGTGCACATGCGACACCAGCCCGGCGGGACTGGCGACATCGGGGTCGAGCACCGCCGTGAAGTAACCCAACCGCTGCGCCGCCTGCACGAACATGCGGCCGAGCTGGCCGCCGCCCATGACGCCGAGCGTGGTGGCCTGGGCGCCGGCGCCGCTGGCGGCGGGAAGGATGGTCTTGTGGTGGCTCATCGGGAGGGTTGCGGCGGCGCCGCCAGATCGGCGGTCATGGTGCGCGCGGCTTCGGTCTGACGGGCGCGAAAGGCGTCGAGCCGCTCGCGCAGGGCGGTGTCGCCATGCGCCAGCAGCGCAACGGCGAACAGCGCCGCGTTGGCCGCGCCGGGCGCACCGATCGCGAAGGTGGCCACCGGCACGCCGCGCGGCATCTGCACGATGCTGTGCAGCGAATCGACACCCTGCAGGTGTTTCGAAGGCACCGGCACGCCAAGCACCGGCACGGAAGTCTTGGCGGCGAGCATGCCGGGCAGGTGCGCCGCGCCGCCGGCGCCGGCGATGATGGCAGCGAGCCCGCGTTCGCGGGCACCTTCGGCATAGCGGAACATGTCGTCTGGCATGCGGTGCGCCGAGACCACCTGCGCCTCGAAGGGCACGCCGAACTCGGTGAGAATGTCGGCTGCGTGGTGCATGACCTCCCAGTCGCTGCTGGAGCCCATCACCACGCCGATCAGGGGAATCG
>NZ_JACDCW010000043.1 GCF_013817345.1 Methylibium sp.
GGCTGGCTCGCTTCAGGGGTGCTCACCGGGCGAGTTTGAGCAGTTTCTGCGGGCGCTCGAGCGTCTGCTTCGATTGCCCCTGGGGGCCCGCCACCTGCACCTCGATGCGCTTGATGCGCTGGAAAGCATCGAACAGGCCGAGCTCGATCGAAGCGAGCTTGTCGGGCTGTGCGCAGGTGAAGACGAAGGTGGCATCGAGGTCGGCGTGCTCGGCGTCCTTTGCGCCCGCGGGCGCGGTGGATTGCAGGGCTTCGGCCTCGATGGTCGTCTTCGCGAGCGTGCACTGTGCCGCAGCGGCCGGGCGGACCAGCGACGCCCCGTCGTTCATGCGCTTCATCGCGTCATCGGCCGCCTTGCGCTGCGCGGGGGTGCGCGGGCGGTGCTCGAAGCCGAGCAGGCTGTCCAGGGGCGCTTCGAGGTCGACCGTCAGCGTCTGGGCTTCCACGGCGACGTCGAGGTTGACAAGGCCGTGCACATGGGCACTGCCTTGGGCGAGCACGGCACAAGACGCGACCAGTGCGCCCGACATCAAGCTGGTGCGCAGGAGTCTGAGGCTTCGGTTGAGGAGCATGGGCTTCTGCGGTGCTGAGCAGCGAGCGACGGCCGGTGGCGGGTGATGCGCGCCGATCCGGGTTTGCTCTTGAGGACGAGACCATGCCTCGGCGCGGCAGGCTGCGCAGAACCAGCCAGACCGCGCAGCGGAACGTGCGCAAACTCATTCGTCATCCCGTGCCCCGCCGGCAGGCGGGGCGATAGAAATCAGACGATCTCTCAGGATTGGCAAACAAGTCAATCGATAGATACCACCGCACGCGACGATGACGCGGATGCGAGTGATTCAGTGCTGGATGCTAGGCATCAAACGTGACAGCTCTGCGACAGCGCGGCTAGGTTGCATCGACACAGCTTTCACAGGGTGGCCTTACTGAAGGGCATTGCAGATGTCGTTTGGACAGCATAGGACTGTCGAGAAACCCTGAAGACTCCGACGGACGCACTTGGCGTTTCTGGCGATCAGCGCATAGCCGGCTATGCGTGCGCTGACATCGTATTGCCACGAAACGAGAAACATACTCCTCGGTTGGCCGCACCGGCCTGTTGAGGTTTCCTGCCTTTTCGCCCATGAACCAGATCGTCGGTCTGTTCCCCACACCCCTTATGCGCGCCGAGCGGCTGCTTCCGCAAGCGCTCGTGCAGATGTTGGTTGACCGGTACGCGGCCTCGGCCTCCCAGGCCAATGCGCACTCGGCGCAGCTCAATCACACCGAGATACTGGCGCTCTCTGAAAATTCGGAGCTCACGCGGGCCGGCGCCTTGATCATGCCGCGGTTGGTCGAATTCGGTGAACTGTTGTTCGGTGAGCGGCTCGCCTGGTCGATCAAGGAAATGTGGGTCAACGTGCTGCAGACGGGGGGCCAGCAGGCCATCCATAACCACGCCAACAGTTTCGTGTCCGGCGTCGTCTACCTGACGCCCTCGCATGCCTCGGCGAACACGGTGTTCGTGAAGGCGCTCGGCGGCAGCGGTTTCGTGTTCGGTAACACGCACCGACAGACCAGCAGTGGGCCGTTCAATGCCGACAAATGGGTCATGCCGGACGTCTCGCCCGGCGATCTGGTTCTCTTCCCCAGCCATGTGCTGCACGAAGTGCCGCCCAACGAGGGCGGCCAACGTATCACTCTGTCCTTCAACGCCATCCCGCAGCGGCTCGACTCCTGGGGCTACACGATCGGCTTCATCAGTTGAGCGAAGCCCTGCGCTTCATCAGCGTGTCACGCCGGCGCGGCACATTGCCAGCATGCTCCGGTCGTCGCAGCCGGTGTCTGCACCCAGCGAAGGAAGCATTTCCATGACACGCAATTCCTTGCGGCTCGCGCAGCGCAACGCCTTGGCCGCAGCCTTGTTGGCGTTTTCCTGTGCGACGTCCGCGCACGAGTACTACACCGACTCGTTCCAGATCATCCACCCCTGGACCTACACCGCGCCCGCCGGCACCAGCACGGCCGGCATCTACATGCGCATCATCGACATCAGCGCCGACGACCGCCTGCTCTCGGCCCAGACCGATATTGCAGAGAAGGTAGAGCTGCGCATTCCGCAGCGCCAAGGCGTCGACGCGTCCAAGCCCGCCGCCATCCAGCTGACCGCCGGACGCGAGCTGTCGCTGAGCACGTTCACTGCTCACCTGATGCTGCATGGCCTCAAAACACAGCTGCACCAGGGGCGCCAGTACCCGTTGCTGTTGGTGTTCGAGAAATCCGGCGAGGTCCAGGTCGACTTCGTGGTCGGCGCCCATTAGCGCGACTGTTCCCCGCCGCTCCGTTAATCGCCTCTGTCTCGAAAGCGTCACGGCACCGTCAAACGCGCTCGGTACCGTCTACGTGTGACGAAGTTCTCATCCGCGATGCAGTCGTCGGGCTTTGTGCGAGACGCGTTCACACCCCACACCCATCACGAGGAGTCGAGACCCATGAAACACCCCTTCGCCCTGCGCGAAATCAGTCTGGCCGCCGCGGCGGTCATCGGCTGCACGGCCTTGGCCGTTGGCACTGACGTCGCTACGGCTGCCGGCAAGGATCCCGGCAAGTACGTCACCGGCGACTTCCACAACCACACTACCTGCTCCGATGGCCAGATCTCGGTGCAAAAGCTCGTCAACAAATCGGTCGATACCTATGGTCTCGACTGGTTCGTGATGGCCGGCCATGGCGGCGGCGGCACCCGCAACTGTCTGCTGGTTGATGACGCGACGGTCGAGACACCGCCGAGCAATCCCTTCGTGCCTGGCCAAGGGCCGAGTACGAGTTGGGCTGACAGCATCGGCATCGACAAGCTCAAGGGAGACCGCGCCGCGCAGGGCTATATGTTCCGCTGGCAGTCGATCCAGGAGTTCCAGTACCCGGTGCTGGAGCAGATGGCAGCCATGAAGGACAAACCGATCTTCATCGGGCTGGAATCCGTCGTGCCCGGCCACGAGCACACCGATATCGCGATCATCGATGGCCAACTGCCCGCAGGCGGCGGCGGCAACGCCACGGCGATGGCGCAGTTCGAATACTGTTTCGACCGCGCCGACAACGACACCAGCCGCGGCGGCGGCCAGGGCTGGGATTGTTCAGTGCCCGGCAGCGCACTCAACGCCGAGATCGATCCGACGGCGAGGAAGCTCGTCGGGACCAACCCGCTCGAAAACTACAACAGCGGCGAGTTGGGCCACCTCAAGAGCCTCGAAGGCGTGAAGTGGAAGGCGGCCTTGTTCCCGAACACGAGTTACCACATCCCGGCCCACCTCGAGCGCGCCGGCGCGTTCAACCCGACCTCGAGCCGCGGCTTCAACGTCGAGCATCTGCGCGACTACAACAACGCCGGGCCGACCGTGGCCTTCGGCATGGAAGGCGGGCCGGGACACCAAGCGTCCGGCAACCGGGGCGGCTACGGCTCCGGCGCCATCGGCGGCGGTACCTACGGCGGCATGGGCTTCTACACCTCGCAGGTCGGTGGCGTCTGGGACGCGATGCTCGGCGAGGGCCGCAACTGGTTCATCTACAACAACTCCGACTATCACAACCGCGGCTCCTTCGGCCCCGACGATGCGCGCTCCACCAACGACCAGTACCCGGGCGAGTACAACAAGACCTACGTGCTCGCGCGCACCGGCAACGCCAAGCTCACGCCGCAAGCGATCGTCGACGGCATGCGCAGCGGCAACGCCTACTTCGTCAACGGCGACCTGATCGATCGCATGGCCTTCGCGGTCTGCACGGTCAACGGCAAGTCGCAGGGCAAGGGCTCCTATCCGCATGAGCAGCAACTTGCGCGTGCGGCAGAGCAGGGCGAAGGCTTCTTCAACCCGAACTGCGCGCAGCAGGGCGAGAAGCTGGTGATCAAGCCGGGCCAGGACGTGATGGTGTCGGTCATCGTGCGCGACCCGGAAGGCGAGAACCTGTCTCCCTATTCGTTTCCGAACCCGTCGCTGATCCAGCCGGGCGTGGGCATCAGCCAGCCGCTGAATCGCCCGGTGCTCGACCATGTGGACTTGATCGGCGGCGAGGTGACGGGCTACCGCGATCCGGCCGACCGTGAGGCCTATGCCGGCCTCATCAACTCCAAGGCCGCGACCAACCCGAGCGCTGCGCTGATGGCCACATTCAACGAGGCCAACTGGACGGCGCTGCCTGGTGGCTGGAAGCGCATGAGCTACCGCATCAGCGGCGTGCAGGCCTCCCAGTACCTGCGCTTGCGCGGCAGCAACCTGCCGCCGGCCGTGCCCTTCGAGACCGACAGCCAGGGCAATCCGTTGCTCGACCCGCTGGCCAAGGCGATCCCTTGCGCCGATGCGGCCTGCCCCGCCCACATGCCGGTGATCGATGGGCAGAAGCGCATCTCCAACGACGTGATGGCCTGGGCTGACGTGTGGTTCTACAGCAATCCGGTCTTCATCGAAGTGAAGGGCTCGACCCGCGTGGCGGGCATCAAGTAAGCCGACCCGAGACGGCAGGGCAGGCCTTCGGCCTGCCCTGCCGGATTCTTTTTGCCGGCGGCGACGCCGGCGCTTGCGTTTCTTCTGAACCTCCTGTGAACTCGTTGTCCGATCCCGCGCTGGCCACCGGCATTGCGGCGAACGCCGTGCGACCGGATCGCACGGTGGGAACGCCGGCCGCGGCGGCGCTGCTGATGGGTCTGTCCGGCTTTGCCGGCCTGGGCTACCAGATCGTCTGGACGCAGCAGTTCGGCACTTGGCTGGGTCATGAGATCGTCGCGATTCTGGCGGTGCTCGCCGCCTTCTTCGGCGGCCTCGCGCTCGGCGCCTATGCGCTAGGTCGACGCATCGCCGACAGCGCCCGCCCGTTGCGCTGGTATGCCGCGCTCGAGGCGGCGATCGGCCTGTGGGCGTTCGCGCTGAGTTTTCTGTTGGCGCCGGCGGGCTCGTTGCTGGCGGTATTGATCGGCGCCCAGCCTGCGGCAGGGTGGCACTGGACCGTGGCGTTTCTGGGCCCCTTCGTGCTGCTGCTGCCGGCGACAGCGGCGATGGGCGCTACCTTGCCGGCGATCGAGCGAGTCAGCGACCGCCTGCAGCGCGACGGCTTTGCGATCGGTGGGCTGTACGCCGCCAACACATTGGGCGCGGTGGCCGGGGTGCTGGCCAGCGCCTTCGTGCTGGTACCGTGGCTGGGATTGACGGGCAGCGCGCAGGTGTGTGCGGCGCTGAGCTTGATGTGCGCCGGGGGTGCGCTGATCTTGCTGCCGCGCCGGCCGCGCACATCGGCCCTTGCTGGCCCTGCGAAAGCGGCGACGCCGACACCGGCGCTGGCGCGAGCGCCGGCAATCGGCCCCCAACGCAGTCGCTGGCTGGCTTGGCTCGCCATCACCGGTCTGCTCGGTATCGGCTACGAAGTGGTCGCGGTGCGCGTGCTGAGCCAGGTGGCGGAGAACACCATCTACACCTTCGCACTGCTGCTGGCGGTGTACCTGCTCGGCACGGCCGCCGGGGCGGCGGCCTACCAGCGCTGGCTCGTGCGCGGATCCGACCCGGTACGGCTGTCGCACCAGTTGCTTGCAGCGCTGGCAGCTGCCTGTCTGCTCGGCACGCTGATGCTGTGGTCCGGTACGACCGCGAGAGACTTCGCGCAAGGCCTGCTCGGCGCCCGGTTGGAGCCGAGCTTCGCCACCGCCATTGCGACGGAGGCGGCGCTTGCGGTGATGGCTTTCGCCCTTCCGACCGTCGTCATGGGCGCGCTGTTCAGCCACCTGTGCGTGCAGGCAAAAGCGGCCGGATCGGGGCTCGGTGCGGCGCTGGCCGCCAACACGCTGGGCGCTGCGCTGGCGCCGGTGCTGTTCGGCGTGTTGCTGTTGCCGGCGCTCGGACCGAAGACGGTGCTGGCGCTGATCGTGCTCGGATATCTGGCACTGCTGCCGTGGGAGACATGGCGGCGTCCGACGACGTGGCTGCCGACTCTGGGAGCGGCGGCTCTGCTCGCCTTCGGCGGCCCGATCGCCTTCGTCGACGTACCGCAGGGCGGTCGGCTGCTCAGCTACCGAGACGGCGTGACGGCGGCGGTGAGCGTGGTCGAGGATGCGCAGGGCGTCGCGCGGCTGCACATCGACAACCGTCAGCAGGAAGGCAGCAGCGCCACGCGGCTGTCCGACGCGCGTCAGGCCTGGCTGCCGCTGCTGTTGCACCCGGCGCCGAAGAGCGTGCTGTTCCTCGGGCTGGGCACGGGCACCACCGCAGCGGCAGCGAGCGAGGATCGCTCGCTGGTGGTCGATGCGGTCGAACTGCTGCCGGAGGTGATCGCCGCGGCGGGCCACTTTGTTCCCATGCTCGACGTTCGCAACGACGAGCGGCCTGGCAATCTGCGCGTGCTGGCCGGTGACGCACGGCGCTACGTGCGAGCGACCGGGCCGCGTTACGACGTGGTCATCTCCGATCTGTTCCATCCGGCGCGCAGCGGTGCCGGGTCGCTGTACACCGTGGAGCACTTCGCCGCGATACGAGCGCGCCTGAGCGCCGGCGGTTTGTTCTGCCAGTGGCTGCCGCTGCACCAGCTCGATCTGGACACGTTGCGCAGCATCGTGCGCGCGTTTCTTGCGGTCTACCCCGCCGGTTCGGCGGTCCTGGCCACCCACAGCCTGGACACGCCCGTGCTCGGCCTGATCGCACGACCCGACCGGAACGGCGGCGCGCTGCAGGCGCGGCACGCTCGCCTTGCCGGGCTCGCACAGCGGCCTTTCCTGACCGGCCTGAACTTCGCCGACGACTTCGCTGTGTTCGGCAGTTTCATTGCCGGGCCCGAGTCGCTGGCGCGCTTTGCGGCCAAGGCTCCTCTCAACACGGACGACCGGCCGGTCGTCGTCTACCGCGCACCGCGAATTGCCTATGCGCCCGATTCGCAGCCGCGCGAGCGGCTGGTGTCGCTGCTGCGCGAACTTCGTTTGGAGCCGGCCGAACTGCTGGGCTCGCCCCCGGACGCGCAGTCCGAGCGCTGGCAACGGCGTCTGGCGGCGTACTGGGCGGCGCGCACCCGCTTCATCGAGGTGGGCGCGGCCGTGCGGCCGAGCGCCGACCTGCCGACGATGCTCGCTCAGGTGCGCGAGCCCTTGCTCGAATTGCTGCGTGCCAGCCCGGATTTCCGGCCTGCGTACGACCCCTTGTTCAGCATGGCGCTCGCGCTTGCACGGTCCGATGTTGCCGATGCGCGCGCATTGCTCCTGGCGCTGCAGGCGGTGCAGCCGGCGCGTCCGGAGGCCGGGCACGCACTCCGACAGCTTGACGCCGGGGTGACGCCCGCCGCACCGCCACCTTGAGTGCAACAGCCGCTATGCCGTCCCTGACCCGCCTTTCTCCTCACCCCCGGCGCGCACCGTCGCGTCGCTCTGCCACCTCGACCCAACCACTGCAACGATGACCGTCACCTCCAAAGCGTCCCTGTGGGGCCGCGCCCTGCGCGAGCCCTTGCTGCATTTCCTGGTCCTCGGCGCCATCGTCTTCGCGGTGGACTACGCCGTGGCCTCGAAAGAAGACGATCCGAGCGCCATCCGCATGAGCCGGGCGGTCGATGCAGAACTCAAGGATCTGTTCCGCGACGGTCGCGGTAAAGACCCCGGCGACGAAGAACTCGAAGCACTGCGCCAGCGCTGGCTCGACAACGAAGTCCTGTACCGGGAAGGACTGGCGCTCGGCCTCGATCGGGGCGACGAGGCGATCCGCGAGCGAGTGATTTTCAAGGCCCTCAACGTGGTGCAGTCCAACCTCGCGCTTCCCGACATCGACGATGCCGCGCTGCGTGAGTGGTTCGAGAGCCGCCGCTCCGATTACGACACGCCGGCTCGCATCGACTTCCTCGAGGCGGTGGTGCAGGGCAAGCCGACGATCGAGGAGGTTGCGGCCTTCGCCAAGGCGCTCGACACCGGCGCCGCGACCGAGATCAAGAGCGGACTGCGCGTCTTCAAGGGCCGGCCCCAGGCCTCGGTAGCGGAGAGCTTCGGTGAGGACTTCGCCGCCGCCCTGGAGCAGTTGTCGATCGGCGAGTGGCGCGCGCTGCCGAGCAAGGAAGGTCCGCGCGCCGTGCGGGTCGAAGCGCGCACGCCTGGAGCGGCGGCCGACTTCGAGGCGGTTCGAAACGAGGTGCTGCAGGACTGGAAGGACCGCAGGATGCAGGAGTTGCGCACCCAGGCCGTGCGCGAACTGGCGACGAAGTACACGCTCCTCGTTGAGGAGGATCCTCGATGAGGGCGCCGACCGCTCACGCGCTGCAGCACATGCGCTGGCTTCTCCTGCTGCTGCTCATGGCGCTAGCGTCTTTCGCGCCGCGAAGCGCTGCGGCGCATGAGCTGACGATGGCCGAGCTGAAGATGCGCGAGACCAGCAAGGGCCAGTTTCTGTGGCACTGGGGGCCGAGCAGCGACGCCACACCGATCGCAGAAGATCTGACGCCGAGGTGGCCCGACGGCTGCCGCGCCGAGTCGCAGTCGCTGCGTTGTCCGGCAGCCGGCATGGTCGGCACGCTCTCGGTCGATGGCATCGGCGAGCGTTATTCGGCGGCGATGGTGCGCATCACCTGGCTCGACGGCCGCAGCCGCGTCTACGCCATCACCGCGGCGCAGCCGAGCGTGCAGCTCTACGGCGCGGTCGACGACCGGCGCGGCCGGGGCGAGATCGTGAAGGCCTACACCGTGCTCGGCATCGAACACATCCTCGGCGGCATCGACCACCTGCTGTTCGTGGTCTGTCTGCTGTTCCTGGTCGGCTTCAACCGGCGGCTGGTGTGGACCATCACCGCTTTCACCGCCGCTCACAGCCTCACCCTGATCGGCAGCTCGCTGGGCTGGTTGACTTTGCGCTCGGGGCCGGTCGAAGCGGTGATCGCGCTGTCCATCGTGCTGATGGCCGCCGAGGCGCTGCGCCGGCAGGACACGCTGACGCGGCGCCTGCCGGCACTGGTGGCCTTCGTGTTCGGGTTGATGCATGGCCTGGGTTTCGCCGGCGCGCTCAAGGACATCGGCCTGCCCGAGAACCACCTGCCGCTGGCGCTGCTGACCTTCAACGTCGGCGTCGAGCTCGGACAGTTGCTGACGGTCCTGGCGGCCTATGCGCTGACCCGCCCCCTTGTTCGCCAGAGGTGGGCCGGGGCGCTGAACAAGCCGGTGCTGTACGTGATCGGCGTGCTGGCGGCGTACTGGTCGTGGCTGCGCGTCGCGGCGGTCGCGTTCTGATGGGCGCGCTGATGTTCCGCGCAACTAAAAACGGCCGCCTTGCCGCCGCGCTGTGCTTGGCGTTGCTGGGCGGTTGCGGCGGTGGTGAGCGCAGCGAGTCCGGCCCGGTGTGGATGCCGAGCGACGCACCGCCTTCTAGTCGGGCGATCTCCGCTGGCGTTGCCGCGAAGCGGCCGTCGCGCACGAATGAGCCGCCATCGGCCTCCCGGGCGGTGCTCGAAAGCGTCGGCGAAATCGAATTGGCGAAAGGCGGCGTTCAGCGCATTTATCGCGTGCGCTTCCGCAACGGCCCGAGCGCACAGGTCGGCGTGGTGGCGCAACTGGTTTCCGCCGGCTCCGGTGCCACGGTGATCGATGGACGCGTGGTCATCGGCGACCTTGCGCCTGGCGATGTCGTGACGCCGCACGACACCATCACCCTGCGCCATGCGAGCGACTTGATGATCGACTCGGTGGCGCTGCACTGGAAACTGACAGAAAACGGGGACGAGGATGGGGCCGCCGGAGCTCTGCTGCGTGGAGCACCCGACGAGTCGGCCGTCGCCGCACTGCGTGACTACGCGCTGTCCGCAACAGTGGCTGGCGCTGCGACAACCACCTCGCCTGGAGCCCGCCTCGACGCGGTGATCGAACGCGATGCAACCATCGAGCAGGTCAATGCGGCGCTGCGCGGCGTGCAGTCCCGCATAGCGAAGATGCGCCCGGGCAACCGCACGGTGGTGTTGCGTCTCCCCGACCTCGGAAATCACGACGCGGTGCGGGTTGTCGCCGAGCGCTTGCGCGGCTCACCGGCCTTCGAGTCGGTGTCAGTACCACCACCGGTTGCCGCCGAAAAAGCCGCAGCCTTGAGCCCACAGGCCCCGGCCGATCCGGAGCCAGACTTCAACGACCATCGCGACATCTGAGTGCAGCGCGCCGGCCACACAGGAAGGCGCGACGAGAGTCGACGGTCGAGTGGCGCATGAGTGCCATCCGCGCACTACTGCGCCGCCCACCGCTAGACCCGGCGCGCGCGCAGTTCCCGGACTACGAGCCGTTCTGGGAATTTGTCGCGGGGCCGCCGAATGTGGGTACCTTCGGGCCGGCACGCTGGACAACACCTTCGGACCGCAGGCCGTGTTCTGCAAGGCGCCGCCTGTCGGGCAGGCCAACTTGTCGCCTTACGCGAGACTGCGGCCTTCGACGAAGTCAACATCGACTCCTGCGCGAACTTCACGGTGGACCTATGCGCCTTCGGACTTGAAGTCGAGTGCGTGCGAAGAGCACTGGCGGAGTGATCGAAGAAGGAGTGCAGCGGCCGGTTGTTCCTCAACTTCAGTGCGAGCGCGCTGGCGCGCACGCTCGCCCGAGCGCGGCGGCATCGAAGCCGTCATCTCGGCCGCCGGGGACGCAGGGCGTGGCACCGTCGTGCGTGGTCATCGAGTTGACCGAGCACGAGCAGGTCCGTGATTTCGACGCCTTGCTTTCGGCATGCGCGACGCTGCGACGTCACGGCATCGGCATCGCGCTCGACGACTTTGGCGATGGCCGGTCTAGCCTGCGCTTGCGGTCGGAGCTCAAACCCGACGTGGTGAAGAGCGACAAGTACTTCCTCAAAGACCTGGCCTGTCACGGCGACAAGCTGCAGACCTTGCGGGCCCTGCTGCAGATCGCAGAGACCTGCGGCTCGCGGCGAGTCGCCGAAGGCGTCGAGGGGTCGGAGGAGTTGCGCCTCGCGCGCGGTCTGGGCATCACCTACGGGCAGGGCTGGGCACTCGGCCGTCCGGCCCCGAACCCGTCGACGCCTTGCTGCTCGAGGCCAGGGCCGTGTTGATCAGCGGCGACATCGCGGTGTTTCCCGAGCTCAAGCGTGCAAGCAACGGCGGCTACACCGCTTCGCGACTGCTGCTCGCCGCACCATAGAGCAGGCCCGACATGTCGCACGACGCGGTCTACGACATGCTGCGCGAACGCGACGCCCTGCATGCGGTGGCCGTCGTCGATAACGACAAACCGGTCGCGCTGATCTATCGCAGCCACTTCATCGCCAGCTATGCACGGCCGTATTTCAAGGAGCCTTACGGCAACAAGCCCTGCACTCAGTTCGCCTTGGCGCTCCTGACGACTCGACCGTCCTGCTCCCAGGTATGCCCCTTTTTTCGATTGCCCATGTCCTGCCGCACGACCCGCAGCGTCCGCTCGATTCGTCGCCAGCTCCTGTCACCAGACCGCCAATAGGGCGCCAACCTGGTGGGCGCAGCTCAGCCGCTGAGGGGCAAGGCCGTTGGGTCTTCGCATTAAGTACTCCGCGGGACTTCGAGACACCAGCCGGAGTTGAACCCTTCCTCGATCAACTCGCGCAGGCGCTGGTTGCCCTGACCATCCTGGTCCTGCCGGATCAGTTCACTCAGGTACCCGCTCATGTTGTCGTACCGGCCGAAGTGCACGCCCTCATCTACATAGCAGCGCAAGGCTTCCGGCAGAGCAAAGCTCCAGGTGTCCGTGCTCGTGGAGGGTTCCGACCGTTTTCGTTGCAGTGCTGGCCCTCGCCGGCTGTGCAAGCCTCGCGCCGGTGCTGAGTCGCCGAAGAACGCGACCGCGCTGATCACGAAACTTTTGAACTAGCTGCATCGCTGACTGCGCCGGCGTCTCCTGCGCTTGCGCTGTGCCGCGGTCCTGGCTGAGGAAGTCGGCCGTGGATGCGGGGGACCGCGCCGGTCTGGGGCGAGGGCCCGGTGGTCTTGTTCAAGCTCTGACAAATGCGGATCGCGTCTGTGTGTTGAGTTCCAAATCAGCAAAAGATTAATAAATCAAGATATTCAACTAAAGCGGCATTCAGTCCTCACGCTGGGCAGCGATCGACCGTACAACCTGAGTTCCACGCAAAGCGCGCGATGCGGCCAGCCCGCCCGAAAGAATCCATGAACCAGTTCCCCAGTTTCTTCAAATCAGCGCGCGCAGCCATGCCCGCACTGCTGCTCGCCTTCGTGGCCGGCTGCGGCGGCGGTGGGCTCGACCCGATCCTGGGCAGTCCGGGCGTCGGCACCGGCGCGCCGGCGGATACGACGCGCCCCACGGTGATCCTGACGGTGCCCGCCATGGGCGCCACCGACGTGGCCACGAACACCAAGATCACCGCGACCTTCAGCGAGGACATGAACGCCAGCACCGTCTCCGACGCCAGCTTCACCGTCACGAACACGACGCTGGGCACGGCAGTAGTCGGCTCGGTGGACTACTCGGTCGCAGCCAGGACGGCCACCTTCACGCCGACCACGCCCGTCACGCTGGACATCAACACCTTGTTCACCGCCACGATCACCTCAGCAGCGACCGATGCGGGCGGCAACGCGCTGGCCGGCAACACGGCGGTCGTGCCGGGCTCGGGCGACCACGTCTGGACCTTCACCACCGGTGCCGTCGCCGACAACACCGCGCCCACCGTCACGGCCGTCAGCCCGGCCGATGCGAGCACCGGCGCGTGTCTGACGAGAAGCGTCAGCGCAACCTTCAGCGAACCGATGGATGCGGCCACGATCACCGCGACGAGCGTGCGCGTCACGGACAACGGCGTGACCGTCGCCGGCACTGTGAGCTACGACGCGCCGAACCGGCTGGCCCGCTTCGTTCCCACTGACCCGGCCGGCTTCGCCGCCAGCCGCCCGTTCGTCGTCACGATCGCCTCCGGCAGCGCCGGGGTGAAGGACCTGGCGGGCAACGCGTTGGCCGCGGACCGCGTCTGGGGCTTCACGACCGGCACGCAGCCCTGCGCGAGTGCGGTCAACCTGCGCACGGCCGCATCGTTCGGCGTCTTCGGCGGCGGCGCCGGCGTCACCAACCAGGGCATCAACACGGTCGTCGGCGGCAACCTGGGCACGACGGCGGCCTGCACGCTGATCACCGGCCTGCATGACGCCGAGAACGTCTACACGGAAACGCCGCTGAACATCGGCGCAGTCAACGGCAGCATCTACTGTGCCCCGCCCGCGCCGGGAACCACCACCACCGAGGCCATCGCCGCGCAGGCCCGCGCCGATGCGCTGTCGGCCTACAACGACTTGGCCGCCCTGCCGCCCGGAGGCGACCCGGGCGCCGGCCAGCTCGGCGGCCTGGTGCTGCCCCCTGCCGTCTATACCTCCGCCGGCGGCACCTTCGACATCACCAGTGGCGACCTGACCCTGGACGCGCAGGGCGATCCCGACGCGGTGTGGGTGTTCCAGAGTGCGTCCGCATTGACCGTGGGCCTGAGCGCCATCCCGCGCAGCGTGCTGCTGATCAACGGCGCGCGGGCCGCCAACGTGTTCTGGCAAGTCGGCAGCGCGGCGCGCATCGAAGACCGCAGCACCATGGTGGGCACCATCATCGCGCCGGCCGGCGTCACGATCTCGACGGCCGGCCAGACGGCCCAGACCACCCTGACCGGGCGCGCCCTCGGCCTGACGGCCTCGGTGACCCTGGTCAACACCACCATCGTCGCGCCATGAGCCGGGCCGCACGTGCCCCGCTTCGACGCCCCGAGACTGTCTGAAAGAACGAGATGAAGAGAAAAATCCATGCATTGCGCCTGTTGAGTGTTGCAGGACTCGGCACGCTCCTCGCCGCCTCGTCCTTCGCCCAGGAGGGCGGCCACTTCTACGGCGGGCTCTCGGTCGGCCAGTCGCGCGCGAAGATCGACGAGGAGCGCATCACCGACCGGCTGTTCTCCGCGGGCCTGAGCACCACGGATATGCGCCGCGACGAGCGCGACACGGCGTACAAGCTGTTCGGCGGCTACCAGTTCAACCGGCACTTCGCGCTCGAGGCGGGCTACTTCAAGCTAGGCACTTTCGGGTTCCGCTCGACCACCACGCCGGCGGGCACGCTGGACGGCGAGATCAAGCTGCAGGGTGTGAACCTCGACCTGGTCGGCACGCTGCCGCTGACCGAACGCTGGTCGGCCCTCGCGCGGGTGGGCGTGCAGCATGCGAAGGCGCGCGACAGCTTCAGCGGCAGCGGGGCCGTCAGCGTGAGCGACGCGAACCCGAGCAAGCGCGACACCAACTACAAGATCGGCGCCGGCCTGCAGTACGCCTTCAGCCCCTCGTTCCTGATGCGCGCCGAAGTCGAGCGCTACCGCATCAACGACGCGGTCGGCAATGACGGCGACATCAACCTGGTCTCCCTGAGCGTGGTGTTCCCGTTCGGCCGCGCGCCGGCGCCTGCGCCGCGCCTTGCGGCAGCGCCTGCCTACGTCCCGCCGGCGCCCATTGCGGCGCCCACGCCGGCCGCAGTGGCCCCGGCTGCGCCGGCGCCTGCGGTCATCGCGGCGGCTCCGGTCCCGCGGCGCGTGAGCTTCTCGGCCGATTCGCTGTTCGCGTTCGACCAGTCGGGCGTCAGGGCCGAAGGCAGGACTGAGCTCGACCGGTTCCTCAGGGATATGCGGGGCAGCGAGTTCGACGTGATCACCGTCGAGGGTCACACCGACCGGCTGGGCTCGCCCGCCTACAACCAGAAGCTGTCCTTCCAGCGCGCCGAAGCGGTCAAGGCCTACCTCTTCGCAGCGGGCGGGTTGCCCGCCGCGAAGATCTCGGCGGTCGGGAAAAGCGAGTCCGCTCCGCTCACCAAGACCGGCGACTGCAAGGGCAGCCGGGCCAGCGCGCAGTTGATCGCCTGCCTGCAACCCGACCGCCGCGTCGAAGTGGAGGTCACAGGCACGCGGTGATAACAGCGGGGCTGCGAGCCCAATCCGGCAAGCGCAAGGTGCCCCCGACCGCGGGGCCCGCCGCCCCGGACGAATCGGGCGATTCCGGCTCTGAGTAAGGGATCGGATCGAAACCGCCAACTTCTACAGAGCCGATGGAGATCGGCTCATTTTTCTTGGCGACCGGTGAGCTGGCCTGTTTATCGGCTTGATGCCGTCGATCAGGCGACGGGTGGCTTCAGGTCAAGGTGGCATCGCGGGCCTTGGATCAGGCTCAATTCCCGAGCGGCGCGCCGAGTAATGCGGGCGCTAAAGCACTTCTCAACGCGTGGAGGGTGGTGTGGACTTGGCCAGCGTCGACAGGACCAGTCGCGCCTCGTCGAGCCGTTCGGCTTCCTCGAGACTACGCAAAGCAGATCGACCGCGTTTCTCGCGCGACTGAGGACGTTGCGTATATGCCGGCGTGCGACACGCGCCGCTGGTCAAGGTCGGACCGTCTGCGTGACAACGCCGCCTGTCGCGGCCGGTGCTTTGCCCGGCGAAGCCGACGGGGACGGACGCCCGACCGGCTCAGGCCGGTAGACACGTGCTCTGGCCAGTGCGCTGCAGTCGAGGATCTCCAGGCGCCCGTCGAGGTGCTCGACGAGGGCTGTGAGACTCTCGACCCAATCGCCGTCGTTGCAATAGAGGATCCCGTCGATATCGCGCATCTCGGCGTGATGAATGTGGCCGCAGACCACGCCTTGCACACCCCGTTTGCGCGCTTCCCGCGCCACTGCGGCTTCGAAGTCCCCGACGTAACTGACGGCGCGCTTGACCTTCGATTTCAGGTAACCCGACAGGCTCCAGTACGGCCGGCCTGTCCGAGCGCGCAGCACGTTTAACCAGCGGTTGAGCTTCAGCGAGAACTCGTAGGCGCTGTCTCCGACATGAGCCAGCCACTTGGCACGCTGGATCACGCCATCGAACAAGTCGCCGTGTGTGACCCACAGACGACGGCCGTCGGCCAGTACGTGCACGCAGTCCTCGACCACGTCCACGCCGCCGAAGTTGTGCGACACGTAGCGCCGCGCGAATTCGTCATGGTTGCCGGGCACGAACACCACCCGCGTTCCCTTGCGCGCCTTTCGCAAAAGTTTTTGCACTACATCGTTGTGTGACTGGGGCCAGTACCAACTGCGCCTGAGTTGCCAGCCATCGACGATGTCGCCGACCAGGTAGAGCGTCTGACATTCGATCGAGCGCAGAAAGTCCAGCAGCGCAGGGGCCTGGCATCCGGGAGTGCCGAGGTGGACATCGGAAATCCAGATCGTTCGCACGCGTGGCGGCTGTCCGCTGCTTCGCTGCGTGCCCGATGGCTGTTCCTGCATGGACCGGCATGTTCTCTGCTCGAGGTGACTGTGTCATGACGTGTCGAGCCGCTGAGCGCAACGTGATCGGAGAGGCAGTCAGTCGTCCCGCAAGTGTGGCTCCAGCACCTGCGCCAGCCACTCCATCAGCGCCTGCACCCGCTTGGCCAGATTGCGACGGTTCGCGTACAGCAAGGACACCGGCATCGGCTTGCCGGTGTGCTCGGGCAGCACTTCGACGAGTTCACCCAACGCGACGAGCCGGCGCACGCCGAGCGCCGGCACCTGGATCAGTCCCAGTCCCGCCAGGCAGGCCGCCTGGTACGCGTCGGAGTTGTTCGCGGTGACGGTGCCTTGCATCAGACCGTCTGCACAAGGTGCCGCTTCTAGCCATGGGGTCCGACCCCCTCGCCGTTCGGGCCTTGCTGCGTAACAGCAAGTCCCCGCAGTACGGGTCGTTCAAGTCGACGTCGATGCCTTCAGTGGCGCCAGAAGCGCGAGGCACCGGCCACCGCCTTGAGCGCTCGTCGGCAATCCTTCGCAGTGGCAGCACTGTGCGCCTCGAGGAAACCGACGGCGAACAACGCGTTCGCGTCCGTGTGCGCAAGCGCCTTGAAGCGCTCCAGCGCCACGAGCGCATCGTTGTGCGCACCGAGGGCGTCTTGCGCGGGACGCAGCCGCTCGATGTAGCGCCTGAAGGGCTTGCCGCCGAACAGTGTCTGAACGAATTCGCTCAAGTACCTCAGGCGCTTGAGCCGCTTGCGGACCTTGTGCTGGTCGAGCGCCTCGAGCCGCTCGAAGCGCTTGCCTTCCTTCACCACCTGCTTGTGGAGCTTGCCGAGCCGCCGCACGATGTGCTCCATCGCGCGCTCGGGCGCCGGGGCATCCGGCTCGGATTCCGTGCGTCCGGCAAAAGCCATCAGGTCGAGCAGCACCGTTTGGAACGGCACCGCCCGGACCGCCTCCGGCGGCTTCACCTTGGACGCCGACCCCTTCCATTCGACCAGCGGCGCAGCAGCGGCTTCCAGCAAGGGGCGCACTGCGTTTACGACGGCTTCGTCGTCGCGAAACTCGCCGAGCAGCGCGAAGGTGTGCGCCAGCGGATCTTCCCAGGCTGCATCGACGCCGGGCGACAGCGTACCCAGCTCGCGCAGCGCTGTGCGCAATCGGCGCAGGCCGACGCGCAGTTGGTGGATGTGGTGCTCGTCCAGGCTGCCGGCCGCCACTTCGCTGGCGTTGGCAAGAACTTGCCGCAGGCAGGCCTGCAGCACCGCACGCAGCAGCGCGTCGCCGCTCATCTTCTCGTGCAGCTTCGGCTCTTCGGCGCGCACCGCCGCGCCGCAGGCCTGGCCGCTCGCCAGCCGGGCCCCGCGATCGGCCTTCGACACGGTGCTGAGCCACAGCCCCCCGAAGCCGACACACGCCTTTGCGAGCTCGAACATGGGCGCCGGATCGCCCGCCTTGAGTTCGATCTCCAACTCCATGACCGACTGCGAAGCCTTGCCGGCCGCCAGCGTGCCCTCGTCCAGCGCCAACTCGACTTGAGACTCGTCGATGCGAATGGCCAGCGCCCGACGCGACACGTCCGCACGGTGCACCTCGACGAGGGCTTCGATCGGCCCGCTCCCGTCGAGGACTGCGGCCAGCGCCGCACCGGCCTGAGAGCCATCGTGCAGGCTCGCATCGACGATGGGGACCGCATCCTCGGCCGTGCTCAACTCGACGTTGTGCTCCAGGCGATGTATGGCGCTGTCGCCCGCGGCCTTGAGCGTCTGCACCCAGCGCCGACCCTCCTTGCGCAGACGCAGCGAAAGTTTGTGCTGTGCGAGCAAGCCCGCTGCCGTGTCGAAGTAAATCGCCTGCAGGCGTATGTGCCGTCCGCCGCGGCGCCGCACGTCTGCTTCAAGTGATGCCTGCGCCTCGGGTGGCACCCCAAACTTCAGTTCCAGTTCACCCATAAGGCCTCGCCATACTTCGATCTCGCAGCCCAGGCGGATCGAAACGGAGGATAAGCCTCTGTTCGCATGCGCGTTGAGAGCCGGTCATCTTGCCATCTCTCCCTGATACATGGCAACGAGGCGAAAGGCTCTCGCCGTCTGTGCATTCAGACGCGCATCGGGTGCGCTGCTTGCTGCGCCGACGAACCACAGGACGCACAAGGAGACCTCTGCATGGCAGCCCGAACCATCATGGTGATCCGGCACGCCGAGAAGCCGGATCGGGCGTCGGGCATTGGCGGTGTGCGCGCGGACGGCGCTGCAGACCCGCAGGAGCTTTCGGTCAGAGGCTGGCAGCGAGCCGGCGCGTTGGTTCGATTCTTCGCGCCGGTCAGCGGTCAGCCGGTTCTTTCCGGGCTGCAACGGCCGCAGGCCATCTTTGCCGCATCTGCCAAGGGCAAGAGCACTCGGCCGCTGAGCACCGTCGGGCCGCTCGCAGCGGCACTCGGATTGACGGTTCATGACGAGTTCTCCTCCGAATCAGGCGTCCCGGAAATGATCGCTGGGGCTCGAGCATCACCCGGACCCGTGCTGATCTGCTGGAGGCACGGCTCGATTCCATCGATCGCGCGGTCGCTCGTCGGGCCGACCTGTGCGCCGAGCCAATGGAGCATCGACCGCTTCGATCTTGTGTGGCTCTTCCAAACCAAAAACGACGCCTGGACGTTCGAGCAACTGCCGCAACTCCTGCTCGCAGGCGATCGATCGGAACCGATCCCCGACGGGCGATGATCAGGTACCCCTCGCCACCCAAACGATTCTTCCGGCGCCCCATCCGAGCGCGGACGCAAGCCGTGACGCGGTCTCCAGTCCCTGAAAGCGACAGGCGCTCTGGTCATGCCGAGGCGACGATGCGGTAGACCCGCATGCCCGAGTCGCCGGCCGGAAGCGCCACGCCTGTATAGGCGCTTTGACCGACCACGAGGCACCCGTAACCCGCGTCTTCGAGCTCCGACCGTGGAAACTTGTCGTCGGTAGTCTCAATCTCCTGTAGTGCCACGACATCGGGCTGCGTGGCCCCGTCTCGGGCAGCGCGAACACGCGCGCCTCCGGCATCAGCAGCGCCACGTCGCGCGCGATGTTCGCCGGCCCGCAATGCCCATCCGCCATGAGGCTTGCCAGGCCTCGGAGCTACTTGGTGCCAGTGTCCGCGGGCACAACGGCTGCTTAGGGCAGCCCATGCGTCTTGTGCGCGCAGCCTTCCCCCATGCACCTTCGTCCTGTCGCATCCGTCTCCGCTCAAGAGCTTGCGGTCGCAAAAAGCATGCTCGTCGCCGATGCGGCCTGGGCGAGCCTGACGGGCGCGCTCTCGGGCGGCGTGGTTCTGCTCGCCTTCGCTTTGGCGCTCGGTGCAGGCCCGCTCGTCGTGGGGCTGCTCGCCGCGATCCCGTTCCTCACCCAGGTGTTCCAGCTGCCTGCCCTCGCGTTGGTCGAGCGAGTGCGCCAGCGCAAGAGGATCGGCGTCATCGGACTCACGATCGCGCGCGCCCTGATCCTGCTGCTGGCGCTGCTGCCTTTCATGCCGGTGGGAGACGGTCGCCAGCTGGCGCTGCTCATCACCGCGCACCTGCTGATCTCGGCGCTGGGCTCGATCGCCTCCTGCGCCATCAATTCCTGGTTCCACCAGTTGCTGCCGCCGGACGTGCTCGGCGTCTTCTTCGCGCGACGGCTGCTCTTGGCCACCGCGCTGGCCTGCGTGGGCACGCTGGCCGCCGGTCTGCTCGTGGATCACCTGCCGTTCGGCAACCCGCTGCACGCCTACGCCATCGCGTTTGCGGCAGCCGGCATCGCCGGCTTCGCCAGTTCGTTTTACCTGGCGCGCTCGCCCGAGCCGCAGATGCACGACGCGGGGCCGCCGGCATCGCTTGTGCAGCGGCTCAGGGTGCCGCTTCAAGACGCCAACTTCCGCAGCCTGCTGGTCCTGCTCGGCGCCTGGAACCTCGCAAGCAACCTGGCGGCGCCCTTTCTCACGGTCTACCTGCTCCAACAGCTCGGCTATTCATTGACCGTGGTGACCACGCTGTGGGTCACCAGCCAGCTCGCCAATGCCTTGACGTTGCTGGTGTGGGGTCGGGTGTCCGACCGGCTCTCGAACAAGGCGGTTCTCGTCGTCGCCTTGCCGGCCTACTTCGCGTGCATGGCCGGTCTGGTTTTTACCCGCGTCGGAGAGCCCTATGGGCTACAGCTTGCGCTGCTCTATCTGCTGCATGTCGTGATGGGAGCGGCCAGCGGAGGCATCGCGCTGGCCACCGGCAACCTCGGGCTGAAATTGGCGCCACAGGGGCAGGGCACGGCCTATCTGGCCGCCATCGGGCTGATTTGCGCCTTCGCCGGCGGCTTGGCGCCCCTGGCCGGCGGAGCCATCGCCCAATGGTTCGAACTCAGTCAGTTGTCGGTCGTCGTGCGCTGGGTCTCGCCGATGCGCGAGGACGAGGTGTCGCTGCTGCGTTTTTCCCACATGGAGTTCCTGTTCGCCTTGTCGGCTCTTCTCGGGTTGTACGTGCTGCATGCCCTGTCCCGTGTGCGCGAAGGCGACGAGGTCAGTGAGCGGCAGGTTGTGCAGGAACTGGCACTCGAGGCCTTGCGCACGGTGAATCACCTGTCGTCCGTGGGCGGCTTGCTCGGCAGCCTTGTCTCGTTCGAGCGACTTTCGGAACGCCGCATGTTCAGCCGGCTGCGAAGGAAACCGCCCGCGTCCTGAAGCGCATCGGCGCAGCCGTCGGCGCCCGGAGCTTCACTGTGGCGTTTGCCCCGGGACGAGCAGCGGCACGACGGCTCCCTACGGCTGTTTTCGGATGCAGCGGGCAACGGAGGGAAGCCGCATCCCTCGCCTGCGGGCGTCAGATCCGTCAGCTCACAGCAGGTCGGGTTGTTCGACTCGGTAGCGGGGGGCTTTCGGTACGCGAGGCACCAGTGCGGCGTCGCCGAGTCGACGCGGCGCCGCCGACCGAAAGCGGCATGGCCGGCTCGATGCCGAGGGAGGAGATCGTCTGGGACTACGCGTCGCTCGGACTGACGCTGAGGCGGCATCCTCTCGCCCGCTCAGGCCCATGCTGGCCAAGCGTGGGCGTGATGAGCTACGAGGAGCTCAAGGACTTGCCCGATGGGCGCTTGGTGACGGCCTGCGGCATCGTCACGCTTCGACAGCAGCCGGACACGGCCAACGGGACGATCGTCGTGTCGTTGGAAGACGAGACCGGCGCGGTGCAGGTGATCGTGTGGAAAAGCTTGCGCGACGAGTAGCGGCAGGTGCTGCTGGGGCCAGCGGCTGCTGGCGGTCGACGGTAAGTGGCAGCGGAAAGGGGAAGTGCGCAACCTGATCGCGAGGAAGCTTCGGCGGCAACAGTCGCCAGGGCGATGCTCTCGAAGGCGGCGAACTGAAGCTCCCGACCTGTTGCGGACGGCCACGCCTTTAATCTGCGGCTACCTCAACCAGCTGTAGTCGAGCCGACGCTTCGAGCGCGAAGCGCAGCGGAACGTAGAGCTGATGTGGCTGACGCGACGGCATCCGGGTGCCCTCGTGACCAACCGTGAGCACGGCGTGATCAGTGGGCCAACGCCGAGGCTTGCAGCATCCCACGGTCAAGTCCAGGCGAAATCATCAACGCTGCAAGCCATCTACTTGGATGGTGCTAGGATGGTGCCATGCCAGCCCGAAGCGCCACCTTGAACCGGACCGCGAAAGCGGTGGACGAGAAGATCACCATCAACCTGGGTCACGTCGATCTTGGCCAGGTCGACCTGCTCGTACAAGAAGGTTTCTATGCCAACCGCAGCGACTTGATCCGCACGGCGATCCGCAATCAGCTCGTGGCACATGGCGAGGCCGTGCGTCAGGTTGTCTCGCGCAAGGCGCTCGTACTCGGGATTCATCACTACACGGCGGCCGATTTGCGGGCCGTGGAGGCCGCAGGCCAAACCTTGCAGATCAAGGTTCTCGGACTTGCTTCGATTGCTTCTGACGTCACTCCGGCGCTCGCGCTGGCCACCATCGAATCGCTGACGGTACTGGGCGCGCTCCATGCCAGCACAGCCGTCAAGGCCGCCCTCGCTCAGCGCATCTCCTGATCCTCAGCAACTACCGAACCCACCCAAATGAACACGACACTCCAAAGCATGATGAATGAGGCCGCCCGGTTGACCCGCTCGGGCGATCTGCAAGCGGCCACGGCCGCTATCCAGGCTGCCCTTGCAGGCAGCAGCACGTTCGGCTTCACTCCGCCCGGCGACGGCAATGCTGCGACCCAGGGCGATAAGGGTTGGGTCATCGATATGGAACCCGTCAGCCCCCGAAGCGCCCCGCCAGGGGAGGCGCACACGCGGGCGCCGAGCGCCGAACTTCCTGTCGGCGGCCGCTTCGAAAGCGGCAGGTTCACCGAGGCGGCAGGCACTCGCGACTACAAGCTCTACATACCGCCGGGAGCAGGCGAACGCGCTCTGCCTTTGGTCGTGATGCTGCACGGGTGCACGCAGAATCCGGACGACTTTGCCGCAGGCACAGGGATGAACGAGGCAGTACTTGCCCAAGGCTTTTTCGTGCTGTACCCGGCGCAGTCCCAGAAGGTCAATCCTCAGCGCTGCTGGAACTGGTTCAAGCACAGCCATCAGCAGCGCGGGCGCGGCGAACCGGCACTGTTGGCTGGCATGACGCGCGAAGTGATGTCGAATCAGCTGATCGATCCGCAGCGCGTCTTCGTGGCCGGGTTGTCAGCCGGTGGCGCCATGGCGGCCATCCTCGGGGAGACCTATCCGGAGCTCTTCGCCGCCGTGGGTGTGCATTCCGGCCTTGCGGCCGGTGCAGCTTCGGACCTTCCGTCGGCCCTGGCGGCAATGAAGGGTGCCGGCGCGAAGGCCCGCGGCGCTGCCTCAGGTGTCCCGACGATCGTCTTTCATGGCGATGCCGACACCACCGTGCACCCGAGCAACGGCGAGCAGGTCATCGCAGCCAGCGCGGATGCGGCAGCCAGAGTTGAAGTCGAGCAGGTCGAAGGCCGGTCCGGCACTCGACGCATCCACCGCACGGCAGACGGTCGCGTGGTCGCGGAGCACTGGGTAGTGCATGGCGCGCCGCACGCCTGGTCTGGCGGGAGCGCCAGGGGCTCCTACACGTACGGGCGCGGCCCGGACGCCAGCGCCGAGATGCTGCGGTTCTTTTTCGAACATCCTCGCCGCACGGCGCATTGAACCGCGCACCGCGTTTCGGGCGCGGTCGGCACGGAAAAGCCGGCACGTCCGGAGAGGTCGAGGGCGAGGCGCTCATGGCGGGCCGGCAAACGCGGAAGTTACGACCAGCACGGCACATATCGGTGGTTCCGGGCAATCTGCTTTATCGAAGCTCGATCCATGCGGGAGCATGGTCGCTCGGATCGGGAAGTTCCCGCACTTCCCGATCGACGCCCGCTGCTACCAGTCGCGGGCTCATGGCCGCGCTCAACAGCAGTCGGTCGATGCGAAGCCCGGCATTGCGTTGCCAACGGTTGCGTTGGTAGTCCCGGAAGGTGAAGACCGGATCTCGCGGATACGTCTTGCGGAGCGCATCGGTCCACCCAGGCGAGCTTGTAGTCGAATTTCGGTCCCGGACAGCGGTTGCCGTTCGGCAAAAGCGCATTACAGGTCGCGAAGCAAGCTGCGGACGAATCTGAGGTAGCGCCACTTTCCGAGCTCTAGGAGCGTGGCACTTCGTTTGCTGCAATGGAGAGTTCCCAGACCGGGGCGGCGGAAGCCTGCGGTCGAAGATTTGAAGATCTGCTCTCGTCAATGATCGGAGTTGCTTGTTGTGCCGATAGATCCCCATCATTCGCAGGAATTGATACGCGGCGCCCTCCTGCGTAAAAGCGGATCACGCGCGGATGCCTGGACGGTCGCGGAGGCCTCGGTCGCGATATGGCAACGCATGGCCCTGGAACTCGTGCCGGTCATCGGGCAAGACGGCATGCACGCGCTTTACAGGCGCTGCTTAAACCTGCAGCGAATTGCCCACCGCGAAACTGATGCATCGGGGCCGTCGCTTTCCACGGCGGCCTCCTTCGTTGCCGTCCAGCTGAGCCTGGAACGCCATGAGGCGGCCGATGCCCTGGAAGCCAGCCTCGCGCTCCTTGGCACCTTCACTACATTGCTCAGCGGCCTGATCGGCGAGGGGCTTACAGCTCGGCTTTTAAACACTGTCTGGACGGAAGAACGATCCAGTACGCCAATACAGGAGACCAAGCCATGACTGATAAAGTGAAGATCCGTCGCCTGCCGACCGGTGTGCCGGGCCTCGACGACCTGCTCGGCGGTGGCATTCCCGAGTTTTCGTTCAATCTGATTGCGGGCTCGCCGGGCTGCGGCAAGACGACGCTGGCGCACCAGCTCATGTTCGGCCTGGCCAGCCCAGAGCGCCCGGCGCTTTACTTCACCGTGCTCGGCGAGCCACCGCTCAAGATGCTGCGCTACCAGCAGCAGTTCGCCTTCTTCGACATCGAGCGCATCAACTCGCAGGTCCGCTTCGTCAACTTGGCCGAAGAGGCGATGAGCGGTAAGTTCGAGGCCGTGCTGGCGCGTATCGTCAGCGAGGTCGAGGCTTTTTCGCCGGGCTTGGTGTTCGTCGATTCGTTCCGTTCGGTCAACGAAGTTGCCAAGGACAACGCCAAGCAGACCTCCAGCCTGCAGCAACTGGTGCAAAAGCTGGGCATGCGCATGACCGGCTGGGAGGCCACCACCTTTCTGGTCGGCGAGTACTCGCTGGCCGAGAGCGACGCGAACCCGGTGTTCACGGTGGCCGACGGCCTGTTGTGGCTGTCGCAAAGCGTGCACCGCAACTCCATGGTGCGCAAGCTGCAGGTCATGAAGATGCGAGGCCAAGCGCAAATTCCCGGGCTGCACACTTTTCGCATCAGCGAGGACGGCGTGCGGGTCTTCCCGCGCGCCATCCTCGGCAGCGAACCGACGGACACGCCGGCGGGCGACAAGCGGCTGTCCATGGGCGTGCCGCTTCTCGACGAGATGCTGGGCGGCGGTTTGCCCTCGGGCTATTCGCTGCTCATCGCCGGGCCGGCAGGCTCCGGCAAGACGATCCTCTCGACCAATTTCCTGACCGAAGGCGCGCGTGTCGGCGAAAACGGCGTCATCGCGTCTTTCGAGAAGCGGCCGCGCCAGTCGCACACCCGCAAGCTCGACGAACTGGTCGAAGCCGGACAGCTTGCCATCATCGACACCCGCGCGCTCGACCTCTCGATCGACGAGACCCTGCATGAACTGACAGTGCAGATCGAGCGTTTGGGAGCCAAACGGGTCGTGATCGATTCGCTCTCGGGCTTCGAGCTGGCGCTGGCCCCGACCTTCCGCGAGGATTTCCGTGAGTCGCTCTACCGCATGGTTGCAGTGCTCACCGGCATGGGCGTCACGGTATTGATGACAACCGAGCTGGAAGACCGCTACACCGACCTGCGTTTCTCCCCCTACGGCGCCGCCTTTCTCACCGACGCGATCATCGTGCAACGCTATGTCGAAGTGGAGAGCCGGCTTGAGCGATTGCTGGCCGTCGTGAAGCTGCGTGCCAGCGTGCACTGCAAGGAGCTGCGCCGCTTTGACATCGACGCCGACGGCATCCGCATCGGCGATGCGCTACCTGAGTACGAGGGTCTGCTGTCGGGGCAGCCGAAGCGGGTGCAGTGGGTCGAGCGACACGACGGGTCATGAGCAATCCTCCTCCCAGTAAAGCACCCGCCGATGCCGGCGGAGAAGACCTGCGAATGCGAGAAGAGAGGCTGCGCGCGGGCGAGGAGGATCTGGCGCGGCGCGAAGTAGCGTTCGCCCGACGCGAGGCGGAGTTTGACGCCAAGTCCGACGCCGCGATGACTCAGCCCAGCCAATCCGAGGAGCGCGCTCGGCAGGTCCGCGATGCCAACGAACGACTGGTCATCGCTTCGATGAACGCGCAGCAGCTGGCGGAAGCCGCCGAGGAGGCGAATGCGCGCAAGGATGACTTCCTGGCCATGCTCTCCCATGAGCTGCGCAACCCCTTGGCTCCGATCCGCAACGCTGCGGCCATCCTGGCCCGGATCGAGGGCGGTGAACCGCGGCTCCCGTGGATTCGCAATCTGATCGAGCAACAGGTCGAACAGATGTCGCTCCTGCTGGACGACCTGCTCGACGTGGCGCGCGTGCGCAGCGGCAAGATCGTGCTGAAGAAGCGCCCCGTCGCCGTGCACGAGTTCCTCGAGCGGGCCATCGAAAGTTGCCGACCGCTGGCCGAATCGCGGAGTCAGCAGCTCACCGCCGCGCTTCCGGCGCAGCCGGTTTTCGTCGACGGCGACCCGGCGCGCCTGACGCAGGTGTTCAGCAACCTGTTGAACAACGCCGCCAAGTACACCCGCGATGGCGGCACCATTCGCCTGAGCGTGGAGCCGAGCGAGACAGCACTCATCGCGCGTGTGAAGGACAACGGTAGCGGCCTTGCGCCGGAGGCGCTCGAGCGCGTCTTCGGGCTGTTCTCGCAGGAGGACCGTTCGTTGGCGCATGCCCAAGGCGGCCTTGGCATCGGCCTGACGGTGGTCCGCCGACTGGTGGAACTGCACGGCGGCACGGTCACGGTGACGAGCGATGGCCTGAACTGCGGCAGCGAGTTTGTGGTCACGCTGCCGCTGCTCAAGGGACCGGAACCGGCGGTCGCCGTACCGCGCGTAGAGGCCGTGCCCCGGCGCAGCCTGCGCATTGCCGTGATCGAAGACAACCGGGACTCCAACGACAGTCTGAGCACCTTGCTGCGCATCGTCGGCCACGAGGTCGTGTCGGCCTTCGACGGCGTTTCCGGCCTTGCGCTGGTGCTCGCTGAGCGCCCGCAACTGGTGCTGTGCGACATCGGCCTGCCGGGTATGGACGGCTTGGCTGTGGCGGCGCGTTTGCGCAAAGAATGGTGCGACTCGCCGCCGGTCCTGGTCGCGCTCACCGGCTACGGCCAAGCGGAGGATCGTGCTCGTGCCGAGGCGGCAGGTTTTGAGCTGCACCTGACCAAACCGGTCGATACAGACCTCATGATCGCGATGATCGATCGGCATGCCGAGCGGCTGCACATGCAGCCGCCCGTGCCTTGAAGGGCGGCGTCACCTTTGAAGTGAACAAAGGCCTGTGGGTCCTGTCGCTCCCATCAAAGACGAGAAAGCACCGCGTCCACGGCGTGAAAATCGACCGGTTTGGTGAGATGGAAGTCGAACCCCGCTTCTCGGGCCGGAAGACGCCGAGGCGCTCAAGCGGGCGACCGAGGCCACGCTCCAGACAGGGGTGCCTTCTACTTCGAAGGGCAAATCCGCCGCAAGGACGCGGGCCTTCGATGGGTCGAGCTTCGTGGGCTGCTGCTGCAATTGGGTGACGGCGGACAGAGGCATCTGCTTGGCACGTGCGTCGACGTGACTGGGCGCAAGAATGCCGAAGCGGCGTTACGCGACACCCGAGCACGGCTTGGATCTACGCTCGAGGCTGCCGAGGTCGCGACATGACGTGGACATCGTGAACGATCGCGTCGTTCCAGACCGCAACTTGGCCAAGTTCTTTTCGCTGTCGGAGGATGCCCATCACGCGCGACGCACCGAGGGCAAGGGGGCGCGCGAGGCTCCGGCGCCGGACACGAACTGACTCGTTTCGACAGTCGCCACCGGCGCTGCGCTAAGAGAGCGGCAACCGCACCGTGAAGGACGTTCCCGCTTCGGCCGTGGACTCCACCGAAATCGTTCCCCAGTGCGCCACGGCAATCACGCGGGCGATATACAGCCCCAGGCCAAGGCCGGACGAGCCGCCATTCTGTTCGGGCCCGGTGCGCGCCTGCATCAGCGGCTGGAACAGCCGCGGCAGTTCCCCCTCGGGAATCGGGGCGCCCTCGTTGTGCACGGTGAGACTGGCCGCACCGTCGGCCTCCGTCAGCATCACCGTCACCGGCTTCAGCGAATCGCCGTGGAGGATGGCGTTGGTGACGAGGTTGCTAACCAGCTGGGACAGGCGCGCGTCGTCCCACTGTCCGCTTGGGTGGCCGAGCGCCTCCACAAGCACCGTCGCGCTCGGATGCGCCGCCCGCACTTCCTCAGCCACGTCCTGGCAGAGGGCCGCGAGGTCCACCGGCGCGCGGGAGATGCTCAAACCCTCGCCCAGCAACGTCTGCGCGAAGTCGAGCAGGTCGTTCACGTAGCCGCCCATTCGCTTCGACGACGACATGATGCGAGCCACCGCCCGGAGCTCGTTGCCTTGAAGCCGGTCCGAGCGCAAAAGGTACTCTGCCGACATGCCCACCGCCCCGAGTGGGCTGCGCAGGTCGTGGCCGAGCACACCGATGAGGAGGTTGCGCGACTCCTCGAGTCTCCGGAAATACCAGGAGATGGCCTCCGTCATGCCCTCGTCCATGGCTTCGCCGAAGCGGGTGAGCTCGCCCAGCTGCGTGGCGTCGGCGCTCCCCAGCGCTTCGGTCCAACGCCGAATGACGGCGGCTCTCAGCGCGCGGTATTCGGAGACCATCTCCAGCAGGGAGAACGCCTGGTCGAAGCGGTGCTGCGCATGGAGCTGTGCAGTGCGCTTCACGTGGGAGAACACAGCTTCATCAGCGGCTCCCAGCGATTTCTGGTGCTTTGACTCCCCGCTTTGAACGGTGTCCATGTCCTGGGCCACCGCCTCCAAGACAACTTTGGAGTGGTCGCGCAGTGCCTGAGGTTCGAGTTGGGCGGCCGCCGGGCTGGTCGTGCGCGCAAACTCCATGAACTCTTCGACGATTTCGTCGATGTTCTCGATGATGAAGCGGCCGAAGGTGCTCATGGGCCAGGTGCCTCGCGGGTAGGGGAGCGCCATCCTAGCAACGCCAGGCCCGTCCGGAACCGAACCCACACCGCGACCCGTCTGCGCTTGGACGCCGCAGGCCTTGCTGACGCGTTTTGAAGTGTCGCAAAGCCGAAGCTAAGCAAGGAGCCCTTGATCGGATCGATGATGTCCGCCTCACAGTCCTACGATGCCGTCCATCTTTTGCTGCGCGCGTTGTTCGAAAGCAAGGGCAATTTGTCCGGCCCGACGCTCAAGAAGGCCTTGGAGAATCTACCTCGCGCCTACCACGGGGTGGTGACGACCTACGACCGGCCGTTCAGCGACAAGGAGCACGACGCGATCTCGGCCAACATGCTGTGGCTTGGCACTTGGCGCAATGGCGAGCGGCAGTTCTCCTATCGAGACGAGGCCAAGCTGGCAAGCATGATCCGCCGGAAGCAGTGAAGCCGGTCCAACGTCCGGACCAGACTGGTCCGCGACGTTCGACTTTGCTCGGCAAATGACGGCAGCCATCGAAAGCTGTCAACAAAGGGGAGAAGTGATGGGTCCGCTCGAACGCAACAAGGCGAACGTGAAAGCGTTCTATGACTTAATGTTTAACCAGTGCCAGCCGCGGAAGGCCATCGAGCGCTACGCAGGCGCGCAATACATCCAGCACAACCCGCACGTCGCCGACGGCAAGGACGCCTTCGTCGAATACTTTGAGCGCATGGCGCGCGAGTACCCGGGCAAGAGCGTGGAGTTCAAGCGGGCGTTCGCGGAGGGAGATCACGTCATCCTGCACTGCCATCAGCGCTGGCCGGGAGACCACGACTACGCCGGCATTGACATTTTCCGCTTAGAAACTGATGGAAAGATTGTTGAGCATTGGGACGTGCTTCAGGTGATCTCGTCTTCTTCGAAGAACGTGAACGGTATGTTTTGAACCGCAGCGCAGCCGAGAATCACCGAACTTCGGCGCGGCGAGCCGGCGCTGGGCGGTGGCACCTTTTGACCGAGAAGAGCCGACGGTTACGGTGTGCAGCACCGGTCATCGACGCAGGCGACTCGCGTGCTCAACGGCGGTTCTAGAAAACAGCGAGACGACGACCACGATCTCGGCCAGATGCTCCAGCAGCTGATCGACGATCGCCACCCTGACGGCCGAGGTGGCCGCGCTGCGCGGCGAGATTCGCGGGAACTGCTCGGCGACAGCGATGTGCGTACGACGCAGATCTACACGCATGTGTTGAACCGGGGTGGGCGAGGGGCGCTGAGTCCGCTGGATTCGATCTGATCGTTCGCAACTGCGAGGTGTTTTGCCTTGGCCGTTTTCGAGAAAGGGCACTGCAGGCGAGGCCGTGCGGCCCTCACCCTACCCGTCTCCCAGACGGAGAGGGCAACACAAACGAAGCCGCGCAGGCGAGGCCTCAGATCTGCATGTTCATGATGTCCCCAAAGTCAACACTGTCGGTATGGCGCTAAGGTCGAACCATGCGTTTGCTCGGACATCAAGCCCGATATGTGCTCGCCCACCCAGGGAGTTTCATATTCCGCGCGCTGAAGGCGTTCCGCGCAAACCAGGGGCTGCTTCTAGCGGGCGCGGTGGCCTACTACGCGCTGCTGTCGATCGTGCCACTGCTCATCCTGAGCGTCATTGCGCTGTCTCACGTCATTGACCAGGGGGACTTGTTGGCGACGATTGGGCTCTACCTGGAGTGGCTGATTCCGGGCCAGTCGCGGGCCATCGTCGACGAACTAAGTAAGTTCTTGATGCACCGCGACATCATCGGTTGGGTGTTGCTGGCAACCATGCTGTTCTTCAGCTCGCTTGCATTCACTGTGCTCGAGAACGCTATGTCGGTGATCTTCCTGCACAGAGTCGCGGTGCGGCGGCGTCACTTCATCGTATCGGCACTCCTGCCCTACGGCTACATCCTCACGCTCGGTGCCGGTCTGTTGCTGGTCACGCTGGTGGCCGGCA